>DAMCAL010000006.1:0-47306 GCA_032059585.1 Burkholderiaceae bacterium
CCATTACACCCACAAAACGCCCTCCTGGTATGACAACCGGAGGGCGTTCGTGTTTTTGGAATTGCAGGCGCGCCCCCGTATTGGGGTGTCCCGAGTCGCAGGGTTCTGTGGCGCTGGCCAATGAACGGCAGCGCGATGCGCTAGTATTGACGTTACGTCAACGTCAACAGGCCCTCTACGGCCATGCGTTCATCTCTTGCATGCGCCCTTATCCATGGCTACTTACACCATCAGCGACCTGGCCCGGGAATTCGACCTTACGACCCGGGCGATGCGGTTCTATGAAGACATGGGCTTGCTCCAGCCCGAGCGAGCCGGCCCGGGTGGCCGCAATCGGGTCTACAGCGCGCGTGATCGGACGCGGCTGCGGCTGACGCTTCGGGCCAAGCGACTCGGCCTGTCGCTGACAGAAGCCAAAGAAATCATCGACCTCTACGACAGTCCGCGTGACACTGGCGTTCAATTGCGGCGGTTTTTGGAGGTGCTGGGAACGCATCGCAAGCAACTCGAAGCACAGATGACGGACCTTCAGGCGAACCTGGAGGAAGTGCAGGAGCACGAGCGCGAGGCACTGGAGCTGCTGAAAAAAATCGAACCCACCTCATCTCGAAGTCATCGATAATTGACGTTTACGTAAACGTCATTGGCCGCGCCGTTCTGCGGTCGTACTCGCATAGGAGCCGTCCCATGAGCACCACCCCGTTGCCCGGTCTGAATTTCCAGTTGGGCGAAGACATCGACGCGCTGCGCGACGCCGTTCGTGAATTTGCGCAAGCGGAGATTGCGCCGCGTGCCGGGCAGATCGACCACAGCGACCAGTTCCCCATGGATCTGTGGAAGAAGTTGGGTGACCTGGGGGTTCTGGGCATCACCGTGCCCGAACAGTATGGCGGCGCCGACATGGGCTATCTGGCGCACATGGTGGCGATGGAGGAAATCTCGCGCGCCAGCGCTTCGGTGGGTCTGTCCTATGGCGCGCACAGCAACCTGTGCGTGAACCAGATCAACCGCAACGGCACCGAAGCGCAAAAGGCCAAGTACTTGCCCCGGCTGATCAGCGGCGAGCACGTCGGGGCGCTGGCCATGAGTGAGCCGGGCGCTGGTTCCGACGTGATCAGCATGAAGCTGCGCGCGGACGACAAGGGTGGCTACTACCTGCTGAACGGCAGCAAGATGTGGATCACCAACGGCCCCGATGCCGACACGCTCGTGGTCTATGCCAAGACCGAACCAGAACTCGGCGCCCGTGGCGTCACGGCCTTTCTGATCGAGAAGGGGATGAAGGGCTACTCGGTGGCGCAGAAGCTCGACAAGCTCGGCATGCGCGGCAGCCACACGGGCGAACTCGTGTTCGAGAACGTGGAAGTGCCGGCGGACAACGTGCTGGGCCAGGTCAACGGTGGCGCCAGGGTGCTGATGAGCGGCCTCGACTACGAGCGGGCGGTGCTCACGGGCGGACCGCTGGGCATCATGCAGTCGGTCATGGACAACGTGATTCCCTATATCCACGACCGCAAGCAGTTCGGCCAGAGCATCGGCGAGTTCCAGTTGATCCAGGGCAAGGTCGCGGACATGTACACCGTGCTCCAGGCCGGGCGCTCGTTCGCGTACACGGTCGCCAAGAATCTGGACATGCTCGGCACCGAGCATGTACGCCAGGTGCGCAAGGACTGCGCCAGCGTGATCCTGTGGTGCGCCGAGAAGGCCACCTGGATGGCCGGTGAAGGCATCCAGATCTTCGGCGGCAACGGCTACATCAACGAGTATCCGCTCGGCCGCCTGTGGCGCGATGCCAAGCTCTACGAGATCGGCGCTGGCACCAGCGAAGTCCGCCGCATGCTGATCGGCCGCGAACTGTTTGCCGAGACCTGCTGAGCACGCGCGTCGCGACGCTGCACCCGCACGCTTCCCCACAACAAGGACCATTCCATGACCACGACCTCCATCGAAGAACTGTTCGTCCACAACCGTGAATGGGCGCAGCAGATGGAGCGAGACAGGCCGGGGTTCTTCACCGGCCTCATGGCGCAGCAAAAGCCGCGCTATATGTGGATCGGCTGCTCCGACAGCCGGGTGCCCGCCAACCAGATCACCGGGCTGGAGCCCGGCGAGGTGTTCGTGCACCGCAACATCGCCAACGTGGTGGTGCCCAGTGATCTGAACGCGCTGTCCACCATCCAGTACGCCGTGGACCAACTCCATGTGCAGCATCTGATGGTCGTCGGCCACTACGGCTGTGGCGGCGTGCGGGCCGCCCTGGAGGACATGCGCGTGGGCCTGGCGGACAACTGGATCCGCCACGTGAAGGACGTGCGCGACAAGCACGCCGATCTGTTGGAAAGCCTGTCGCCGCAATGGCGTCTGGACGCGCTGTGCGAGCTCAACGTCATCGAGCAGGTGGCCAACGTGGCGCACAGCACCGTGGTGCACGACGCCTGGGCGCGCGGCCAGGCGCTGACGCTGCACGGTTGGTGCTACAGCCTGAAGAACGGCCTGATCACCAACGTCGAGATGACGGTTCCCGGCGCCGGTGGCCTGGACGAGGTGCAGCGGCGCGCCGTCGAGCGTGTCTCCGCGCGCGAGCGGGCATAGGCGAGGACCGCGCTGCTGCAGTGGACGTTCTGGAAATCGTGCGGACCACGGCAGCCGGCTTGATCAATCATGTTCCCTGAGCGCCTTGACGCCCCCCAGGCCTACGCCATCGCGCGGGCCATGATGGATGGCTTCAACCGGCACTACCGCCTGTTTCGCGCCGAGTCGGCGCGGGCCAAGCACCGGTTCGAAACGGCCGACTGGCACGGGCAGCAGCGCGCCCAGCGCGAGCGCATCGAGTTCTACGACCTGCGGGTGAAGGAATGCGTGCGCCGCCTGGACAAGGAATTCGGCGCCGGCGCCCTGCCGATGGACGTGTGGCACGAAGTCAAGCTCCACTACATCGGCCTGATGGTGAACCATCTCCAGCCCGAGCTGGCCGAAACCTTTTTCAATTCGGTCACCACGAAGATCCTGCATCGCACGCACTTCCACAACGACTTCATCTTCGTGCGTCCGGCCGTCAGCACCGAGTACATCGAAAGCGACGACCCCGGCGCCCGGCCGACCTACCGGGCCTACTACCTGCAAGGCCGCAGCCTGCGCGAAGCGGTGTCCGCCATGGTGGCCGATTTCGCGTTGCAGCGCCCGTTCGAGGACCTGCCGCGCGACGTGGTCCGGGTGGCGGACGCGATCGAGCAGCGCCTGGGCAGCGAGAAGCTGCGCACCAACTTTCAGATCCAGGTGCTCAGCAGCCTGTTCTACCGCAACAAGGGCGCCTACCTGGTCGGCAAGATCGTCAACGGCTATGGTGAGTTGCCCTTCGCACTGCCCATCCTGCACGGCGAGCAGGGCGGCCTGGTCATCGACGCGGCCCTGTTCGGCGAAGCCGAGCTGCAGATGCTGTTCAGTTTTGCGCGGGCGTACTTCATGGTGGACATGGAGGTGCCGAGCGCCTACGTGCAGTTCCTGCGCAGCCTCATGCCGCGCAAACCGCGGGGAGAGCTGTATACGGCGCTCGGCCTGGCCAAGCAGGGCAAGACGCTGTTCTACCGCGACTTCCTGCACCATCTGAAGTATTCCAGCGACCGGTTCCGCATTGCCCCGGGCATCAAGGGCATGGTCATGCTGGTGTTCGACCTGCCCAGCTTTCCCTACGTTTTCAAGCTGATCAAGGACCGCTTTCCCGCGCCCAAGGACACCACGCGCGAGCAGGTCAAGGCCAAGTATCTGCTGGTCAAGCAGCACGACCGCGTGGGCCGCATGGCAGACACGCTGGAGTACAGCCTGGTCGCCTTTCCCCGCGAGCGGTTCGACGATGCGCTGATCGCGGAAATCCAGCAGCACGCGCCCAGCCAGATCGAGATCAGCGACCGCGACGGCGATGGGCGGCAGGAGGTCATCATCCGCCACCTCTACATCGAGCGGCGCATGATCCCGCTGAACATCCACCTGCAGGAATGCTTCGACGCCGGCCTCGAGCAGCCGCAGGTGCACGGCGCACTCGAGCACGCGGTGGTCGAGTACGGCAACGCCATCAAGGACCTGGTGGCGGCCAACATCTTCCCGGGCGACATGCTGTGGAAGAACTTCGGCATCACCCGCAACGGCAAGGTGGTGTTCTACGATTACGACGAGATCGAGTACCTCACGGACTGCCAGTTTCGCCAGGTGCCGGCGCCGCGCAGCGAGGAGGACGAGCTCTCGGGCGAAGTCTGGTGGCCGGTCGGCGCGCGCGACGTGTTTCCGGAAACGTTCGCGCCCTTTTTGCTCGGCAACCAGGCCGTGCGGGACATCTTCATGCGCCACCATGCCGATTTGCTGGACGTCGCCTTCTGGCAGTCGCACAAAGAGCGCATTCAGGCCGGCCACGTCTACGACGTGTTTCCCTATGACGTGCAGCGGCGCTTTTGCGCGCAAGGCGCTGCGCCAGCGTCTGTTTCCCCTCCCATTCTTGTTCCAGGAGCCATGCCATGACATCCCCCGCACACCAAGATCCCGTCGTCATCGTCGGCGCAGCACGCACGCCCATGGGGGCCTTCCAGGGCGACTTTGCCGAGCTGGCCGCCTGGGAACTGGGTGGCGCTGCCATCCGCGCCGCCGTCGAGCGCTCGGGCATCGCGCCCGAGAAGGTGGAGGAAGTGCTGTTCGGCAACTGCCTGATGGCGGGCCAGGGCCAAGCGCCTGCGCGCCAGGCGGGCCACGCCGGCGGCCTGCCGCGCAGCACCGGCGCGGTGACGCTGTCCAAGATGTGCGGCGCCGGCATGGAGGCGACCATTCTGGCGCACGACCAGCTGGTCGCCGGCAGCCGCGACGTGGTCGTGGCCGGCGGCATGGAAAGCATGACCAACGCGCCCTTCCTGCTCAAGAAAGGCCGGGGCGGTTATCGCATGGGCCACGACAAGGTCTACGACCACATGATGCTGGACGGCCTGGAGGACGCCTACGAGCCGGGCCGCTCCATGGGTACTTTCGGTGAGGACTGCGCCGCCAAGTACCAGTTCACGCGCGAGCAGCAGGACCAGTTCGCCATCGCCAGCGTGCAACGCGCCCAGGAAGCCTCCAAGAGCGGCGCCTTCGAGGACGAGATTGCGCCCGTCACCGTGAAGACACGCAAGGGCGAGGTCACGGTGAGCGAGGACGAGGGCCCGGCCAAGGCGCGCCTGGACAAGATCGCCGGCCTGAAGCCCGCATTCAAGAAGGACGGCACGATCACCGCGGCGTCGAGCTCCAGCATCAACGATGGCGCTGCCGCGCTGGTGCTGATGCGCCAATCGACCGCCCAGGAACTGGGCGCCAAGCCGTTGGCGCGCATCGTCGCCCACGCCACGCACGCGCAGGAACCCGAGTGGTTCACCACCGCGCCCGTGGCGGCCACGGAAAAGGCGCTGAAGAAAGCGGGCTGGAAGGTCGAGGACGTGGACCTGTGGGAAGTCAACGAGGCCTTCGCCGTGGTGCCCATGGCCCTGATGAAGGAGCTGAACGTGCCGCACGAGAGGCTGAACGTGCACGGCGGCGCCTGCGCGCTGGGCCACCCCATCGGCGCCAGCGGCGCGCGCATCCTGGTCACGCTGATCCACGCGCTGCAGCGCCAAGGCAAGAAAAAGGGCCTGGCCACGCTGTGCATCGGCGGCGGCGAGGCCACGGCCATGGCGATCGAGCTGGTGTGACGGCAACGTTGCCAGACACTATTAAAACGATAGCTGTTAGCGCTTGCTGGATAAGCGTTAGAGCCCGATTTGACTAGGAATCTGCCATGCCCACTGCGTTGGTGATGGGCGCTTCGCGCGGCATCGGGCTCGAGTTCGTGCGGCAGTACCGCGCCGACGGCTGGCGCGTGCTGGCCACGGTGCGCGACGCGGCCGGCCGCGCGCGCGTGCAGGCGCTGGGCGCGCAGGCGCTGACCGTCGACGTGGCCGACCCTGTCAGCGTCAGCAGCCTGGCCTGGCAGCTCGATGGCGAGCGCCTGGATGTGGCGCTGTACGTCGCCGGCGTCATGCGCCGCCCCGATGCGCGCACGCCGCCCACGCGCGAGGATTTCGACGCCGTGATGCACGCCAACGTGCTGGGCGCCATGCAGGCGCTGCCACAGGTCGCGCCGCTGGTCGAAGCGGCCCGGGGCGTGTTCGCCTTTCTGTCCTCGTCCATGTCGCAAATCGGCAGCGTGCCGGCCAGCAACGCCTGGCTGTACCGCACCAGCAAGGCCGCGCTGAACATGGCGGTGGCCGCGGCGCAGCACGACTACCCTGGCGCCACGCTGGTGGCCATCGACCCGGGCTGGGTGCAGACCGACATGGGCGGCGAGGCTGCGCCGCTGACCGTGCAGGGCAGCGTGCGCGGCATGCGCCAGGTGCTGGCCACGCTCACGCCCGCAGACAAGGGCCGGCTGCTGCACCACGACGGCCGGCGCGCGGCCACTTGGTAGCCCGCCGCCGTAGCCTTCTCTCTCACGATTCACCAGGAGACTCCATGCTGCTGACGCAGGACCAGGAAATGATCCGGGACGCCGTGCGCGACTTCGTGCGCGAGCAGATCACCCCGTACGCCGCCCAGTGGGACCGCGAGCACACCTTCCCGCACGAGGTGCACCGGGGCTTGGCGCAGCTGGGCGCCTACGGCATTTGCGTGCCTGAAGGCTACGGCGGCGCCGGGCTCGATTACGTGTCGCTGGCGCTGGTGCTGGAGGAAATCGCGGCCGGCGACGGCGGCACCAGCACGGCGATCAGCGTCACCAACTGCCCCGTCAACGCCATCCTGATGCGCTACGGCAGCGAGCAGCAAAAGCGCGACTGGCTCACGCGGCTGGCCAGCGGCGAGTGGCTGGGCGCGTTCTGCCTGACCGAGCCGCACGTGGGCTCGGACGCCTCGGCCCTGCGCACCACGGCGACGAAGGACGGGGACGAGTACGTGCTGAACGGCGTCAAGCAGTTCATCACCAGCGGCCAGAACGGCCAGGCCGCCATCGTCATCGCCGTGACCGACAAGGCCGCGGGCAAGCGCGGCATGAGCGCCTTCTTCGTGCCCACCGACACGCCGGGCTGGCAGGTTGCGCGGCTGGAGGACAAGCTGGGCCAGCACAGCAGCGACACGGCGCAGATCAACCTGGAGAACTGCCGCGTCCCGGCCGCGAACCTGATCGGCGCCGAGGGCGAGGGCTACAGGATTGCCCTGTCCGCGCTGGAGGGCGGGCGCATCGGCATCGCCGCGCAGAGCGTGGGCATGGCGCGCGCGGCGTTCGAGGTGGCGTTGCAGTACGCCAAGGAGCGCGAGAGCTTCGGCCAGCCCATCTTCCAGCACCAGGCGGTGGGCTTTCGCCTGGCCGACTGCGCCACGCAGATCGAGGCCGCGCGCCAGCTCATCTGGCATGCCGCCGCGCTGCGCGACGCCGGCCGGCCGTGCCTGAAGGAAGCCGCCATGGCCAAGCTGTTCGCCAGCGAGATGGCGGAAAAAGTGTGCAGCGCCGCCATCCAGACCCTGGGCGGCTATGGCGTGGTCAATGACTTCCCGGTCGAGCGCATCTACCGCGACGTGCGCGTGTGCCAGATCTACGAGGGCACCAGCGACGTGCAGAAGATCCTGATCCAGCGCGCACTAGCCTGACGAACCGTGCTGTGGCGCCGTTGGGCGTTTGCGCCAGTGTCTGCACCATGATGACCACGCCACTTTGCCCCTGCGGGCGGCCGCTGGCGTACGAGCGCTGTTGCGGCCGCTACATCGACCACGTCGATGCCGTCCCGGCGCCGGACGCCGAGTCCCTCATGCGTTCGCGCTACAGCGCCTTCGTGCGCGAGTGCGAGGCGTACTTGCTGGCCACCTGGCATCCCGCGCAGCGCCCGCCCTCCATCGCGTTCGAGCCTGGCGTGCGCTGGCTGGGGCTGGCGGTGCGTGCCCACCACCAACCAGCGCCGGACCACGCAGAGGTCGAGTTCGTCGCCCGCCAGCGCACGCGCAGCGGCCGCGCCCACCGGCTGCACGAGCGCAGCCGCTTCGTGCGGGAGGGTGGCCGCTGGTACTACGTCGACGGCGACCTGCTGGCCTGACGCGGCCCACGGCCGCCTGGGGGCCGGTGCGCCTCAGGACCAGCGCATGGCGCCGACGTCGTGCGCGAAGATGGGGTAGTTCATCCAGACCCCGCGCAGGCCCTTGCGCACCACGGTGACGATGTGGGGCGCGAAGATCCAGGCGTTGGCCGCGTCCTGCGCGAGATGGCGCTGCAACTGGGCGAACAGCTTCTGGCGGTCGCGCGGATGGTCGGCCAGGGCGTGCTGCGCAACCAGCGCACGGAATGCGGGGCTGTCGTAGCCGAAGTAGTACTGCGGATCGGCGTAGACCTGGTAGTCCAGCGGCTCGACATGGTTGATAAGCGTCATGTCGAAATCCCCCCGGAACGGCCCCGCCAGCCACTCGTGCCAGGACATGGGCACCAGCTCGGCCACGATGCCCACCTGCGCCAGGTACTCGGCCACCACGCCGCCGCCGACATGGGCATACGGCGCGGGCGGCAGCGCAAGTTTCAGCCTCAGCGGCGTGCGCACCCCCGCCTCGTGGAGCAGGGCGCGCGCGCGGTCGGGGTCGTACGGGTACAGGCTTTGCAGGTGCAGGTACCCCGCATCGGTCGGCGAGAAGTGGCTGCCGATCGCCTCGCCGTGGCCGTCGAGCACGCGCTGGATGAACCCCTCGCGGTCGATCGCATGGGTGATGGCGCGGCGCACCCGCACGTCGCCCAGCGGGGCGCGGCGGTGGTTGAGCGCCAGCATGCCCTTGCCGCTGGAACTGCCGACCAGCAGCTGGTAACGCATGTCTTCCTCGAACGTGCGCGCCGCGCGCGTGGCGAACTGGAAGAACACGTCGATGCTGCCCGCGTGCAGCGCCTGCTCGCGCTCCAGGGGGTCGTGGATGAAACGGTACGTGGCGCCGTCCAGCGCCACCTGCTGCGCCGCACGGGCCGCCGGCGCGCGCTCCAGGCGGATGCTGTGTCCACGCTGCCACTGCGCGACCCGGTAGGGGCCGGTGCCCACCGGGGCACGCGCCAGCTGCCCGGCGGTGGCCGGGTGGGCGATGACGGCCGTGCCCTCGCCCAGGCGGAACAGCAGGTGCGCGTCGGGGTGGTGCAGCGTCAGCGCCACCGTGTGCGCGTCGGGCGTGGCGATGGTCGCGATGTTGTCGAACAGCGCCCGCCGCGCCTTGTTGGTCGAGCCGGGCGCCACCGCCCGCTCGAAACTGGCACGCACCGCCTGCGCGTCCAGCAGCTTGCCGTCGTGGAACCGCACCCCGGCGCGCAACCTGAACGCACAGGAGCGGCCCTCTGCACCCCACTGCCACGATTCGGCCAGCAGCGGCGCGACAGCGCCGTTTTCGTCGATGCGCGTGAGGCCTTCCAGCACGTTGAAGTGCACCACTTCGCCCACGGCTGCGGCCGGGGACATCGTCGGGTCCAGGCTGTCAGGTTCCAGCGACAGGTTCAGCACCACGTCGCGCCGCGCTGTCTGGCTGTGCGCCGCACCCGCCATCCACGGCGCCGCGGCCAGGCCCATGAGGGCCCGCCGCGTGAGGACAGGGGCACGACCGGTAGCGCGGCGGGGTGGGGGCGGCAAAAAGGACATCGCGTTCACCCGAAAAAAGGGAGCGAAAAGCAAGAGACCATGTTAACGTGGCACAATCTTTTACATTTTCGGCCATGCCCTTTCAACGCGCTGACGCTACCACTGCTCCTGGCGCCATCCGCGCCTGGTGGTTGGTGCCGCTCCTCGCGGTGGTGTTGCTGGGCATTCTCGTCTGGGGTGCGCAGGCCCTGTACGCCGAGCGTGAACAGCGTTATCGCCATGTCATCGAAAGCAGCCTGGGGGCCATCAACCAGTTGCAGGCCAAGAGCGTGGCCGCCTGGCGCCAGCGCCGCCAGGGCGAAGCGGAGGCCCTGAGCGCCGACAGCGCGTTCGGCGCGGCCGTCGGGCGCTGGCGCGCTACCCCCACTCCGGCGCAGGAATTGCTGGTGCGCGAACGGCTGCGCGGGCTCGTCGAGCACATGCAGTACACCGGTGCCTATGTGGTCGACCCGCAGGGGCGCGTGCTGCTGGGCCCGCAGGGAGCGCAGACAGGCCGGCTGCCGGCTGGTGAACGCGAAGCCCTGCGCGGCGTGCTGGCGCTGGCCCAGCCCGCCAGCACCGGCCTGCAACGCAACGAATCGTTCGCATTTCCCTATTTCAGCCTGCTGGCACCGCTGTTCGACGGGACGCAGGCGGTGGGCGCGGTCTGGCTGGTGGTGGACGCGCGCTCGGGCCTGTACCCGCTGCTGGAGGCCTGGCCCAGCGGCAGCCGCACGACGGCCGAATCGTTGCTGGTGGAGCGGCGGGGCGAGAGCATCGTGTTCCTCAGTCCGCTGCGCCACCGCAGCGACGAGCCGCTGAGCCTGCGCATGCCCGTACGCGGCACCGCCGACGCCACCGTGGCGCTGGCTGCGAGCGGCGCGCGCGGCATCCTGTACGGGCGCGACTACCGCGGCAGCCAGGTGCTGGCCACCGCCAGCGCCATTCCAACGAGCAACTGGCTGCTCATCTCCAAGGTCGACGCCGACGAGGCCATGGCCGATGCGCAGCGCGGTGGCCGCCTGTCGCTGACGCTGTTCGCCAGCCTGGCCTTTGTGCTGCTGGCCGCTCTGGTGGTGGCCTGGCAATGGCGCGCCTGGCGCAGCGAGCGCCTGCTCAAGGAGCGCCTGGAGCACAACATGCGCTGGCTGGAGGCGGCGCAGCGCGCGGCGTCGGTGGGCTACTTCGCCTATGACGCCGAGTCGCGTGTGTTTGCCCTCTCGCCCATGGCCGCGACCATCTTCGGGCTCGGCGCCAAGCAGCACATGTCGCTCAAGCGCTGGGTATCACTGCTGCACAAGGCCGATCGCGAGGCCACGCTGCGCGAGTTCGCGCAGGCCACCGCGCAGCGCAGCGGCCTGCGCGTGCAGTACCGCGTCCAGCCCGCTGGCGACCTGCCGCAGCGCTGGGTGGAGGTGCGCGCCGAATACGGCACCGCCCAGGACGCCGAGCGCTCGCGCATGACCGGCACAGTGCAGGACATCACGGAGCGGCGCCAGACCGAGGAGCAGCTCGAGCGCTACCGCACGGCGCTGGAGGCGCAGGTGCGCATTGACCCGCTGACCCAGATGGCCAACCGCCTGGCACTGGACGAGCAGGTCGCCTTCGAGTGGGAGCGGGCGCTGCGCACGGGCAAGCCGCTCGCGCTGCTGATGATCGACGTGGACCGGTTCAAGGCCTTCAACGACCACTACGGGCACATGGCTGGTGACCGCTGCCTGCAGGCCGTGGCGCAGTCCCTGGTATCGGCCGTCGGGCGCGCCGGCGACATGGTGGCGCGCTACGGCGGAGAGGAGTTTGCCGTGCTGCTGCCCGGCGCCGCCGAAGACGAGGCCTGGACGGTGGCCGAGCGGTTGCGCGAGACGGTGCGGGCCCTGGACATCGAACATGCACGCGGGGGTGACGACGGCATCGTGACCATCAGCATCGGCCTGGCGAGCCTGCAGCCGGCCGACCGCGAGGTCACCACCGGCGCGCCGCGCATGGGCATCGACGTGGCGCACGCGCTGTTTCGCCATGCCGACGCCGCGCTGTACCGGGCGAAGCAGTACGGGCGCGACCAGACCGTGGTGTATGGTCCCGAGTGCGATCTGGCGCTGCACCAGCCGCCGGAAAGCCTGCTCTGACGTACCCCTACATGTTTTCTCTCCCCACACGCGGCCAGGGCCCGGCCCCGGCGTTCGATGCCGTGCTGTTCGACTGCGACGGCGTGCTGGTGGACAGCGAGCCCATCACCAACGGCGTGCTGTGCGCCATGCTCAACGAAGCCGGCTGGCGCATCACGCCCGTTGAATGCATGGCCATCTTCATCGGCAAGACGGTGCGCAGCGAGGCGGCGCGCATCGAGGCGCACACCGGCCAGCCGTTGACGGATGCCTGGATGGCCGAGTTCTACGCCCGGCGCAACGTGCGCCTGGCCGCGGAGCTGCAACCCATCGACGGCGCTGTGGCCGCAGTCCAGGCCGTGCATGGCCGGCTGGGCGGGCGCATCGCCTGTGCCTCCGGGGCCGACCGGCACAAGGTGGAAATGCAGCTCGCGCAGGTTGGCCTGGCGCCGCTGTTCGCCGGCCGCGTCTTCAGCGGCCACGAGATGCCGGCCACCAAGCCCGCGCCCGACGTGTACCTGGCCGCTGCGGCGGCTGTGGGTGTGGCACCCGCACGCTGCCTGGTCGTGGAGGACACGGTCACGGGCGTGGCGGCGGGTGTGGCGGCGGGCGCCACCGTGGTCGGGTACAGCCCGGGCGGGGCTGGCCACAGCACACCGCAAGCGCTGCGTGCGGCAGGGGCGGTGCACCTGATCGCCGACATGCGCGAGTTGCCAGCCCTGCTGGGCTGAGCCTTTGGGGCCAGCGCCAGGCGTTCCGTGGTGCGGCCTGGGTGAACTGCAGTGCTGCGTTGGTGGCCCCTTGCCGATGTCCGTTGCAGCCCACCCGGCGCATTCCGACCCTAGGCCGCGCGCACCGTCTGGCGAAAGCGCGCGGGCGACTGCCCCGTCCACGCGCGAAAGGCGCGGATGAAGCTTTTCTCGCTGGCGAACCCGCTGGCCTGGGCCACCTGCTTGATGGGCCGGTCGGTGCGCTGCAGCAGCTCGCAGGCGCGCGCGCGGCGCGCCTCGTCCTTGAGCTGCTGCAGCGAGGCGCCCTCGGCGTGGAGTTGCCGGTGCAGCGTGCGCGGTGACAGGTGCAGCGTATCGCCCAGCGACTGGGCGCTGTGCAGCGCCTGCGGGGCCGCGGCCAGCGCCTGGCGTACGCGCTGCACCAGCAGCCGGTCGCGCCGGTACTGGCGCACCGTCAGCGGCAGTGCGCGCTGCAGCATCTGGTCCATCGCGGCCTCGTCGCGTACCAGGGGCAGCGCCAGGTAGCGCGCATCGAACTGCACGGCGGCCTGCGCCGCGCCGAACTGCGTAGGCCCGCCGAAGAGCACCGCGTAGGCCTGCGCATGCGGCGGCGCACCGAACGGGAACTGCGCCTGCAGCACGGGCAGGCGCGAATCGACGAACCAGCTCGCCAGCCCGAGCGCGTTGCGCAGCACCGAGACCAGACAGAACTCGCGAAACGGGCCCAACTCCTGCTGCTCGGTGATGGCGAGGGTCGCCCCGCTGCCATCGTGCGACAACTGCAGCGAGATGCACCGCGTCAACAGGTTGTGGTGCCGGCACCAGCGCGCCAGCGCCAGCCCCAGTGCGGGGGCGGTGAGCGAGGCCCGCGCCAGCATGCCGTAGCTGCCCCACGGCAGCCGCCGCTCGAACCAGCCCAGCGCCTCGTCGTCCAGCTCGCGCATGGCCGCGTCGCACAGCACCTCCATTTGCCAGGCGGTGATGCGCGCCTGCGCCTCGCTCACATGCGCTGGCGCAATTTGTGCCTGCGCCAGGGCCCGGTCGGGCGCCAGGCCACGGGCCTGGTAGGCCTGCACCACGGCCTGCACGAAGGCCATCGGCGTGGCCGCCACCGCGCCTTGGCGGGGCGCGGCCGGGCGGTGCGACGGGAGCGAAGGGGTAAACATGGCGTGGCAATTATTGCAACCCTGGTGGCTCCATCGGGGTGGGCGGCGGGCGTATCCTGCACCCCTGTGCCGCGCACGGCCTCGTGCCTGCGCGCCTGCCTGCATCGCACCGCACGGAGACACCCCGCATGATGGACAGCGCCCGGCCATCCCCGGCCCCCCTCGCCTCGAGCCACGCCTTCGGCTCCACCGACACGCCGCTGATCGAGCAGACCATCGGCGACTTCTTCGCCGCCATGGCCGACCGGCAGCCCGAGCGCGAGGCACTGGTCAGCCGCCACCAGGGGCTGCGCTACACCTACGCCGAACTGCACCGCGAGGCGCGCCGCCTGGCCAGTGCGCTGCTCGGCCTGGGGCTGCTGCCGGGCGACCGCGTGGGCATCTGGTCGCACAACAACGCCGAGTGGGTGCTGATGCAGCTGGCCACCGCGCAGGTCGGGCTGGTGCTGGTCAACATCAACCCGGCCTACCGGGTGGC
Organism: Burkholderiaceae bacterium; assembly: GCA_032059585.1. Classification (GTDB taxonomy): domain Bacteria; phylum Pseudomonadota; class Gammaproteobacteria; order Burkholderiales; family Burkholderiaceae_C; genus Melaminivora. The sequence continues at coordinate 14,095 of DAMCAL010000006.1, forward strand.
CGAGGTCGAGTACGCATTGACGAAGGTCGGCTGCAAGGCGCTGGTGACCATGGCGCAGTTCAAGACCAGCGACTACGTGGGCATGCTGCGCGAGTTGGCGCCCGAGCTCGACCTGTGCCTGCCCGGGCTGCTGGCCTCACGCCGCCTGCCCAAGCTGCGCAGCGTGGTCTGGATCGACTCGGGCGGCGGCGGGGCCGAGCAGGCCGGCATGCTGCGGTTTTCCGCCCTGATGGCGCGCGGTGAACCTGAAGACGCGCGCATCGACGAGATGGCCGCGCAGCTCAAGAACACCGACCCGATCAACATCCAGTTCACCAGCGGCACCACGGGGTTTCCGAAGGGCGCGACGCTCACCCACCGCAACATCCTGAACAACGGCTTCTTCATCGGCGAGTGCATGCGCCTCACCCCGGAGGACCGGCTGTGCATCCCCGTGCCGCTGTACCACTGCTTCGGCATGGTGCTGGGCAACCTGGCCTGCTTCACGCATGGGGCGACCATCGTCTACCCCAGCGACGGCTTCGAGCCGCTGGCGGTGCTCGAAGCGGTGCAGGCCGAGCGCTGCACCGGCCTGTACGGCGTGCCGACCATGTTCATCGCCGAGCTGGAGCACCCGCGCTTCGCCGAGTTCGACCTGTCCACCCTGCGCACCGGCATCATGGCCGGCTCGCCGTGCCCCATCGAGGTCATGAAGCGGGTGGTCCAGGAGATGCACCTGTCCGAGATCACCATCGCCTACGGCATGACCGAGACCAGCCCGGTCAGCTGCCAGAGCAGTGTCGATACGCCCTTGGAAAAGCGCGTGTCCACCGTCGGCACGGTGCAGCCGCACCTGGAGATCAAGATCATCGACCCGGAAACCGGCGCCGTCGTGCCCGCGGGCACGAGCGGCGAGCTGTGCACGCGCGGCTACTCGGTGATGCACGGCTACTGGGGCGACGCGGAAAAGACGCGCGAGGCCATCGATGGCGACGGCTTCATGCACACCGGCGACCTGGCCACCATGGACGAGCAGGGCTACGTGAACATCGTCGGCCGCATCAAGGACATGGTGATCCGCGGCGGCGAGAACCTGTACCCGCGCGAGATCGAAGAATTTTTGTACCGCCACCCGCTGGTGCAGGACGTGCAGGTGGTCGGCGTGCCCGACGAGCGCCTGGGCGAGGAGCTGTGCGCCTGGATCATCGCCAAGCCCGGCGCCGCGCCCACCGAGGACGACATCCGCGACTTCTGCAAGGGCCAGATCGCGCACTACAAGGTGCCGCGCTACATCCGCTTCGTGCAGGAATTTCCCATGACCGTGACCGGCAAGATCCAGAAATTCAAGATCCGCGACGCCATGAAGCAAGAGCTGGGCCTGCAGGAAAGCAAAACGGCCTGAGAAGGCCAAGGAACCAAACCGACATGATTCTCGAATCCCGCCTCAATCCCCGCTCGGCCGACTTCCAGGCCAACGCCGCGGCCATGCGCCAGCTCGTGGACGACCTGCGCACGCAGATCGAGCGCGTGGCGCTGGGCGGCAGCGAGGCCGCGCGCGCCAAGCACGTGGCGCGTGGCAAGCTGCTGCCGCGCGATCGGGTGCACATGCTGCTGGACCCGGGCACGCCGTTCCTGGAGATCGCCCCGCTGGCCGCGCTGAACATGTACGGCGGCGATGCGCCCGGCGCCGGCCTGATCGCCGGGGTGGGCCGCGTGGCCGGCACCGAGTGCCTGATCGTCTGCAACGACGCGACCGTGAAGGGCGGCACGTACTACCCGATGACGGTGAAGAAGCACCTGCGCGCGCAGGAGATCGCGCAGCAAAATTGCCTGCCGTGCATCTACCTGGTCGACTCGGGCGGCGCCAACCTGCCCAACCAGGACGAGGTCTTCCCCGACCGCGACCACTTCGGCCGCATCTTCTACAACCAGGCCAACATGAGCGCGCAGGGCATCGCGCAGATCGCCGTGGTCATGGGTTCGTGCACGGCGGGCGGCGCCTACGTGCCGGCCATGAGCGACGAAACCATCATCGTCAAGAACCAGGGCACCATCTTCCTGGGCGGCCCGCCGCTGGTCAAAGCTGCCACGGGCGAGGTCGTCTCGGCCGAGGATCTGGGCGGCGGCGACGTGCACACCCGCCTGTCCGGCGTGGCCGACCACCTGGCGCAGGACGACCTGCACGCCCTGGCGCTGGCGCGCAAGGCGGTGGGCAATTTGAATAGAAATCAGCCTCAAACCCTTGAGGGGCAAGCGCCGGCAGCTCCTAAATTTGAAGCGCAAGAGCTGTATGGCGTGATCCCCACCGACACGCGCAAGCCCTTTGACGTGCGCGAGATCATTGCCCGCATCGTGGACGGCAGCGAGTTCGACGAGTTCAAGGCGCGCTTCGGCTCCACGCTGGTCACGGGCTTTGCGCGCATCGAGGGCATGCCGGTGGGCATCATCGCCAACAACGGCATTTTGTTTTCCGAAAGTGCGGTGAAGGGCGCGCACTTCATCGAGCTGTGCTGCCAGCGCAAGATCCCGCTGGTGTTCTTGCAGAACATCACGGGCTTCATGGTCGGGCGCAAGTACGAAAACGAGGGCATCGCGCGCCATGGCGCCAAGCTGGTGACCGCCGTGGCCACGGCCAATGTCCCGAAGTTCACCATCATCATCGGCGGCAGCTTCGGCGCCGGCAACTACGGCATGTGCGGGCGCGCGTACTCTCCGCGCTTTCTGTGGATGTGGCCGAACGCGCGCATTTCGGTCATGGGCGGAGAGCAGGCGGCGTCGGTGCTGGCCACCGTCCGCCGCGACGGCATCGAGGCCAAAGGCGGACAGTGGTCCGCCGACGAAGAAGAAGCTTTCAAGGCGCCGATTCGCCAGCAGTACGAGGACCAGGGCCACCCCTATTACGCCACCGCCCGGCTGTGGGACGACGGCATCATCGACCCGGCCGACACGCGCCGCGTGCTGGCGCTGGGCCTGGCCGCCGCGCGCCATGCGCCGATTGCGGACGTCAAGTTCGGCGTGTTCCGCATGTAGTCGCGCCAGCGCCCGCCCCCATGGACCGTATTGCCCACTTCAGCCAGCTGGCGCGCTACAGCGCGTGGGCCACGGCGCGGCTGCTGGATGCGGTGGCGCCGGTGCCCGAGGCCGACTATCGGCGCGACGTGGGGCTGTTCTTTCGCAGCATCCACGGCACGCTGAACCACCTGCTGGCGGGCGAGCACGCGCTGTGGTTCGTGCGCTTCGCCGAAGGCTCTTCGCCGCGGGTGGCGCTGGACGCCGAGCTGGAGCACGACCGCGTCCGGCTCGCCGCACGCCTGCGCGAAGGGGCAGCGCGCTGGGAGCCGCTCATCGCACGCTGGCCGGCCGAGCGCTGGGAGCAACCCCTGGCATACACCACCATGCGCGGCGCTCCCGCCGCGCTGCCTTTTGCGCTGACGCTGGCGCATGTCTTCAACCACGGCACGCACCACCGCGGCCAGATCACGGCGACGCTCACCGCGCTCGGCCAGCCGTGCCCGGAACTCGACCTCGTGTACTACCTGCAACGTTGCCCTACGCCATGAGCCAGAACCTTTCCATCCTCCAGCAGGGCGCGGTCGCGCGCATCACGCTGACCCAGCCCGAGATCCGCAACGCCTTCAGCGACGAGGTCATCGCCGAGCTGACCGCTGCGTTTCGGGACGTGGGCGCGCGCCAGGACGTGCGCGCCGTGGTGCTAGCCGCCGAGGGGCCGGCGTTCTGCGCCGGCGCCAACCTGCACTGGATGCGCCGCATGGCCGACTACACGCGGGACGAGAACGTCGCCGACGCAGGGCAGCTGGCCGAGATGCTGCGCGTGATCTACGAGTGCCCGAAGCCGACGATCGCCCGCGTGCAGGGCGACGTCTACGCCGGCGGCATGGGCCTGGTGGCGGCGTGCGACATGGCGGTGGCCGTGGACACGGCGGGCTTTTGCCTGTCCGAGGTCAGGCTGGGCCTGGTTCCCGCCACCATCAGCCCGTACGTCATCCGCGCCATGGGCGCGCGTGCCGCGCACCGTTACTTTTTGACGGCCGAGCGCTTCGACGCGGCGCAGGCGCTGCGCATCGGTTTCGTGCACCAGGTGGTGCCGGCGGAGCAGCTCGACGCAGCGGTCGATGCCTGGCTGAAGGCTTTGATCGGCGCCAGCCCGAACGCCGTGCGCGCGTGCAAGAAGCTGGTGCAGGACGTGGCCGAACGCGCCATCGACGCCCAGCTCATCGCCGCCACGGTGCAGGGCATCGCCGACATCCGCGCGAGCGACGAGGGCCGCGAGGGCGTGCAGTCGTTTCTGCAAAAGCGCAAGCCCGCCTGGCTCGCGGACTGACGCATCGGCGCACCGCCCATGGACCAGCTCTGGCTCTCTGTCGTGCAGTGGCTCCACAGCGTGGGGCTGCACGTGGACGCGGGCACCTCGCGCGCCGTCGCAGAGGGCGCGGCGCGTGCCACGCAGCAACTGGACATGCCCAGCCTGCTGGCGCTGGCTGCGGCGCTGGGCTGGGCCAGCGGCTTTCGGCTCTACGCAGTGGTGTTCATCGTGGGCAGCATGGCCGCTGCCGGCTGGCTGGCGCTGCCGGCCGGCCTGGCGGTGCTGACGCACCCGGCCGTGCTGGGCGTGAGCGGCTTCATGCTGCTGGTCGAGTTCTTTGCCGACAAGGTGCCGTGGCTGGACAGCGCCTGGGACGCCCTGCACACCGTGATCCGCGTGCCCGCGGGCGTGGCGCTGGCCGCCGGCGTGTTCAGCGCCGACAACGCCACCATGGCCGTGGTCGCGGGCCTGCTGGGCGGCTCGCTCTCGGCGACGGCGCTGGCCACCAAGATGACCACGCGCGCGGCGGCCAACACCTCGCCGGAGCCGTTTTCCAACTGGGGCCTGTCGCTGTTCGAGGACGGCCTGGTGGTGGCCGTGGTCTGGCTGGCCACCCAGCATCCGGTGCTGTTCGGCATCGCGCTGCTGCTGATGCTGGCCGTGTCCGTGCTGCTGATGGTGGTGCTCGTCAAATTCCTGCGCGCCGTGCTGCGGCGCATCTCCTCGCTTTTTTCCGGTTCTGCCAAGGTGGCCTGAATGTTCCAAAAAATCCTGATTGCCCATCGCGGCGACAACAGCGCAGTGGTTGCGCCACATGGCCTGGCACGCGCAGCGTGCGCAGGCGAGCTCGCCGCGGAGGTGGCCCATGTTTGACAAGATCCTGATCGCCAACCGCGGCGAAATCGCCTGCCGCGTCGCTGCCACCGCACGCCGCATGGGCGTGAAGACCGTCGCCGTGTACTCGGACGCCGACGCCCACGCCAAGCACGTCGCGGCCTGCGACGAGGCGGTGCACATCGGTGGCAGTGCCCCCAAGGACAGCTACCTGCGCTGGGAGCGCATCCTGGACGCAGCCCAGGCCACCGGCGCGCAGGCCATCCACCCAGGCTACGGCTTTCTGTCGGAAAACGAGGACTTCGCGCGCGCCTGCACGCAGGCCGGCCTGGTCTTCATCGGCCCGCCCGCGTCGGCGATCGCCGCCATGGGGCTGAAGGCTGAGTCCAAGCGCCTGATGGACAAGGCCAGCGTGCCGCTGGTGCCGGGCTACCAGGGCGTGGACCAGGACCCGCAACTGCTGCAGCGCGAGGCCGACCGCATCGGCTATCCCGTGCTCATCAAGGCCAGCGCCGGCGGCGGTGGCAAGGGCATGCGGCTGGTGGAAAAGAGCGAGGACTTCGCCGCAGCATTGGAGTCCTGCAAGCGCGAGGCCACGAGCAGCTTCGGCAACGACGCCGTGCTGGTCGAAAAATACGTGCTGCGCCCGCGCCACATCGAGATCCAGGTCTTCGCCGACACCCAGGGCAACGTGGTCTACCTGTTCGAGCGCGACTGCTCCGTGCAGCGGCGCCACCAGAAGGTGCTGGAGGAGGCGCCCGCGCCCGGCATGCCGCCCGTGCTGCGCCAGCAGATGGGCGAGGCGGCGGTGGCTGCCGCGCAGGCCGTCGGTTATGTGGGCGCCGGCACGGTGGAGTTCATCGTCGAGCAGCCGGGCGGCTACGAGGCCCCCGAGGCGATGAAGTTCTACTTCATGGAGATGAACACCCGGCTGCAGGTCGAGCACCCGGTGACAGAGGCCATCACCGGGCTGGACCTGGTGGAGTGGCAGCTGCGCGTGGCGTTTGGTGAGCCCCTGCCCAAGCGCCAGGAGGAACTCCAGATCACCGGCCATGCGATCGAGGCCCGCATCTGCGCGGAAAACCCGGACAACCAGTTCCTGCCCGCCACCGGCACCTTGCAGGTCTACGCCAAGCCGGCGCATGCCGCGTTCACGGTCGGGGACGTGCGCATGGACGATGGCGTGCGGCGCGGCGACGCCATCAGCCCGTTCTACGACAGCATGGTCGCCAAGCTGATCGTCCACGGCGACACGCGCGAGCAGGCGCTGGCGCGGCTGGACGAAGCGCTGGCGGCCACGCACATCGTGGGGCTGGAGACCAACGTGCAGTTCCTGCGCCATGTGGTCCAAAGCCCTTCGTTCGCGCAGGCGCGGCTGGACACGGCGCTGATCCCGCGCGAGGCCGCCGTGCTGTTCGACCAGGAGCCGGTGGGCCTGCCCCTGGCGGCGGCGGCCGCCGTGGCGCACGTGCTGCTGCGCGAGCAGGCCCAGGCCGTGGCCGGCGACCCCTTCAGCCAGCGCGACGGCTGGCGTTCGCTGGCGGCCAGCCGGCGGCGGTTCGCGTTCGACTTCCACGGCCAGCCGGCCGTGGCCTGGCTGACCTATGGCCATGCCGGTGGCGGGCACCACCTGGCGGTGGAGCCGGGCGCACCGGGGGAGGGCGCCGCTGCCGAGGGCGCGCTGGTGTTCGGCGCGCGGCCGGACGGCGCGCTCGACCTGCAGTTCGCCGGCCGGCGCGCCCGCGCCACGGTGTATGCGCAGGGCGAGGTGCTGCATGTCTTCACCCCGCAGGGCGCCACGCGCATCGCGCTGCCCGACCCGCTGGCGCACGCGGGCGAAGCAGCAGGCGAGGGCGGGCGGCTGACGGCGCCCATGCCCGGCAAGGTGGTCTCGTTCGCCGTGCAGGCGGGCGACAAGGTCGAGCGCGGCCAGCCGCTGGCGGTGATGGAGGCCATGAAGATGGAGCACACCATCGCCGCCCCGGCCGACGGCGTGGTGGCCGAGCTGCTGTACGCGCCCGGCGACCAGGTGGACGAAGGCGCGGAGCTGCTGCGGCTGGAAAAGGCCTGACGGCCGTGGCGCGGCCTCGCCCCGGACCGAACGACATGCCAGGCAACCCGCGGGTGGTGATGCTGCAGGACGTGCGCCGTGGCCTGGCCACAGGGGGCGCCCGGGCACCGCGCCCCTGCTACCCTTGGCAGCCATGAAGATTGCCTTTTGCTGCACCGGCACGCGGCCGGAGCCCTGGCTGGCCGGGCTGGCGGCTGCCTTGCCGCAGGCCGATGTCCAGGTCTGGGAGCCGGCTGCGCCCCCTGCGGACTACGCCGTGGTCTGGGCGCCGCCACAGCAGTTCATCGACGAGCAGCCATCGCTGCGTGCGCTGTTGAACATCGGGGCCGGGGTGGACGCGCTGCTGCGGCTGCAGCTGCCCGCCGGTCTGGCCGTGGTGCGGCTGGAGGACGCCGGCATGGCGGTGCAGATGGCCGAGTACGTGTGCCACGCGCTGATCCGGCACTTCCGCGAATTCGGCGCCTACGAGGCCTGCGCCCGCGAGGGCCAGTGGGCCTTCCGAAAGCCGCGCCTGCGCAGCGACTTTCCCGTGGGCATCATGGGCCTGGGCGCCCTGGGCGAGCGCGTGGCGCGCGCCGTGGCGCAGTTCGACTTTCCCGTCAATGGCTGGAGCCGCTCGCCCCGCACCGTGCAGGGCGTGCGCACCTTCCATGGCGCGCAGGGCCTGCACGACTTCCTGGCCGCCAGCCGCGTCCTGGTCAATCTGCTGCCGCTCACGCCCGAGACCGAAGGCATCCTGAACCGCGACACGCTGGGCGCGCTGCAGCCCGGCGGCTACCTGGTCAACGTGGCCCGGGGTGCGCACCTGGTCGAGGCCGACCTGCTGGCGCTGCTGGACGGCGGCCCCCTGGCGGGCGCGACGCTGGACGTCTTTCGCACCGAGCCGCTGCCGCCGCAGCACCCCTTCTGGCGGCACCCCCGCATCACCGTCACGCCGCACACGTCGGCCCGCACGCTGCGCGAGGAAAGCATCGCGCAGATCGCGCGCAAGATCGGGCAGCTGCACCGAGGCGAGCCCGTGAGCGGCGTGGTCGATGTCGCGCGCGGTTATTGACCCGTCCCCCGTTTCCCGATGGAGCCCCCGACATGCCGCTTCCCACCCGTGTGAACCTCATCGACGTCGGCCCGCGCGATGGCCTGCAAAACGAAAAGCAGCCCGTCCCGGCGCAGGTCAAGGTCGAGCTGGTGCAGCGCCTGCAGGCCGCCGGCCTGCGCGAGATCGAGGTCACCAGTTACGTCAGCCCGAAGTGGGTGCCGCAGATGGCCGACAACCACGAAGTCATGCAGGCCCTGCCGCGCCAGGCGGGCGTGCGCTACTCGGTGCTCACGCCCAACCTCAAGGGCTGGGAGGCGGCGGCGCAGGACCGGCCTGACGAGATCGTCGTCTTCGGCGCCGCCAGCGAGGCCTTCAGCCAGAAGAACATCAACTGCTCCATCGCCGAGAGCATCGTGCGCTTCGCCCCCGTGGTCGAGGCCGCGCGCGCCGCCGGCGTGGCGGTGCGCGGCGCCATGAGTTGCACCGTGGGCTGCCCGTACGAGGGCGAGATCGCACCCGAGCGCGTAGCCTACCTGGCGGGGCTGATGAAGGACATCGGCGTCGAGCGCGTGGACGTCGCCGACACCATCGGCGTGGGCACGCCGCGCAAGGTGCAGGGCGCGATCGAAGCGGCGCTGCGGCACTACGCGCTGGAGGCGGTCTCCGGCCACTTCCACGACACCTACGGCCAGGCGCTGGCCAACACCCTGGCCGCGCTGGATCTGGGCGTGGCCAATTTCCAGTCGTCCGTCGCCGGCCTGGGCGGCTGCCCGTACGCCCGCGGCGCCACCGGCAACGTGGCGACCGAGGACGTGGTGTTCATGCTGCACGGCATGGGCATCGACACCGGCATCGACCTGGACGCGCTGGTGGACACGGGCGTGTTCATCAGCGACTTCCTGGGACGCAAGACGCAGTCGCGCGTGGCGACGGCGCTGCTGAACCGGCGTGCGGGCTGACGCGGCCATGGACGACCTCGTCCGCCAGGCCATGGCCAAGTGGCCGAACGTGCCGCACTGCCAGGGCTGGCTGGGGCTCGACTGCCGCGGCCGCTGGTTTCTGCGCGACGAGGCGGTGCAGGCACGCGGCCCGTTTCCTGCGGCCAAGGGCGAGGAGATCCGCCACGAGACGCTGCTGGCCTTCATCGCCCGCAACTACACCGCCGATGCGCAGGGGCGCTGGTTCTTCCAGAACGGCCCGCAGCGGGTGTTCGTCGAGCTGGAGCTGGCGCCCTTCGTCTGGCGCGTGCAGGACGACGGCACCGTCAGCACGCTGGCGGGCCAGGACGCCGGCCCGGTCCGCGAATGCCTGCTGGACGAGCACGGCCGGCTGCTGCTGGCGTGCGACCTGGGCCTGGGCCTGGTGCACAGCCTGGACATGGAACGCGCCGGCGCACAGGTGCAGGCCGGGCGCTGGACGCCCGTCGAGGTGCACTCCAGTGCGCTGGAGCAGCGCTTCGGCTACGTGCGCAGCCCGGCGCGCCCGCTGCCCGAGGGCGTGCAGCGCGTGGCCGCGGTGCTGGAGGCGCAAGGCCACCCGCATGCGCCGCGCCTGCTGGACGGGGCTGCGCGCACCGCGCAACAGGCGGCGGACGCCCTCGGCGTGGCGGTCGGCCAGATCGCCAAGAGCATCATCTTCCGGCGCTTGAGCGACGACGCGGCGGTGCTCGTGATCACCTCGGGCGACCGGCGCGTGGACGAGGCGAAGGTGGATGCGCTGGTCGGGCCCACCGGCCGGGCGGACGCCGCCTTCGTCAAGGCGGCGACCGGTTTTTCCATCGGCGGCGTGGCGCCTGTCGGCCACAAGGTGCCGCCGGTCACGCTGATCGACCGCGCGTTGCTGCGCTTCGATGTGGTCTGGGCGGCCGCGGGACACCCGCACGGCGTGTTCCCGCTGCACCCCCGGGACCTCGCGCGGCTGACCGGCGCACCGGTGGTCGACGTGGTGCAAGAACCTGATGAGTGATACTACTGTTTTGATAGCTACTCGCGCTTGCCAGATAAGCGCTGCGGGCCAATTTGACCCAAAATTTGCCGAGCCGGTGCCATCGCCCTGCGTGTCGGTGTGCCGCATGACGGCCGACCGCAGCCATTGCGAGGGGTGCTTTCGCACCATCGACGAGATCCGCGCCTGGTCGCGCGCGGATGGCCAGGAGCGGCGCGCCATCTGGGCGCTGCTGCTGGCGCGCGCCGGCGTGCCGGTGCCCGAGGAGCTGGCCACGCCATGCGCATGAAGCACATCACCTTCTACCTGGACTTCGTCTCGCCCTATGCCTGGCTGGCGTTCGAGCGCCTGCCGCAGGAACTCGAAGGCCTGAACTGGCACGCCACCTACCGTCCGGTGCTGCTGGGCGCGCTGCTGCACCAGCACGGCAATCCGGGACCCGCGGGCATCGCGCCCAAACGCGACTGGACCTACCGCCACGCGGCCTGGCTGGGCCAAGCCCTGGGCTGCGGGCTGGACATGCCGGCGCGCCACCCGTTCAACCCGCTGCCGCTGCTGCGCCAGGCGCTGGCGTGCAGCGAGGACGGCAGCGTCAATCGCTTCGTCGCCGGTGCGGTGCTGCGCCACGTCTGGCTGGGTGGGCACGACGCGCTCGACGCGGCGCGGCTGCAGGCCCTGGCCGAAACGCTGGACGCTCAGGTGCGCACGGCCGACGGGGGGGGCGATCCGCTGGACCGCGCCAAGGCGCTGCTGCGCGCCAACACCGATGACGCCGCCGGGCGCGGCGTGTTCGGGGTGCCGGCGTTCGAAGTGGACGGCCGGCTGTTCTGGGGCCTGGACGGTCTGCCCATGCTGCGCGCCTACCTGCAGGGCGACCCGTGGTTCGACGGCCCCGCCTGGGACGCTGCGGCGCAGGTGCCTTCCGGTCTGGCCCCGGCGGCCTGAAGCGGGCTGTGGGCGGCGCGCCACACGCGGCCGCCTGACCGGTTTTCCCAGGGTTTTTCCCAGGCAGGACAAACCCGGGTGCGAGGGCCGCGGCAGGCCTGCGCAGGGCCCCCCAAGCGGCGGGCCGTGCGTGCCCACACCCTTGATTTTTCACCGGAAGAAATGGTGCATGCGGGTTGTCCCGCATGTTGTCAGGTCCTCGTCAGCGGCCGGCCCACGACCGCCTGGCGGGGCGTCAGTTTTCGGTCAGACCGCCCCCCGATATTGCGCCGTCCGGCTGCGCAGGGTGCGCAGCGCCCGACCGTCGCGCGCCCCTCTCTGGGCATGCCTCCCTTCACCACGCAGGAGACAGCACACATGGCTTCCACCACCATACCGCTGGCGTCTAAGGCCACGCCCCGGCCGATGTCGCCGGAAGAAAAGAAGGTGATCTTCGCCTCGTCACTCGGCACCGTGTTCGAGTGGTACGACTTCTATCTCTACGGCTCGCTGGCGGCCATCATCGCCAAGCAGTTCTTCAGCGGGCTGGATGCGGGCGCGGCCTTCATCTTCGCGCTGCTGGCCTTTGCGGCCGGCTTCCTGGTGCGGCCGTTCGGCGCCCTGGTGTTCGGCCGCCTGGGCGACATGATCGGGCGCAAGTACACCTTCCTGGTGACCATCCTGATCATGGGCGTCTCGACCTTCATCGTCGGCGTGCTGCCCTCCTATGCCTCCATCGGCATGGCCGCACCGGTGATCCTGATCGTGCTGCGCATGCTACAGGGCCTGGCCCTGGGCGGTGAGTACGGCGGCGCCGCCACCTACGTGGCCGAGCACGCGCCCAACGGCCGCCGCGGCGCCTACACCTCGTGGATCCAGACGACGGCCACGCTGGGCCTGTTCCTGTCGCTGCTGGTCATCCTGGGCACCCGCACCATCATGGGTGAAGCGGTGTTCAACGACTGGGGCTGGCGCATCCCGTTCCTGGTCTCCATCCTGCTGCTGGGCGTGTCGGTGTGGATCCGCCTGTCGCTGTCCGAGTCGCCCGCCTTCCAGAAGATGAAGGCCGAGGGCAAGACCTCCAAGGCGCCGCTGACCGAATCCTTCGGGCAATGGAAGAACCTGAAGATCGTCATCCTGGCGCTGCTGGGCCTGACCGCGGGACAGGCGGTGGTCTGGTACACGGGGCAGTTCTACGCGCTGTTCTTCCTGACCCAGCAGCTCAAGGTGGACGCCATCACGGCCAACCTGATGATCGCCGCGGCCCTGCTGCTGGGCACCCCGTTCTTCGTCATCTTCGGCACGCTGTCGGACAAGATCGGCCGCAAGCCCATCATCATGCTCGGCTGCGTGTTGGCGGTGCTGACCTATTTCCCGGTGTTCAAGGCGCTGACCAGCGCGGCCAACCCCGACCTGGCCCGTGCCCAGGTGACGGCGGGCGTGGTGGTGACGGCTGACCCGGCCACGTGCTCGTTCCAGGGCAACCCGGTGGCGCGCGACATCGACTTCAAGAGCTCCTGCGACATCGCCAAGCGCTACCTGGTGCAAAACTCGGTCAGCTACGACAACGTCGAAGGCCCTGCCGGAGCGCCCGCCGTGGTCAAGATCGGCGACAAGACCGTCACCGCCCCCACCGGCACGGTGGCCAACCACAAGTTCGACGCCGAGAGCGCTACCGCCATCGCCGCCTTCAAGAAGGAGATGGCCGAGGACCTGAAGCTGGCCGGCTACCCTACCAAGGCGGACCCGGCCAAGATGAACAAGGTGATGATGCTGGTCATCCTGACCTACCTGGTGATCCTGGTGACCATGGTCTACGGCCCGATCGCCGCCATGCTGGTGGAGTTGTTTCCCACGCGCATCCGCTACACCTCCATGAGCCTGCCGTACCACATCGGCAACGGCTGGTTCGGCGGCCTGCTGCCCACCACCTCGTTCGCCCTGGTGGCCTCGGCCGGCAACATGTACAGCGGCCTGTGGTATCCCATCGTGATCGCCGGCATGACGGCCGTGATCGGCACCCTGTTCCTGCCCGAGACCAAGGACGTGGACATCTACGCCGACCGCTGACGCCACCGCCAGAGCGAAACGCGCCCGCCCGCAAGGGCCCCGAAAGGGGCCCTTTTTCGTGGCTGAAACCGCGCCCGCTCGACTGTTGCGCCGAAACGTCAACGGATTGTGCAAACGCGCATCCACCTGCTTTGCACCAGGGGGTTGCCCCTAGAATGGCCTCCTTAGATGCACACGGTGCCTGTGGGCCAGGAGCGGTTTCACCAGCGGTACCAGCTACATCTGATAGACACAATCAATCAAGGACCTCACATGCAAAAAGCAAATCGCCTGCTGCTCGCAGCCGTTGCCCTGCTGGGCACTTCCGCCGTCTTCGCCCAGAGCAGCGTGACGCTGTATGGCCGCGTGAACACTTCCGTGGAGCACCAGAAGGTCGGCGACACCAGCACGACCGTGATGCAGAACAACTCGTCGCGCTTCGGCTTCCGTGGCGTTGAGGACCTGGGCGGTGGCCTGAAGGCCGGCTTCCAGCTCGAGAGCGGTTTCGACTCCAGCACCGGCGCCTCCAACAAGGTGTTCTTTGGCCGCCAGAGCGAAGTGAACCTGTCGGGCGGTTTCGGTATGGTCCGCCTGGGCAACTTCACGCCCGAGTCGTACTACGCCACGGCCGACTACGTGAGCATGCACAACCACGACACCGGTACCTCGTCCGACGCTCTGTACGACGATCCAGTGTGGTTCGGCGGCCTGGGCCAAGCCAACAAGATCGGCTACCGCACCCCCAGCCTGGGTGGTTTCACGCTCGACGCCGCCATGGTGCTGCACGAGAACAACGGCACCAAGCACGGCTTCGACCTGGCTGCCAACTACAACCTGGGCCCCGTCGCCCTGGGTGCTGGCTACAGCCGCGTTGACGACGACTACCAAGGCGCCATCCGCGCTGCGATGACCTTCGGTCAGTTCACGGTGGGCGGCTACTTCCAGCGCAACCACTACGACGGCGTGGGCAACCGCAACAACGTGCGCCTGGCCGGCATGTACGCCCTGGGTGCTTCCGAGTTTCACCTGAACGTCGGCCGCGCCGGCAACATCGGCGGCGCTTCCAACACCGGCGCCACGCAGTGGACGGTGGGCTACAACTACAACCTGAGCAAGCGCACCAAGGCCTACGCCTTCTACACGAAGGTCGACAACAAGGCCAACGCGACGTACATGACCGGCGGCCCTGGCGTGGACTTCAGCTCCGTCGCAGTCGGCCTGCGCCACAACTTCTGATACGGCAGCGGCGTGAGCCGCTTGCCTTGCGGGCCTGATGTCACCCTCGGTGGCACCGGCTGCCCGCAACACCAGGCCTCGCACCCTCGTGTGAGGCCTTTTTCGTGGGCGCTGCTTTTTTTTGCGCGGCGGCATGGGCCGGGCCGCCGTGGAGCAGGTCCGGCGCGTCCCGGTCGAAGGCGGCGGCGCCCCCTCGCGCTTCATGCAGCTCGCTGTCCTGTCCGATTTGTTGGACAGGCCACGGTACCCTTCACCTCAACCTGGCAAGACCGAACGCCCTGCAAGCTTGCCGGTCGACGACTGGCCCGGAACGTCAGGCGAGGCCAGACGACTCCAGGTGCCAGGCTGCTGGGCATCGCCCCGGATCGACGTTGGCATCTACTGCATTCGTCACCCCGGTCCGGTGTCGCCGAAGACGCCCACAAGAAAACCCGCGGAAGTCGCCGACTCGCGCGGGTTTCTCGGAGGGCCGGCGGGGCCGTACCCGTGGCGCGCGCTCTCCGGCGCGCCGGGCCGACGTTCAGCGCCGAAACCGGCCGTTGGCTCCGATGATGGACAGGTCGACGAACTCCAGCCCCGTGTGGTCGGTGCTGCTGTAGCCCAGCTCCAGCCCTCCCAGGTCATAGCGCGACAGCCCTTCCAGGGCCGCCTGCACCCGCGCCCGGTCGGGCTTGGGGCCTGCGCGGCGCAGGCCTTCCACCAGCACCTTGGCGTTGGCAAAGCCCTCGACCATGGCCGGCGTGAGCTCCTCGATGCCCTTGCTGCGCGCCAGCTCCATGGCCTCCTTGATGAGCGGGTAGCCCATCGAGCGCTCCGATGGGAACACCTGCGTCACCACCACGCCGCGCGAGTGTTCGCCCAGCGCCTCCACGAAGCCTCCTGAGGCGTTGTTCGACAACGTCACGATCTGCCCCCCGACGCCGGCCTTGCGCAGTGCCTTGATGCCATCGATGACCGCCGCGCCGGTGCCCACGAAGATCACTGCCTGGGGCTCCAGTGCCCGCACCTTGGGCGCGGTGGCGGAAAAATCGGGCTTGGCGCGGTCGAAGGTTTCCACGAACAGCGCCTGGATCCCGGCGGTCGCGAAACCCTTTTGCGCACCGTCCAGCGCATCCCGGCCGAACGCGTCATCCACGTGCACGACGCCGATGCGCGTCATGCCCAGCAGCGCCAGGTGGGCGATCGCCTTTTCCACCTCGCGCTGGTAGGGCGCGCGGATGTTGAAGATGTGCCTTTGCACCGGCGTGTGCAGCGCCATGGCGCCCGTCGAGGGGCCGACCAGCGCCACGCCGTGCTGGTCCAGCAGCGGGATGATGCCCTGCGTGTGCGGGGTGCCGCGGGTCATGAACAGCGCCAGCACGCCCTTGTCCTCGATGAGGGTGCGCGTGTTCGCCAGCGTCAGCTTGGGGTCGAACTTGTCGTCCAGCGAGACGATCTCCACGGGCTGGCCGTGCACGCCGCCGCGCGCGTTGACGTGGTCGATGTAGAGCTGGGCCCCCAGCATCGACTCTTTCACCGTGACCGCCGCCGAGCCGGTGATGCCGACGGTCTGGCCGACCAGCGCCTGCGCCTGGGCGCCCATGGATGCAGCGGCCGACACGGCCAGGACAAACGCGCAACGGGCGCGCCAGCGGTTCCAGGAAGTACGCACGGGCCGAACCTTTCAAAGTGATGCAACAAGCGCCGGCGGCAGTGAGAAGGCAAGATGCGGCGCCGCTCAGCGCGCCGGCCGAGTGTAAGGCGCGACCCTGTCGCACACGCGCGCGTGTTATTTCCTGTTTTGCTGGAATTTTCTTCCCCCGCCCCACACCTGCTCCCATGACCCACGGACTGATCCGCATCCACGGCGCGCGCCAGCACAACCTCCAAAACCTCGACCTCGACATCCGCACCGGCGAACTCACCGTGGTCACCGGCCCCAGCGGCTCGGGCAAGTCCAGCCTGGTGTTCGACACGCTGTACGCCGAAGGCCAGCGGCGCTACGTGGAGACGTTCAGCGCCTACGCGCGCCAGTTCCTGGACCGCATGGACAAGCCGGCCGTGGACAAGGTCGAGGGCGTGCCGCCGGCCATTGCCATCGACCAGACCAACCCGGTGCGCAGCTCGCGCTCCACCGTGGGCACGATGACCGAGCTGAACGACCACCTGAAGCTGTTGTTCGCCCGCGCCGCCCAGCTGTTCGACCGGGCCACCGCCCTGCCGGTGCGCCACGACTCGCCCGACAGCATCTACGCCGAGCTGCTGGAGCGCGCCCGCCAGGCCGGCGACCCGCGCCTGGCCATCACCTTCTCCGTCGAGCTGCCGGCCGGGACCACGGCCGACGAGGTGCAGCAATGGCTGTCCGCCAGCGGCTACACCCGGGTACAGGCCGAGCGCGAGCTGGCCACGCCCAGCGGCCCCAAGAAGGTGCTGGACGTGGTGGCAGACCGCTTCCGCGTGCTGGGCGCCGAGCGCGCCCGCGTGCTGGAGGCCATTGAGGCCGCGCTGCACCGTGGCGGCGGGCGCCTGGCGGTGTACGTGCTGGACGAAGGCGAGGAGGGCGGCGAGCCCCCGGTCTGGAAGTTCTCCACCGGCCTGCACTGCCCCGAGAGCGACCTGCGCTACGCCGAGCCCGTGCCGTCCATGTTCAGCTTCAACTCGCCCGCCGGCGCCTGCGAGACCTGCCGGGGCTTTGGCCGCGTGATCGGCGTGGATTGGGGTCTGGTCGTGCCCGACGAGCGCCTCACCCTGCGCGCCGGTGCCATCAAGACCATCCAGACGCCGGCCTGGAAGGAGACGCAGGACGACCTGATGCGCCACGCCGAGGCCGCCGGCATCCCGCGCGACACGCCCTGGCACAAGCTGAGCGAGGCGCAGCGGCACTGGGTCATCGAGGGTGCGCCGGACTTTCGCGCCGGCAACTGGAGCCGCCAGTGGTATGGCATCCGGCGCTTCTTCGAATACCTGGAGAGCAAGGCCTACAAGATGCACATCCGGGTGCTGCTGTCCAAGTACCGCAGCTACACCCAGTGCCCGACCTGCGCCGGCGCGCGCCTGAAGACCGAGAGCCTGCTGTGGCGCGTGGGCAGCCACGCCGCGGCGGATGCGGTGCTGGCGCCCGCGCAGCGCTTTTTGCCGCAGGGCGTGGCCTGGACGCGCGCGCAGCTCGAAGCGCTGCCCGGGCTGTGCCTGCACGACCTGATGCAACTGCCCATCGCGCGGTTGCGGCGCTTTTTCGACCTGCTGGAAGCGGGCGATGGCGCGGCCGCCCCCGGCGCCCAGGTGCGGCGCGAGGCGCAGGCCAGCGAGAGCGCCGACGGCCATGCGCTGCGCCTGATCCTGGAGGAAATCGGCACCCGCCTGCGCTACCTGACCGACGCCGGCCTGGGCTACCTGACGCTGGACCGCCAGAGCCGCACGCTGTCCGGGGGCGAGGTGCAGCGCATCAACCTGACCACGGCGCTGGGCACCTCGCTGGTCAACACCCTGTTCGTGCTGGACGAGCCCAGCATCGGCCTGCACCCGCGCGACATGCACCGCATCACCGAGGCCATGCTGCGCCTGCGGGACGCCGGCAACACGCTGGTGGTGGTCGAGCACGATCCGGCCGTCATGCTGGCGGCCGACCGCGTCATCGACATGGGGCCCGGCCCAGGGCAGCAGGGTGGGCAGATCGTGTTCGACGGCACGGTGGACGACCTGCGCCGCGCCGACACCCTGACCGGCCAGTACCTGGGCGGGCGCCGGCAGATTGGCGGGGGCGTCAAGCGGCTGGTGACCGAGTCCACGCCGCGGCTGATCCTGGAAGGCGCGCGCGAGCACAACCTGCAAAACATCACCGTCGACATTCCCCTGCAGCGCCTGGTCACGGTGACCGGGGTGTCGGGCTCGGGCAAGTCCACGCTGATCCAGGACGTGCTGGCGCCGGCGCTGATGCGCCACTTCGGCAAGGCCACCGAATCGCCCGGCGCGCACGACCGCCTGCTGGGCGCCGACCACCTGGCCGACGTGGTGTTCGTGGACCAATCGCCCATCGGCAAGACGGCGCGTTCCAACCCGGTCAGCTACGTGGGCGCGTGGGACGCCATCCGCGAGTTGTTCGCCGTCTCGCCGCTGGCGCGCGAGCGCAGCTACACCGCGGCCAAGTTCAGCTTCAACTCGGGCGACGGGCGCTGCCCGACCTGCGGCGGCTCGGGCTTCGAGCACGTGGAGATGCAGTTTCTGTCGGACGTGTACCTGCGCTGCCCCGACTGCGACGGCCGCCGCTACCGCCCCGAGGTGCTGGAGGTGCGCATCGAGCGCGGCGGCCGGCTTTTGAGCGTGGCCGACGTGCTGGAGCTGACCGTGAGCGAGGCCGTGCAGGGCTTTGCGGCCGACCGCGACGTGGTGCGGGCGCTGGCGCCGCTGGCCGACGTGGGCCTGGAATACCTGCGCCTGGGCCAGCCCGTGCCGACGCTGTCGGGCGGCGAGGCGCAGCGCCTGAAACTCGCCGGCTTCCTGGCCGAAGCGGCCAGGAGCCGCGCCAAGTCGCGCCAGCCGCTGGCGCGCAAGGGCACGCTGTTTTTGTTCGACGAGCCCACCACCGGCCTGCACTTCGACGACATCGCCAAGCTGATGCGCGCCTTGCGAAAGCTGCTGGACGCCGGCCATTCGCTGGTCCTGATCGAGCACAACCTGGACGTCATCCGCGCCAGCGACTGGATCATCGACCTGGGGCCGGAGGCAGGCGACGCCGGTGGCGCGCTGGTGGCCGAAGGGCCGCCCGAGGCCCTGCGCCAGCACCCGCACTCGCACACCGGCGCCGCGCTGCGCGACTACGAACAAGCGCTGGGCGAGGGTGGGCACGCGGTGCACGAGGCGCCCGGAGTGCTACAAAAAAAGAAGCTGCTCGCGCAGGCGGGACAAGCGCCGGGGGCCGAAAACGCCATCGAGATCGTCAACGCCAAGGAGCACAACCTGCGGGGCCTGAGCGTGTCCATTCCGCGCGGCAAGTTCAACGTCGTCACGGGGGTGTCGGGCTCGGGCAAGTCCACGCTGGCCTTCGACATCCTGTTCAACGAGGGCCAGCGCCGCTACCTGGAGAGCCTGAACGCCTATGCCCGCTCCATCGTGCAGCCGGCCGGGCGGCCCGAGGTGGATGCGGTGTATGGCATTCCGCCCACGGTGGCCATCGAGCAGCGGCTGTCGCGCGGCGGCCGAAAGAGCACCGTGGGCACCACCACCGAGGTCTGGCACTACCTGCGGCTGCTGTACGTCAAGCTGGGCGTGCAGCACTGCATCCACGACGGCGCGGCGGTGCAGCCGCAGACCATGGAGACCATCGCCGCGCAGCTGATGACACGCTACCGCGGCCAGTGCATCGGCCTGATGGCGCCGCTGGTGGTGAACCGCAAGGGCGTCTACACCGAACTGGCCGACTGGGCACGCCCGCGCGGCTACACGCATCTGCGCGTCGACGGTGAGTTCCTGCCCACCGCGGGCTTTCCGCGCCTGGACCGTTTCAAGGAACACACGCTGGAGCTGCCCGTGGCCAGCGTGCGCATGACCCCCGAGCACGAGGGCGAACTGCGCACCCACCTGGCCAGGGCGCTGGAGCTGGGCAAGGGCGTGCTGCATGCCTTGACCGGCATCGAGGGCCTGGAGGCCGCGCTCGCCGGCGGCCTGCCCACGGCCGGCATCGGCCAGGTACAGGTGTTTTCCACCAAGCGCGCCTGCCCGGTGTGCGCCACCAGCTACGCCGAGCTGGACCCGCGGCTGTTTTCCTACAACAGCAAGCACGGCTGGTGCCCGGACTGCGTGGGCACCGGTGTGCAGCTCACGCGCGCGCAGCGCACCGTGCTCGACGACTCGCTGCCCTCCGACCGCACGCAGGGCCGTGAACAGACCTTTGCCGAACCCGAGGTGGAGGACCTGGCCGAGCACGCCTGCCCGGGCTGCGAGGGCACCCGCCTGAACCCGGTGGCACGCGCGGTGCTGTTCGCCGGCACCAGCATCACCGCCGTGGCGCGGCTGTCGGTGCGCGACGTGCGCGCCTGGGTCGAGGGCCTGCAGCTGACGGGCCGCGAGGCGGAGATTGCGCGCGACCTGGTCCCGGAGATCAAGAGCCGGCTGGACTTCCTGGAAGAAGTCGGCCTGCCGTACCTGACGCTGGACCGCGGCGCGCCCACGCTCTCGGGCGGCGAGGCGCAGCGCATCCGCCTGGCGGCGCAGCTGGGCAGCAACCTGCAGGGCGTGTGCTACGTGCTGGACGAGCCGACCATCGGCCTGCACGCACGCGACAACGGCATCCTGCTCAAGGCCCTGCAGCAACTGAACGACAAGGGCAACACGCTGGTGGTGGTCGAGCACGACGAGGACACCATCCGCGCGGCCTCGCACATCATCGACATTGGCCCGAGCGCGGGCAAGCGCGGCGGGCGGCTCGTGGCGCAGGGTAGCGTGGCCGACATCGAGGCTGCGCCCGAATCGCAGACCGGGCGCTACCTGCTGCATGCCATGCGCCACCCGATGCAGTCGCGCCGGCCGGTGTTTGCTCCTGAAACCATAGCTGCAAGCGCTCCGCCCGCGCAGGTTTCAGAAGAAAAACCTGCCAAAAACCGCAAAAAGAAAGCGCCGCCAGCTATCGAAATAGTAGCAACCCCAGCGGCCGCGCCCGCCGCGCCGCTCTGGCTGACGGTGCACGGCGCCTTCCTGCACAACCTGCACGATGTGACCGCGCGCGTGCCGCTGCAGCGCCTGGTGGCGATCACGGGGGTGTCCGGCTCGGGCAAGTCCACCCTGGCGCGCGACGTGCTGCTGGCCAACGTGGCCGCCTGGGTCGGCCAGCGCGCTACCCGCGCCGGGCGCGAGGCCATGGACGCCGGGCGCGCGCCGCCGCTGGTGGGCTGCACCGGGCTGTCGGGTTTCGAGACCATCGACCGCGTGCTGGAAGTGGACCAGACGCCCATCGGCAAGACGCCGCGCAGCTGCCCGGCGACCTACATCGGCTTCTGGGACACCATCCGCAAGCTGTTCGCCGAGACGCTGGAGGCCAAGGCGCGCGGCTACGCCGCCGGACGGTTTTCCTTCAACACCGGCGCCGGCCGCTGCCCGGCCTGCGAAGGCCAGGGCGTGCGCACCATCGAGATGGCCTTTTTGCCCGACGTGAAGGTGCCCTGCGAGGTCTGCCACGGCGCGCGCTTCAACCCCGAGACGCTGGCCGTCACCTGGCGCGGCAAGAACATCGGCGACGTGCTGCAGATGGAGGTCGACGAGGCGGTGGAGTTCTTCGCCAGCATGCCGGCCATCGCGCATCCGCTGCAGCTCTTGAAGGACGTGGGCCTGGGCTACCTGACGCTGGGCCAGCCCTCGCCCACGCTGTCGGGCGGCGAGGCCCAGCGCATCAAGCTGGTGACCGAGCTGACCAAGGTGCGCGACGAGGTGGGCCGGCGCGGGCAAAAGGCGCCGCACACTTTGTACGTGCTGGACGAGCCCACGGTGGGCCTGCACATGGCCGACGTGCACAAGCTGATCGCGGTGCTGCACCGGCTGGTGGGCGGCGGGCACAGCGTGGTCGTCATCGAGCACGACCTGGATGTGATCGCCGAAGCGGACTGGGTGCTCGACCTGGGGCCGGAAGGGGGGGCCGGCGGCGGGCGGATCGTCGCCGCCGATACGCCCGAGGGGGTGGTGCAGCAGGGCACGCACACCGGTGTGGCGCTGGCGCCGGTGCTGGCACGCGGGCACTGACGACGGCCAGGCGGTAGCGGCGGCGGCACGGCGGCCCACCATCCCCGGTCTGTTCCTACAACCACACCGGTCCCGGACGTACAGAAGGGGGTCAGGGCGGGTTCATACGATCACGCCCAGTCTCCACCCCTTTGAAGCCCCCGCCATGCAACCTCTTGTCCGCAAGTCCCTTTCCGTCCTGGCAGCAGCCGGCGTCGCTGCGCTGCTGAGCGCCTGCGGCGGCGGCAACGACGACGATCCCGAGCCGAGCGAGCGCACGGGTGTGCTGACCGTGACCAACGCCTCTGCCCCCGGTTTTGATGGCATCTATGGCGATGGCAACGTCAACCTGACGGACGTGGACAAGAAGAACCCGGTAGGGTCCTACCCCCAGGTGTGCACGTTCAAGTTCGACGGCATCAACCGCGTGGGCGCCAGCGGCCAGGCCTCGGGCGACGTGCGCTACCGTCCTGACGCACCCGTGGTCTACGAAGCGTTCATCAGCTTCATGGGCAGCGAATTCGGTGCCAAGGACTGGGGCGACGTCTCGGTCGTGCGCTCCACCGACCGCATCCGCCTCGTCAACAAGGTGCTGGAAAACGACCAGGGCGTGCGCATCACGGTCTCCGGCATCATCCCCATGCGCGGCAACCGCCCGGGTGGCTGCTGATCCCCCTCTTTGTCTGATACCCCTCGCCCCTTCACGGGGTTTGCCCCGGCCGCCTCGCGGTGGCCGGGGCCTTTTCGTCTGGGGCCGGTGTGACAATCGTGCCCATGACGACCCCTGCCGCCTCCCTGGACACCTTGACCCTCACCCGCCCGGACGACTGGCACCTGCATGTGCGCGACGGTGCGCCCCTGGCCACCGTCGTGCCGCACACGGCCGCGCAGTTCGGCCGCGCCATCATCATGCCCAACCTGCGCCCGCCGGTGACCACCACCGAGCAGGCCCTGGCGTACCGCGAGCGCATCCTGGCCGCGGTGCCGGCCGGCGTGGCATTCGAGCCTTTGATGACGCTGTACCTCACCGACAACCTGCCGCCCGCGGAGATCGCGCGCGCGCGCGCCGCAGGTGTCGTCGCGGCCAAACTCTACCCGGCCGGCGCCACCACCAACAGCGACGCCGGCGTGACCGATCTGCGCCGCATCTACCCGGTGCTGGAGGCCATGCAAAAGGCCGGCATGCTGCTGCTGGTGCATGGCGAGGTGACCAGCGCCGACATCGACCTGTTCGACCGCGAGGCGGTGTTCATCGAGCAGCAGCTCATCCCGCTGCGCCGCGACTTCCCCGAGTTGAAGATCGTCTTCGAGCACATCACCACGAAAGAGGCCGCGCAGTACGTGGCGCAAAGCGATGCGCACACGGGTGCCACCATCACCGCGCACCACCTGCTGTACAACCGCAACGCTATCTTCATCGGGGGCATCCGCCCGCACTACTACTGCCTGCCGGTGCTCAAGCGCGAAACGCACCGCCAGGCCCTGGTGGCGGCGGCCACCAGCGGCAGTCCCCGGTTCTTCCTGGGCACCGACAGTGCCCCGCACCCGGCGCACCTGAAGGAGCACGCCAGCGGCTGCGCCGGCTGCTACACCGCGCACGCCGCCATCGAGCTGTACGCCGAGGCGTTCGACAACGCCGGCGCGCTGGACCGGCTGGAAGGCTTTGCCAGCTTCCACGGCGCCGACTTCTATGGCGTGGCGCGCAACACCGGCACCATCACGCTGCGCCGCGAGGCCTGGACGGCGCCGGACAGCTACGCCTTCGGCGAGGCTGCGCTCAAGCCGCTGCGCGCGGGCGAGCCGATCGCCTGGCGGCTGGAAGGCGCCGGCGCCACGGCCTGACTTTCTGTTCCTTCGCACCCGAAAGGCCTGCCATGCCCCATCCCGAGCGCGGACTGCGCATCGCCCTGCTGATCGACGCCGACAACGCGCCCGCCGAGAAGATCGACGAGATCCTGACCGAGCTTTCCACGCTGGGCGAGATCAACGTGCGCCGGGCCTACGGCAACTGGACCAAGCACGGGCTGCAGGGCTGGCAGAACCGGCTGCTGGAATTCGGCATCCGGCCGATCCAGCAGTTCGACTACTCCCGGCGCAAGAACGCCACCGACATGGCGATGACGGTGGACGCGATGGAGCTGCTCTACAACGACCGGCCCGATGCGTTCGGCATCGTCTCCTCCGACGCCGACTTCACCCCGCTGGTCATGCACCTGCGCGCCAAGGGCGCGGCGGTGTACGGCTTCGGCGCCGAGCAGACGCCCAAGCCGTTCGTCAACGCCTGCTCGCGCTTCCTGTACCTGGAATCGCTCGCCAGCGCGCAGGAGGGCGAGCCGCCCATGCAGGAGGCGGCGCTGCCACCTGCCGGCGCGGCGCAGGCAGAGGTGGTTGCGCCCGAAACCCCGGCCGCGCCGCAGGAGTTGCCCGCACCCGGCGTGCCCGCGCGCCCGGCCACGTTGCGCGTGCCCTCGGCCACGCTGCGCCAGGACACGCGCCTGATGGGCCTGCTGCGCCACGCCGTGCAGGCCTGCCAGGACGAGGACGGCTGGGCGCGCGTGGGCGCTCTCGGCACGCAGATCGGCAACAAGACCTCGTTCGACGCGCGCAACTACGGCTACGCCACGCTGTCCAAGCTGCTGGCGGCGACGCAGGCGTTCGACCTGCGCGACGAGGGCACGCCGCGCATCGCGGTGCGCGACCGGCGCAGCGCCCGCGCGCCGCAGCCCGGCCCGGGTGACCACTAGCGCCATCGACTGGCAGCGCCCGTGGCTGGCGCCGATGGCCGATCTGGGACAGCGCGCGGCCCGGACGGTGCAGGCGGGCGCCAGCGTCGCCCAGGCGCTCAACGCGCTGGTCGAGGCAGGCGCTGCGCCCGATCCGGGCGTGCGTTTCGCGCCGCAGCAGGCGCTGCCCGCCGGCACCGCCTACGAACAGTTCGTGTTTGGCACCTGCCAGGTGCCCACGCGCGACCACCTGCACGACTTCTTCAACGGCCTGGTCTGGCTGCACTGGCCGCAGGCCAAGCGCCAGCTCAATGCCTGGCAGGCGCAGTCCATCGCGCAGGCCGGCGTGGGTGCCACGCGTGGGCCGCTGCGCGACGCCATCACGGTGCTGGACGAAAACGGTGCGCTGCTGTGTGCCCCCGCACCGTTGGCCGAGGCGCTGGCGGCGCGGCAGTGGCGGCGGGCCTTCGTGCAGCTGCGGCCGCTGTGGCGCCAGGCCCGGCTGCACCTGTTCGGCCACGCGCTGCTGGAAAAGCTGGTTCACCCCAGAAAACCGATCACGGCGCACGTCCTGCAAGCGCCGACAGCTATTGAAAGCATAGCGCAGGCGGATGTCTGGATGGCCAGCGCGTTCACCCCGGAAATCCTGGCGGCCAAGCCGTTCAATCCGGTGCCGGTTCTGGGTGTACCCGGCTGGTGGAGCGGAAACGAGGCGCCGTGCTTTTATGATGACCCGCTCGTTTTCCGGCCCCCGCGCATGGCTTGAAGCACCGGCCCGGCGCCCCATATGGGCCGGGCGGCGCGCGATGTGTGCGGGCCGCTTTCCTTCCCTTCGTGGAGCCTTTTCTTCCAAATGAAACGCATTGCGCTGTTTTTGCTGACCAACCTGGCCGTGGTCGTGGTGCTGGGCATCGTGGCCAACCTGCTGGGCGTGAACCGTTACCTCACCGCCAACGGGTTGAACCTGGGCGCGCTGCTCGGTTTTGCCTTCGTCATCGGCTTTGGCGGCGCCATCATCTCGCTGCTCATAAGCAAGCCGATGGCCAAGATGAGCATGGGCGTGACCATCATCAACAACCCGCGCAACCAGGACGAGGCCTGGATCGTGGAGACCGTGCGGCGCTTTTCCGAGCAGGCCGGCATCCAGATGCCCGAGGTCGGCATCTACCAGGGCGAAGCCAACGCCTTCGCCACCGGCGCCTTCAAGAACTCGGCCCTGGTGGCCGTCTCCACCGGCCTGCTGCAGGGCATGACGCGCGAGGAGGTCGAAGCCGTCATCGGCCACGAGGTGGCCCACGTGGCCAACGGCGACATGGTCACCATGGCGCTGATCCAGGGCGTGATGAACACCTTCGTGGTGTTCCTGTCGCGCGTCATCGGCTACGCGGTGGACAGCTTTTTGCGCCGCAACGACGAGAGCAACGCGGGACCGGGCATCGGCTACATGGTCACGACCATCGTGCTGGACATCCTGCTGGGTTTCCTGGCGGCCATGATCGTCGCCTGGTTCTCGCGCCAGCGCGAGTTCCGCGCCGATGCCGGCGCCGCCCAGCTCATGGGGCGCAAGCAGCCGATGATCAACGCGCTGTACCGCCTGGGCGGCATGGTGCCGGGCGAGATGCCCAAAAGCCTGCAGGCGCTGGGCATCACCGGCGGGCTGGGCAAGCTGTTTTCCTCGCACCCGCCGATCGAGGAACGCGTCGCGGCGCTGCAGGCACGCGGCTAGGCAGCAGGCGGCGCAGCTGCGGCCGCGCTGCGCTTTTCGACCAGCGGCACCGTCTGCCAGGCCGTGCCGCTTTTTCGTGCCCGGCTGCCGGCGCGGGCGGCACGCCGGCCGGCAGTACCCTGCGGGACAGGGCCGGCGCGGAACTGCCAAATAATGGCCGTTCGGCGGGCCCGCCTGGCAGCAGCCAGCGCCGGGCCTGACAATCGCTTTCCCCGGCCCTGGCGGCGTCGCGCTGCCGGCCGTCTGCCCGCAGGAGACCCCGACCCATGCCGACCGACACGCCTTCGACGGTGGTGAGCACGCACACGCATGGCGCCGTGCGCGTGGTGCGCATCGACCACCCGCCCGTGAACGCCTTGAGCCAGCCGGTGCGTGCCGGCCTGCTGGCTGCCGTGGAGCAGGCCGCACGCGACGAGGCCGTGCGCGCCGTGCTGCTGGTGGGTGCGGGGCGCGCCTTCATCGCCGGTGCGGACATCCGCGAGTTCGGCCAGCCGCCTCAGCCGCCCGCGCTGCACGCGGTGTGCGACCGCATCGAGGCGCTGGACAAGCCGGTCATCGCGGCGCTGCAGGGCGCGGCCCTGGGCGGCGGGCTGGAAGTGGCCATGGCCGCGCACTACCGCCTGGCGCTGCCCGGCGCCACGCTCGGGCTGCCCGAAGTCCACCTGGGCCTGCTGCCGGGCGCTGGCGGCACGCAGCGCGCGCCGCGGCTGCTCGGGGCGCTCGCCGCGGCCGAGCTGATGCTGGGGGGCCGGCCTTTGTCCGCGCAGGCGGCGCACGCCGCTGGCCTGGTCGACGAACTGGCCGAGGGGGACGATCCGCTGGCCGCGGGCCTGGCCTATGCCGCGCGGCTGCTGGCGCAGGGGGCCGGACCCCGGCGCACGCGCGACCGTGCCATTGCCGACGCCGCCACCGCCCCGGCCGCGCTCGATGCGCTGGCCGCGGAAACGGGCAAGAAGACGCTCGGCCTCGTGTCGCCGGCGAAGATCATCGACTGCGTGCGCGCCGCGCTCGCGTTGCCTTTCGACGAAGGCCAGGCACGCGAGCGCGCCCTGTTCGACGAATGCCGGGCCAGCCCGCAAAGCGCCGCGCTGGTGCACGCCTTCTTTGCCGAGCGCGAAACCGCCAAGGTGCCCGAGGCCCAGGCGGCGCAGCCGCGCGCGGTCGAGCGTGTGGCCGTGATCGGCGGCGGCACCATGGGCGCCGGCATCGCGGTGGCGGCGCTCGATGCCGGGCTGTCGGTGGTCATGGTCGAGCGCGATCCCGACTCGATCGCGCGCGGCCAGGCCAACGTCCAGAAAATCTACGACCGCCTGGTCGACAAGGGCCGCATGGTCCCCGAGGCCCGGGCGGCCGTGCTGGCGCGCTACACCCCTGCCACCACGTACGACGCGATCGCAGAGGTGGACCTGGTGATCGAGGCGGTGTTCGAGGACCTGGCCGTCAAGCAGGCCGTGTTCCGCGAACTCGACCGCGTGTGCAAGGGCGGCGCGGTGCTGGCCACCAACACCTCCTACCTGGACATCGACGCCATCGCCGCCGCCACGGCGCGCCCGCAGGACGTGGTCGGCCTGCATTTCTTCAGCCCCGCCCACATCATGCGGCTGCTGGAGATCGTGGTGCCGGTGCGCACCGCGCCCGATGTGGTGGCCACCGCGTTCGCGCTGGCGCGCCGGCTCAAAAAGGTGCCGGTGCGCGCCGGCGTGTGCGACGGCTTCATCGGCAACCGCATCCTGGCGGTGTACCGCGAGGCGGCCAACCACCTGCTGGAAGACGGCGCCAGCCCGTACGAGATCGACGCGGCGGTGCGCGCCTTCGGCTACCCGATGGGGCCGTTCCAGATGTCGGACCTGGCCGGCGGCGACATCGGCTGGGCCACGCGCAAGCGCCGCGCCGCCACGCGCGACCCGCGCGCACGCTATGTAGAGATCGCCGACCGCATCGCCGAGCGCGGCTGGTTCGGCCAGAAGACCGGGCGCGGCTGGTACCGGTACCCGCAAGGCGCCCGCACCGGCCAGCCCGATCCCGAGGTGCTGGCCATCGTCGACGCCGAGCGCGCGAAAAAGGGCATCGCGCCGCGCAGCTTCACCCCCGAGGAGATCATGCGCCGCTACATGGCGGCCATGGTCAACGAGGGCGCGCGGGTGCTGGAGGAGGGCGTCGCCCTGCGCCCGCTGGACATCGACGCCACGTTCCTGTTCGGCTACGGCTTTCCGCGCTGGCGCGGCGGCCCGATGCACTGGGCCGATGCCGAAGGCCTGGACCGCGTGCTGGCCGACATCGAGACCTTCGCGCAGGAGGACGCGCTGTTCTGGCAGGCCGCCCCGCTGCTGCGGCGGCTGGTCGCCGAAGGCCGCACCTTCGGCAGCCTGAACCGTCTCGCCTGAGCCGTGCGCTTGCCGAAAATACCAGCCCAATACCGCTCCAGCGCTTGCCCAGCAAGCGCTAATAGCTACTGAAACCATAGCAATGTCCCTGACCGGAGGATCTCCCATGCGCGAAGCCGTCATCGTCTCCACTGCCCGCACGCCGCTGACCAAGGCGCACCGCGGCGAATTCAACGCCACCCCCGGCGCGCAGCTGGGCGCCTTTGCCGTGCGTGCCGCCGTCGAGCGCGCCGGTGTCGAGCCGGGGCTGATCGAGGACCTCATCTGGGGCTGCGGCTACCCCGAGGGCACCACCGGGCGCAACATCGGCCGGCAGACCGCGCTGCGCGCCGGGCTGCCGGTGACGGTGGCCGGCGCCGTGGTCAACCGGTTCTGCGCGTCCGGCCTGCAGGCCATCGCCATCGCCGCCGGGCGGGTCGTGCTGGAGGGCGTGCCGGCGATGGTCGCCGGCGGCGCGGAGAGCATCTCGCTGATGAACCCGGCCGGACGCAGCGGCGCCGCCCACCTGGACCCGTGGCTGGTGGAGCACAAGCCGCAGTTGTTCATGGAGATGATCGACACCGCCGACGTGGTCGCCGAGCGCTACGGCATCAGCCGCGAGGACCAGGACGCGTTCGCCCTGCAAAGCCAGCAGCGCACGGCTGCCGCCCAGGCCTCGGGCGTGTTCGACGACGAGATCGTCCCCTGCACCACCCGCATGGCGGACAAGAACAAGGACACCGGCGAGGTCACGTACCGCGAGGCCGTGGCCACCATGGACAACTGCAACCGCCCGTCGACCACGCTGCAGGGCCTGGCCAAGCTCGAGCCGGTCAAGGGCGCGGGCAAGTCCGTCACCGCGGGCAACGCCTCGCAGCTGTCGGACGGCGCCAGCGCGTGCGTGCTCATGGAAGCGCGCGAAGCCGAGCGCCTGGGCCTGCAGCCCCTGGGCGCCTTCCGCGGCTTCGCGGTGGCCGGTTGCGAGCCTGACGAGATGGGCATCGGCCCGGTGTTCGCGGTGCCGCGCCTGCTCGAGCGCACGGGCCTCACCGTGCAGGACATCGACCTGTGGGAGCTGAACGAGGCCTTTGCCTCGCAGGCCCTGTACTGCCAGCGCGCGCTGGACATTCCCATGGACCGGCTGAACGTCAACGGCGGGGCCATCTCCATCGGCCACCCGTTCGGCATGACCGGCGCGCGCCTGGTGGGCCACCTGCTGCTGGAGGGGCGCCGGCGCAAGGCGCGCGGCGAGCGCATGCGCTGGGGCGTGGTGACCATGTGCGTGGGCGGTGGCATGGGCGCCGCCGGCCTGTTCGAGGTCTTCTGATCGCCATGGCGGACGACGCTCCCCTTCTCACGCGTCGCGACGGCGCGGTGCTGGTCCTGACCAACCACAACCCGCGCGCGCGCAACGCGCTGTCGCCGGGGTTCTACGCGGCCCTCACCGCGGCACTGCAGGCCGCGGCCGAGGACCGGACCGTGGGCGCCATCGTGCTGACCGGCGCGGGCGGGCATTTCTGCTCCGGCGGCGACCTGCGCCAGCTCGCCACGCGCCGCGACCTGCCCGAGGCCGCGCGCCGCCAGCGGGTGCAGGCCCTGCACGACGTGATCCGCGCGCTGCGCGATTGCCCCAAGCCGGTCATCACCGCAGTGGAGGGCGCGGCTGCCGGCGCCGGCATGTCGCTGGCGCTGGCCGGCGACATGCTGGTCGCGGCGCGCGACGCGGTGTTCTCCCTGGCCTATGTGAAAGTGGGGCTGACGCCCGACGGCGGCGCCACCGCGCTGCTGGCCGAATCCGTCTCGCGCCAAGTGCTGACCGAGCTGTGCCTGACCGGCGAGCGGGTGAGCGGCGAGCGCATGCACCAGCTCGGCGTGGTCAACCGCCTGGCCGAGCCTGGGCAGGCGCTGGAGCACGCACTGGCCCTGGCGCGCCAGGTGGCGCAGGGGCCCGAGCTGGCCACGGCCCGCATCAAGCACCTGTGCCGCATGGCGCACCGCAACAGCCTGGAGCAGCAACTCGACCTGGAGGCGCTGTACATGCCGCTGTCGCAGGCCACCGAAGAGTCGCGCGAGGGGATCGCTGCGTTCCTGGACAAGCGCACGCCGGACTTCGCCCGGCTGCGCGGCGCGGCCGGCGCCGGTTAGGGCGCGGCAGGGGTAGCCCCTGCCTGCGGCGGATCGCGCCGGCGCCACAGCAGCTCGGTGGCCAGCAGCGCCAGCGCGGCGACGGCCAGCGGTGCCAGGTAGTACAACGCCCGAAACGCCAGGATGACCGCCAATGCCTGGCTGACCGGCATGTAGGCCGCCAGCACGGCCGTGCCCACGGCTTCCAGCACCCCCAGCCCGGCGGGAATGCGCGAGATCAGCCCGGCCACCGCGCCCAGCAGCACCGTTGCCAGGGCCGCCGGGTAGGGCGCCTGGCCCTGCGCCAGCGCCCACACCGCGCCACCCATCAGCGACCAGTTCGCGCACGACACGGCCATCTGCAGCAGCGCCACGGGCCAGCGCGGCAGCGGCAGGCTGTGGCCGCGCACGGTGATCGGGTGGCCGCCGCGCCACACGCACAGCAGCACGTACAGCACACTCACCGTGGCCAGTCCCACGCCGACCCAGCGCAACTGCGCGGGGCCCAGGTGCCAGCCCTCGGGCAGCGGCGGCGCCCAGCCCCAGAACACCACGCACGCCAGCAGGAAGTAGCCGACCCAGTTGGTAACGATGGAGGTGACCACCACCTGGGCAATCTGCCCCACGGGCAGCCCCTGGCGCGAATACAGCCGGTAGCGCACCGACACGCCGCCGATGATCGAGCCCAGGTTGAGCGTGAAGGGGTAGGCGATGAGCGTCACCGCCATGGTGCGCGGGATGCTCAGGCCGTGGCGTACCGCGTGCCGGCCGAACAGGTCGAAGCAGCCGTACGCCAGGTGGCTGCCCCAGCCCAGCAGCGCGGCCAGCGCCAGCGTGGCGGGCGGCAGGTCTTTCAGCGCCTGCCACACGCCTGGCCAGTCCACGTGCATGGCCTGGCGTACCAGCAGCCAGACGATGAGCAGGGCGACGGCCGCCATGGCAGCGCCGCCCACCCAGCGCCAGGCACGGCTGGCCAGCAGCGCGCGCCAGCGCCCACCCGCGGGCGATGCGCCGCTGCCGGCATCGCCGCTGCCGGCATCGGGTGCGGCGCCGGGCAGGGCGGGATCGGGTTGCGGCGTCACGGGGTCCCGTTGGCGGTTTCGGTGTCGGGGCGAACCAGGGCGATTTCCGGCCGGTGGCGCGGCAGCCATCCGGCCCAGGTGGGAAACCAGCGCATCAGGTGGTACACGCAATAGCCGCGCAGGAGCCGCAACCCCTCGAACCTGCCCTGCGGCTCCGCCTTGACCTGGGTGCAGCTCTCGCACATCAACCGCTCCAGGCGCCGGTACAGCAGTGCGTTGAAATCGGCGTCGCGGATGACGACGTTGGCCTCCAGGTTCAGCGACAGGCTCAGGGGATCGAGGTTGCTCGACCCCACGGTGGACCATTCACGGTCCACCAGCGCCACCTTGCCGTGCAGCGGTCGGTCGCAGTACTCGTAGACCCGCACGCCGGCGCGCAGCAGGTGGTCGTACAGCAGGTTGGCGGCGGTCTTCACGATCGGCATGTCGGGTTCGCCCTGCAGGATCAGGCTGACCTCGACCCCCCGGCGTGCCGCGCGGCGCAGCGCCCGCACCAGGCGCCAGCCGGGAAAGAAATAGGCGTTGGCGATGACCACCCGCTCGCGCGCCGCACGCAGCGCGATCAGGTAGTGGCGTTCGATGGCGGTGGTGTGCACCTCGTTGTCGCGCGTGACGAAGATCGCATCGGCCGCGCCCGCGTGCGGCAGCTCGGGCAGCGCGGCGCGGCGCTGGCGCTTGCGCTCGTCGCCCTTGAGCACCGCGCAGCGCGCAAAGCGGTGGATCTGCGCGACGATGGGGCCGCGCACCTGCACCGCCCAGTCCTGCTTGGCCTGCGGACCGAAGTCGGCCACGTGGTCGGCGGAATAGTTGATGCCGCCGATGAAGGCCAGCTGGCCGTCCACCACCACGATCTTGCGGTGCATGCGCCGCAGCACGTTCAGCCGCTGGCCGAAGACGCGCCGCCCGCCCGGGTCGAACACACGGTAGTGCACGCCGGCCTGCACCAGTTCGGCGATGAACGTGGGCGGCAGGTCGGGCGAGCCGAAACCGTCCACCAGCACATGCACGTCCACGCCGCGCTGCGCGGCTTCCAGCAGCGCGGCGTGCAGGCCGCGGCCGATCTTGTCGTCGAACAGGATGAAGGTCTCCAGCAGCACCTCGCGGCGGGCGC
>DAMCAL010000007.1:0-45122 GCA_032059585.1 Burkholderiaceae bacterium
CAGCGAATCGAAGCGCGCCGTGATGGCAGCGCCGCTGGCCGGCTGACCGACTCCCTGCCAGCGGTGGCAGGCCCGGCCTGCCCGCCCGCTGCCCTGCAAGGACTTCTTCGTCCTTGCGCTTGACGCCTTTGCCCCAGGCGCCGGATCGTCCCGGTGCCACGGCCGTTTCCCCATTCGTTGCCTGTCCGCACTCGCGTGCGGACCGGGATGAACGCGCAACGCCACGCGGTGGCTCCGTGCTTTGCACAGGAGATTCGCCATGCCCGCCTTCTGGAACAACCGCTTCGTGCGCCGTGGCCTGCTCCCCTCGGAGCAGCCGCAGGCACAGGACCGGCCTGCGCCGACGGCGCCGTTGGGCCAGGCGCTGGAACTGGATGCGCGCACCGTCTGGCCGACGCACCGCATCCGCAGCTTCCTGAGCATGCGCGGCGTGCAGCAGGCCCGTACCGGGCGCTGACGCGCCACGGGGCCGGCTGCCGGGCGTCGCCCGCGCCGGCCAGCGCTGCTGCCGCTCATCCGGCAGCGCCTTCGCCGCAAGGCCGGGGCCACCTGCTTTTTCCGCGCATTGGGCGCGGCAAGCGGGGTGGCCCCGGCCTTGCGTTTCTTTTTCCGATCCGGTCCGCACCGGGTACCTGCCGCACACCGCCATTGGGGTGGCGCGCGGCATGCCCATCGCGGCCGTTGTGCATTGACAAGGAGCTCCTGACCGCATGCCGCACACGATGGGACGGCCCACGCCGCCCAAACCCGCCGCCCAGCCTTTTTCGTTGTATTCCCACGCGATCGCACCCGCCGCCGGCAGCGGTGCGTTCGAGCGGGCCTTGCTCGCCGCGCTGCGCCTGCGCCGTCCGCAGGTGCTCGAACGCCTGCTGGAGCAGGCCGGCGCCAACGCCTTCGCCCAGGCCCTGCAGGACCTGACCGCCCGCCAGATGGTAGACGCCGTATCGCTGCTGCCGCGCGAGCAGCAGACGCTGGTGTGCGCGCACCTGCCCCCTACCGTGCGCCGCCAGTGGCAGCCGCCCGTGGCGGACGGACGGCATGTGGCCGCGCGGCACGAACGCCGCCCGCTGCACTGGACCTGGCCGTGGCGCGCCGAGCGCGGCGCACCGCGCAAGCCGGCGGCGCCGTCGGCCCTGGCCTGATCCCGCCGCTGCCGCTGCCGCTGCCGCTGCCGCTGCCGCTGCCGCTGCCGCTGCCTGCGGCATTTCGCCCCTGCCCGTCCTCCGTCCTATGACCGCCCTGCACAACATCGACCCTGCCGCCACGCTCAACACCCTGGTCAGCCTGTTTTTCGCCTTTGTCTTCGGCAGCCTGATCGGCCTGGAGCGCCAGATCCGCCAGCGCACGGCAGGGCTGCGCACCAACGCGCTGGTGGCCGTCGGCGCCGCGGTGTTCGTCGATTTGTCGATGCGCATGAACGGCCTCGAAGGCTCCACGCGCGTGGTGGCCAATGTGATCACCGGCGTGGGCTTCCTCGGGGCGGGCGCGATCATGAAGGAAGGCGCGAACGTGACCGGACTGAACACGGCGGCGACGCTGTGGGGCTCGGCGGCCGTCGGTGCCTGCGCCGGCGCCAGCCTGATCGTCGAGGCGGCCCTGGCCACGCTGTTCGTGCTTGCCAGCAATACCTTGCTGCGGCCGGTGGTCAACCACATCAACCGCAGCCCGTTGAGCGGCAAGTCGTCCGAGGCCACCTACCACGTGTACGCCATGTGCCGGCGCGGCGAGCAGTCCGGCGTGCGCGAGGGCATGGTGCAGTTGCTGGAAGAGGCGCACTACCCGGTGCGCACGACCCAGAAGAACCCGCTGGGCACACGCGATACCGAGATCGAGGCCGTGCTGTATGCCACCTCGGTCGACGGCGAGGAGCTCGACGCCGCCGTGCAGCGCATTGAGCAGTTGCCGGGCGTGGTGCAGGCCTACTGGAACACCGGCACCGCCCCCGCAGGCTGAAGCGGCGGCGTCACTCCGCGAACAGCCCGCCCGCGGCGCGCGGCGGCGCCACGCCCAGGTGGCGGTACGCGGCCAGCGTGGCGATGCGCCCGCGCGGCGTGCGCTGCAAAAAGCCCTGCTGGATCAGATAGGGCTCGATCACGTCCTCGATGGTGCCGCTTTCCTCGCCGATGCTGGCGGCGATGTTGTCCAGCCCCACCGGGCCGCCGTCGAAGCGGTGCACCACGGCCTCCAGCAGCTTGCGGTCCATCACGTCGAAGCCCTGCGGGTCCACGTCCAGCATGGTCAGTGCGCGCTGGGCGATGTCCAGCGTGATGCGCCCGTCGCCCTTCACGTCGGCGTAGTCGCGCACGCGGCGCAGCAGGCGGTTGGCGATGCGCGGCGTGCCGCGCGAGCGCCGGGCGATCTCGAAGGCGCCGTCGTCGTCAATGGGCGCATTGAGCAGCCCCGCCGAGCGGCGCACGATGCGCGAGAGCTCCTCGGGGGTGTAGAACTCCAGCCGCGCCACGATGCCGAAGCGGTCGCGCAGCGGGTTGGTGAGCATGCCGGCGCGCGTGGTGGCACCCACCAGGGTGAAGGGTTGCAGGTCCAGCTTGATGCTGCGCGCGGCCGGGCCCTCGCCGATCATGATGTCGATCTGGTAGTCCTCCAGCGCCGGGTAGAGGATTTCCTCGACGACCGGGCTCAGGCGGTGGATCTCGTCGATGAACAGGACGTCGTTCTTTTCCAGGTTGGTCAGCAGCGCCGCCAGGTCCTTGGGCTTTTCCAGCACCGGGCCGCTGGTCTGGCGCAGCTGCACGCCCAGCTCGGCGGCGATGATGTGCGACAGGGTCGTCTTGCCCAGGCCGGGAGGGCCGAACAGCAGCACGTGGTCCAGCGCCTCGCCGCGCTTGGCGGCGGCCTTGATGAAGATCTCCAACTGCTCGCGCGCCTTGGCCTGGCCCACGTATTCGTCGAGCAGCTTGGGGCGCAGGGCCCGCTCCAGGGCTTCCTCCTGCGGTGAGGCCGGCGCGGCCGAGATGACGCGCGGGGTGCGCGCGCTCGGCGCAGGCGGCGGGGAAGGGGCGAAGTCGTCGGTCTGTATGGTCATACAGTGAAATATTGTGCGCGATAGGCTTGCCGAGAGGGCGCCATAGGCCCTTTCGGTAACATCATTGCCCCTTTTCGCGCGGTTTCGCGCGCCTTTTTCCGCCGCCTGCGCCGCCAGCCGCGCGCAGGCGGCTTTCTCCGACTCCCATGAGCACACCAGACACCCAGCCCCCCTCGTTCCTGAGCCGCATCGCCTTGGCCATCGGCAGCTTCTTCGCCATCCTGGGCAACCCGCGCCTCGCGCAGAACGTGGCCCGCCTGCGCGCCGGCGAGCCGCTGGCTGCCGACGTGCCACCGAAGGAAGTGCGCGTCGAGGTGCCGGTCGAGAAGATCGTCGAGACGCGCGTCGAGGTGCCGGTCGAAAAGATCGTC
This sequence comes from Burkholderiaceae bacterium, assembly GCA_032059585.1. Taxonomy (GTDB): domain Bacteria; phylum Pseudomonadota; class Gammaproteobacteria; order Burkholderiales; family Burkholderiaceae_C; genus Melaminivora. The sequence continues at coordinate 3,415 of DAMCAL010000007.1, forward strand.
GACAGGACGGTCGAGTCGCACAGCCCTGCCTCTGCGCTGCAGCTGCTGGGCCTGCTGCAGCGCCAGGCGCGCTTCATCGACTTCGTGCAGGAGGACACCGCCGGCTACAGCGACGCCGACATCGGCGCCGCCGCGCGCGTGGTCCACGAAGGATGCCGCAAGGTGCTGGCCGAGCACTTCCAGATCGAGCCGGTGCGCGCCGAAGCGGAAGGCAGTCGCGTGACGCTGCCCGCGGGCTTCGATGCTACCGCCGTGCGCGTCAGCGGCAACGTGGTCGGCCAGCCGCCGTTCACCGGCACCCTGGCGCACCGCGGCTGGCAGGCCACCGACGTGCGCCTGCCCCAACTCACCGACGCTGCAGCCGCCCGCATCCTGGCGCAGGCGGAGGTGGAGCTGTGAACGCTACGGAAACCATAGCTGCCAGCGCAGGCGGGACAAGCGCTGGAGGCCCAAAACACCCCCGATACCGCATCGGCATCGACCTGGGCACGACGCACTGCGCCCTGTCCTGGGTGGACGCCGCCGCCAGCGACGGCGAGCAGGTGGTGCAGGGCGTGCTGCAGGTGCCGCAGCTCGTCGGCCCGGCCAGCGTGCAGGCACAGCCGCTGCTGCCGTCCTTCCTGTACCTGCCGCACGAGAGCGAACTGAGCGCCACCGACCGCGCCCTGCCCGGCCAGGACGCGCCGCAGGACTACATCGTCGGCGAGTTCGCCCGCGCGCGCGGCGCGGCCACGCCGATCCGGCTGGTCTCCAGTGCCAAGAGCTGGCTGTGCCACCCCGGCGTGGACCGGCGCGCGCCTATCCTGCCGCCCGAGGCGCCCGAGGAAGTGCCGCACCTGTCGCCCCTGCAGGCCAGCACCGCCTACCTGCAGCACCTGCGCCGGGCCTGGGAGCAGGCGCACCCGGATGCGCCGCTGGCCGAGCAGCAGGTCACCGTGACCATCCCCGCCTCGTTCGACCCGGCTGCGCGCGAGCTCACCGCCGAGGCCTGCCGCGCCGCCGGCTTCCAGCACCTGACGCTGCTGGAAGAGCCCCAGGCGGCCCTCTACAGCTGGATCCAGGCCAGCGGCGGCGCCTGGCGCAAGCGGGTAGCGCACGGCGACGTGATCCTGGTGGTGGACGTGGGCGGCGGCACCACCGACCTGTCGCTGATCGCCGTGCTGGAACACGACGGCCACCTGCAGCTGCAGCGCGTCGCCGTGGGCGAGCACATCCTGCTGGGCGGCGACAACATGGACCTGGCACTGGCCTACGGCGTGGCGCGCAAGCTCGCCGCCGAGGGCCGCCAGCTTGACGCCTGGCAGACGCGGGCGCTGGCGCACGGCTGCCGCGCGGCCAAGGAGCAGCTGCTGGCCGACGACAGCTTGGGCCAAGTGCCGGTGGTCGTGCCCAGTCGGGGCTCGAAGCTCATCGGCGGCAGCATCCGCACCGAGGTGACGCGGGGCGAGGTGCTGCATACGCTGGTCGAGGGCTTTTTCCCGCAGGTCGCCGCCAGCGACCGTCCGCAGGTGCGCGCGCGCGCTGCGCTCACGCAGCTCGGCCTGCCCTACGCGCAGGACGCGGCGGTGACGCGGCACCTGGCGGCCTTCCTGGCGCGCCAGGCCGGCGCGACCGCCCAGATCGACGGCCTGGCCCCGCCGCCCGAGGGCGCAACCTTCCTGCACCCCACGGCGGTGCTATTCAACGGCGGCGTGCTGAAGGCGCCGCAGATCGAGGCGCGCATCCTGCAGGTGCTGAACGGCTGGCTGGCGGCCGAGGGCGCGCCGCCGGTTCGCCTGCTGGAGGGCGCCCAGCTCGACCTGGCCGTGGCGCGCGGCGCCGCCTACTTCGGCCACATCGCCAGCGCCGGGCGCGGCGTGCGCATCCGCGGCGGCACGGCGCAGAGCTACTACGTCGGCGTGGAGGGCAACATGCCGGCCATTCCCGGGATGGAGCCGCCGATCTCGGCGCTGTGCTTGGCGCCCTTCGGCATGGAGGAAGGCACGGAGGTGCAGCTCGACACCCAGCCGTTCGGCCTGGTGGTGGGCGAGCCGGTGCGGCTGCGTTTTTTCGGCTCCAGCGTGCGCCGCCAGGACGCGGTGGGCACGCTGCTGGAGTTCTGGGGGCCGCAGGAGCTGACGGAATTGCAGGAGATCGAGCTGCTGCTGCCGGCGGAGGGCCGCGCCACCGGCGAGGTGGTGCCGGTGACGCTGCGCGCGCGCGTCACCGACATCGGCACGCTGGAGCTGAACGCGGTGCCCGTGGGCGGCAGCGAGCGCTGGAAGGTCGAGTTCGACGTGCGCGCCGAGGCGGCGCCCGTGTCCCCTGAAAACGCAACATAGGCCCACATGTCGAACCTTCTCCCCACCCTGCAGCACGCCCTGGTCTACCTGGACAAGGAATTCATCGCGGACCGCTACGACGCGGCCTCGGGCGAGCCTGCCGCGACCACGATCACCCGGCTCCACGACTCCCGTGCGGGCGCCAGCGCGCTGCCGTTTTCGGCCGCCCACCATGTCCAGGAAACGCGCAGCTACCCGCTGTCCACGCTGCAGATGCTGGCGCGGGCGTGGCCCGACCTGGCCGAGCAGCCCGCTGCCAACCCGCGCGAATATGCGGAGCGCTCGCTCAGCGAATACGGCTGGGTGCAGGGCGTGCTCTCCACGTTCCAGGTCCGCCACAAGAGCGTGAAGGACGGGCAGGAAACCATGACGCCCCAGTCCAGCCACTTCCAGTTGCGCGGCCCGGATCTGGGCCGACACATCGACCTCATCACCAGCCCGGACGGCTTTTCCTCGGGCTTCCAGGCGCTGCTGCCGCTGCAGATGACGCTGCTGAGCAAGTTCGCCTTGCCGGTGTGCGCCTACCTGCGGATGCTGCCGGCCAAGGACCACGCGGAAAACTGGATCGCGGTGCCGCTGCTGGTGCTGGAAGCGCAGCCCGCGCTGGTGCGCGACATCCAGGCGCTGGTCTGACCGCACCCGCCGCCATGGCCACGGCCCTGCCTGCCACCTACGCGGTCGGCATCGACCTGGGCACCAGCCACACGGTGCTCGCCTTTGCGCCGCTGGACGGCAGCGCGCAGGACATCCGCCTGCTGCCCCTGCCCCAGCGGGTCTCGCCCGCCGAGGTGCAGGCCGATGCGCTGCTGCCTTCGGCGCGCTACCAGGCGGCGCCGGGCGAGCTGGGCGAGGCCTGGCGCACGCCCTGGCCGCCGCGGGGCGCCAGCGACGCGGCACCTGCCGTCATCGGCCGCTGGGCGCGCACGCTGGGCGCGGCCACGCCGCAACGGCTGGTGGCGAGCGCCAAGAGCTGGCTGTCGCACGCTGGCGTGGACCGCACCGCGCCCATCCTGCCCTGGGGCGCGGGCGAGGACGTGGCCAAGATCTCGCCGCTGGAGGCTTCTGCCAGCACCCTTGCACACGTGCGCGCAGCGTGGGACGCGGCGCACCCCGAGGCGCCCCTGGCCGATCAGGCGGTGGTGCTCACCGTGCCCGCCTCCTTCGACGAGGGCGCGCGCGCGCTGACCCTGCAGGCGGCCGAACTGGCCGGCCTGCCGCCGGTGCAACTGCTGGAGGAACCGAAGGCCGCCTTCCACGACTGGCTGGTGCTGCAGGGCACGCAGCTCGCCGCGCGGCTGGAGGGCAGCCGCCTGGTGCTGGTGGCGGACGTGGGCGGCGGCACCACCGACCTGACGCTGATCCGCGTCGAGCCCGGCCCTGCAGGCAGCCTGCCGCGGCTCACCCGCAGCGCCGTCGGCGAGCACCTGATGCTGGGCGGCGACAACATGGACCTGGCCCTGGCGCACCGGCTGGAGCCGCACTTCGCCGGCGGCGAAGGACAGCGCCTCGCGCCCGCGCGCTTCGCCGAGCTGGTGCAGCGCTGCCGCGCCGCCAAGGAGCAGCTGCTGGCACGGGACGCGCCTGCATCCACCGCCATCACGCTGCTCGGTTCGGGCTCGAAGCTGCTGGCGCAGACCCGCTCGGTACAGCTGTCGCAGGCCGACGTGCGCCAGTGGGTGGTCGAGGGCTTCTTGCCCCTGGCGCAGCTGGAGGACACCCCCGCGCGCCGCCAGGGCGCGCTGCGCGGCCTGGGGCTGCCGTACCCGCAAGACGCGGCCATCTCACGGCACTTGGCGCAGTTTCTGGCGCGGCATGCGGACGAAGGTGTGCTGCCCGACACGGTGCTGCTCAACGGCGGCGTGTTCCACGCCTACGCGCTGGCCGAGCGGCTGCAGCAGTTGTTGGGCTCCTGGCGCGGCGAACCGGTGCGCGTGCTGCACAACCCCCACCCGGACTGGGCCGTGGCCCGGGGCGCGGCAGCGCACGCGCTGGACCACTACCACGCCCACCGGCCTGCGGCCCTTGCGGGACCAGCGCCGGCAGCCTCCCGGCAGGCAGTGCCGCGCATCGGCGGCGGCTCGGCGCGCAGCTACTGGCTGGTGCTGCCGGGCAAGGGCGAGGCGCGCGCGCCGCAGGGCCTGTGCCTGTTGCCGCGCGGCACCGAAGAAGGCACGCGGCTGGTGCTGACCGGCCGGCGTTTCGCGCTGCGCCTGGGCCAGCCGGTGCGCTTTGCCCTGGTGGCGCGCAGCCAGGGGCAGGCACAGGCCGGGCAGATCGCGCCGCTGGAGGGCGAGGGGTGGGTGGAGCTGCCGCCGGTCTCGGCCGTGCTGCCGGCGCCAGAAGGCCGCGCCACCGCCCGTGTCGAAGTCCAACTGCAGACCACCATGACCGAAGTCGGCACGCTGGAGGTGCGCTGCGTGGCCGTAGACGACGCGCAGCAGTCGTGGCGCCTGCCGTTCGCCGTGCGCGGGGCGGCGCACGGCGCTCCGCCAGAATCAAAAAGCATAGCTGCCAGCGCAGACACCACAAGCGCTAGAGGCCAAAAAGACCATGAAATGGCCACCGCCCGGCTGCCGGAGGCGCAGGCCCTGCTGGAGCGCATCTTCGGCACCCAGGCGCACGACGTGGCGCCGCGCGACGTGCGCCAGCTGCGCCAGGCCATGCAACGGCTGCTGGGCCCGCGCGAGGACTGGGCCCTGCCGCTGTTGCGCGCCCTGGCCGATGCGCTGCTGGCGCGTGCGCGCCGGCGCCGGCGCAGCCCCGAGCACGAGCGCGCCTGGCTGAACCTCGCCGGCTGGTGCCTGCGCCCGGGCGTCGGCGCCGAGCTGGACGGCTGGCGCATCGGCCAGCTCTGGCAGCTGTACCCGCAGGGGCTGGCGCATCCGCAAGAGGCGGCCAACTGGACCGAATGGTGGGTGCTGTGGCGCCGCGTGGCCGCGGGCCTGGACGAGGCGCAGCAGCTGCAGGTGCTGGAGGAGGTCGCCGGCTGCATGCAAAAGACCGTCGAGCGCAATGCCCGCGCGCGCTGGGGCAGCTACGACGACATGCTGCGCCTGTTCGCCGCCATGGAGGCCGTGCCGTGGCAATACCGCCAGGAGATGGGCCAGTGGATGCTGCAGCGCCTGCAGCGCCCCGACGAGCCGCAGCAGACCTGGTGGGCCATCGGCCGCCTGGCTGCGCGCACCGCGCTGGCGGCCAACGCCCACCGCGTCATGCCGCCGGCGCCGGCGCAGGAATTCCTGGACGCCGCGCTGGCGCAGGACTGGCGCAAGAACGAGCACGCCATGTTCGCCGCCGTGCAGATCGCGCGCCGCACGGGCGAACGCACGCTGGACGTCGACGACGCGGTGCGCAGCCGGGTGCTGGACCAGCTGGCCGCCAACGGCGCGCCGGCGCGCTGGCTCGGCCAGGTGCGCGAGGTGGTGCAGCTCGAGGCCGAGGACCGCCAGCGCAGCCTGGGCGACAGCCTGCCGCCGGGGCTGGTGCTGGTGTGACGCAGCCGCGTGCTGCGCACGCGGCGGTCGTCAGCGGCTCGGGTTGAGCCAGCGCTGCAGGGCCTCGCGGTAGCTCACGTCGAAGCGGCCGTAGTAGTCCACCCCGGTCGGCACGCTGCAGCTGGAAGTGCCGCCGAGCAGCTGGCCGACCACGTACCGGTGCGCTCCCAGGGTGGCGAAGGCGGCCGAGCCGCTGCTGCCCTGCTCGACCACGCCAGACTGCCAGTTCAGCGTCAGGAAGGTGGCCTCGTCCGGATTGGTGGTGCTGCAGCGGCCTTCCGTGCACGCGCTGTAGCGCACGAGCGTGCCCAGGCTGACCTTCTGCCGGTCGCCTTGGGGATGGTGCACGGCGGCCAGGGGCGTACCGGTGGGCAGCGCGCTGCCGAAGTACGAGCCGGCATACACGATGCCCGCCGGTGGCGCGTCGTTCAGGCGCATGAACGACACGTCGGTGCGCGCCGCGGCGTACAGCAGCGTGGCGCCACCCGTCAGGCGCGTCGCGGCGGGCGCCGCCTCGGGGCTGCCGCAGGCGGCCGAGCGCACGAACCACTCCGTGGTCAGGCTCGAAGCCGCCGCCTGCGAGCTCACGCAGTGGTGCGCACTCAGGAAGTAGGGCGTGCCCGAGGCGGCCGCATCGTTCATCAGCGTGCCGGTGCACAGGTAGCCCTTGCCATCCTCGCCGACGTAGACCATGCGCGCGACCGAGCGGCCCTGCTCCAGGTATTCGGGGCGGCAGGCCAGGTCCAGGTTGCAGCCGCCTGCAGCCTTGGCCAGCGCGGCCTGCTGCTGCGCCTCTTCAGGGGTGTGCGTGAAGTGCGACAGGCGCGGCACGGACAGGCGCACGCTGCCAGTCGCGTCGGCGGCGGCGATCTCCACTTCCAGCGTGGTCTGCGGGCCGCCGAAGTCCGGCGTCCACCAGGTGCCCGCGGTCGTGTCGTCGGCGCCACCGGCGGCATTGCGCGCCGCCAGCGCGGCCAGGGTCGGGGCGTCCATTTCCACCACGTCGCCGCCCGGCGTGCCATAGGCACGCAGCACCGCGCCAGGCGGCAGTGCCTGCACCAGCACGCCCAGGCGCACGCCGCGCGCGCCTTCGGACGCAAACCGCACGGCCGCCACCTGCGTGCCGCGTGCCGTGGGCTGCCAGCGCAGCAGCGCTGCCGTATCCCCCGCCGTGGCGGTGTCGGCCACGCTGCGCGGCAGGCCGATCTGCAGCGGTGCGTCGGCGGCTTCGGACAGGTTCTTGTCCAGGGGCGTAGCGACCAGCGGGCCCAGCGCCACGGTGGGCACCGCGCGCGCGCCGGCAACTGCCTGCCGCTGCGGTGCCTGCACCAGCGGATGTGCCGCCTGCTTGGCAGCGGCGCGCACGGCCGGGTCGAAGGGGTCGATGCGGTCGCCCCACACCGGGGTCGTCGGGCCCGGGCCGGGGGTGGGCCCGGGCGGTGGTCCGGACGGGTCGGGCGCGTCGCTGCCGCCGCCGCAAGCGGCCAGGGCCAGCACCAGGGCGAGGGCAGCAAAGGAGCGCGGGGTGCGGGAATACGGAAAGGTCATGCAGTCTCCTGTGGGTGCGAAAGAGCCGAAAGACGAAAGAGCCGAAATAAACGGCGAGGCGCTCATTTGGCCAGCGCCTTGAGCGCCAGCTTGATCCCCTCGCTCACCCCCACGTCCGGGGGCAGCGCCTTGAGCGCGGCGGCCGCTTCCTTGTCGCTGTAGCCCAAGGCCAGCAGCGCCTGCAGGATGTCGGCCTGGGCGTCGCTGGCCGCATGCGCGTGCACGCCGGCCAGGTCCGCGCCCAGCTTGCCCTTGAGCTCCAGCAGCAGCCGCTCGGCGGTCTTCTTGCCGATGCCCGGCACCTTGAGCAGGCGCCCGCCCTCCTGCAGCGAGACGGCCTGCGCCAGGTCCTGCACGCCCATGCCCGAGAGCACGGACAGTGCCGTGCGCGGCCCGACGCCGGCGACCTTGACCAGCTCGCGAAACGCCTGGCGTTCGGCGGCGGTGGCAAAGCCGTAGAGCAGCTGCGCATCCTCGCGCACGACGAACTGGGTGAGCAGCGCCACCTGCTGCCCCACGGCCGGCAGGTTGTAGAACGTGCTCATGGGCACCAGCACCTCGTAGCCGACGCCGTGGCAGTCCAGCAGCACCTGCGGCGGATTTTTCTCCAGCAGGGTGCCGGTGAGTTTGCCTATCATGGATGTCCTTGCGAATCGCGCGCTCCCCTTCCCGGGCCCGCGCGCCAGTCCTTCTTGCGGAAACGGGAAATTATCAGCGTGATCCTGCGCCACACCTTCACCCCCCACAACAACACGCGCCTGACGAACCTGTGCGGCCCGGCGGATGCGCACCTGCGCACCATCGAGGCGGCGCTGCAGGTCAAGGTCGCGCACCGCCACGAGCAGTTCAAGGTCGAAGGCCCCAAGGCCCGGGCCACGCAGGCCATGGAGTTGCTGCAGGCACTGTACGAGATGGCCGAGCGGCCCCTGCGCGACGACCAGATCCAGCTCATGCTGGCGGGCGACCCGCAGATGCGCGGCGACGACGAGGCCGAGGCGGCCGCGCCGCTGAACACGCGCCGTGCCGACCTGCGCGCGCGCACCACCGGCCAGGGCCACTACCTGGCCAACATCGCCGCCAACGACATCACCTTCGGCATCGGCCCGGCCGGCACCGGCAAGACGTACCTGGCGGTGGCCTGCGCGGTGGACGCGCTCGAGCGCAGCAGCGTGCAGCGCATCGTCCTGACCCGCCCGGCGGTGGAGGCCGGCGAGCGCCTGGGCTTCCTGCCGGGCGACATCACGCAAAAGGTCGACCCGTACCTGCGGCCGCTGTACGACGCGCTGTACGACCTGATGGGCTACGAGCGGGTGCAAAAGGCGTTCGAGCGCAACGCGCTGGAGATCGCGCCGCTGGCGTTCATGCGCGGGCGCACGCTGAACAACGCCTTCGTCATCCTGGACGAGGCGCAAAACACCACGCCCGAGCAGATGAAGATGTTCCTCACGCGCATCGGCTTCGGCTCGCGCGCGGTGGTCACGGGCGACGTGAGCCAGATCGACCTGCCCAAGGGCACCGCCAGCGGGCTGATCGACGCCGAGCGGGTGTTGAAGCGCGTGCAGGGCATCGCCTTCACCCGCTTCACCAGCGCCGACGTGGTGCGCCACCCGCTGGTGGCGCGCATCGTCGACGCCTACGACGCGCAGGGCAGCCGCCGCGGCGCGGCCGGGTGAGCCTTGACTCCTGAAACGACCGCTGACCGCGCTTGTCCCGCGAGCACCGGCGGCCGAAAGCACTGCCGACACCCATGGCGCTGAACCACCTCACCTTGTCGCTGCAATTCGCCCGGGGCGACGCCGCAGCGGCCGCCCACCGCGCCACGCTGGCGCGCCACCGCGTGGCGCGCTGGATCCGCCACGCCCTCAGTGTGGACGCGGAGATCACGGTGCGCATCGTGGGCGAGCCGGAAGGCCGGCAGCTGAACCGCGGGTTCCGCGGCAAGGACTACGCCACCAACGTGCTCACCTTCGACTACCAGCAGGCGCCCGCCGTGCTGGCCGATCTGGTGCTGTGCGCCCCGGTGGTCGAGCGCGAGGCGCGCGAGCACGGCAAGACGCTGGAGGAGCACTACGCCCACCTGCTGGTGCACGGCGCGCTGCATGCCCAGGGCTGGGACCACGAGACCAGCGAGGCCGACGCCCAGGAGATGGAAGCCTACGAGACCGCCATCCTGCAGGAACTGGGCTTCGCCGACCCTTACGCGGCGTAGGGCGCACACCCCGGCACGTCAAAGCACTGCAACCCCAGGCACGGGCAATGCGGGTGCGCACCGTGCCTAAGATGGGGCGTTGGCCCACGCGCGCATGCTGGGCATGTGTCCCTTCTTTTCCTGGTTCCGATGTTCGACCTCGCCCTGCTCCTCGTCGCCGCCTTCGTGGCCGGCGCCCTCAACTCGGTCGCCGGCGGCGGCAGCTTCCTCACCTTGCCGGCGCTGGTCTTCACCGGCGTGCCGCCGGTGGTCGCCAACGCCACCGGCACCGTGGCCCTGCTGCCCGGCTACGCCGCGGGCGCGTGGGGCTTTCGCGAGGACATGCAGGCGCCCCCGGGGCTGTCCATGCGCTCCACCGTGGCGCTGTCGCTCGTCGGCGGCTCGGCCGGCGCGGCGCTGCTGCTGGTCACCTCCGACGCCGTGTTCAACCGTGTCGTGCCCTGGCTGTTGCTGGTGGCCACCGCGCTGTTCGCCTTCGGCCCGCAACTGCGCCGCTGGGCCGGCTCGGGCGCCCACGCCGCGGCCGGCGCCTCGCCGCTCAAGGCCGGGCTGGGCATGCTGGTGGTGGCCGTGTATGGCGGCTACTTCAACGGCGGGCTGGGCATTTTGCTGCTGGCGCTGTTCGGGCTGCTGGGGCAGACCCAGCTGAACGCCATGAACGGCATGAAGAACCTGGTCTCGGCGCTGCTCACGGCCATCGCGGTGGTGATCTACGCGGCCGGCGGCAAGGTCTTCTGGTACCAGGCGCTGGTCATGATGGTGGCGGCCACCGCCGGCGGCTACGGCGGCGCGCGGGTGGCGCGCAAACTGCCGCCGGCGGTGCTGCGCTGGGGCATCGTGGCCACCGGGCTGGTCATGACGGCGCTGTTTTTCTGGAAGCAGTAAGGGGCGAGCGCTGCGCTGGACGCAGGCAGTGCGGCGTTTTCGCGTTTTTCGGTGTTTTCGGCCCCTAGCGCCTTCTGCATAAGCGCCAGCAGCTATCTTTTAGATAGCGAAGCCGCAGCAGGCTCGATGCGCAGCGGTATGGTCACCGGCCCGTCGCCCACCAGATGCACCTGCATGTCGGCGGCAAACTCCCCGGTCTGCACCTGCGGGTGCGCGGCGCGCGCGCGCTCGACGAAGTAGTCGTACAGCCGTCGTCCCTCGGCCGGGGCGGCGGCCTGCGTGAAGCTCGGGCGGTTGCCGCCGCGCGTGTCCGCCGCCAGGGTGAACTGGCTGACCACCAGCAGGCCGCCGCCCATGTCCTGCACGCTGCGGTTCATCTTGCCGGCCTCGTCGCTGAAGATGCGCAGCTTCAGCAGCTTGGCCAGCAGGCGGTCGGCCTCGGCCTCGCCGTCGCCCTGCTCGGCGCACACCAGCACCAGCAGGCCCGCACCGATGCGGCCGGTGACGCGCCCCTGGACTTCCACACGCGCCTCGCGCACGCGCTGCAGCAGGCTGATCATGGTCTTGCTTTCCCCTCGGTGGGTGGTGGCGGCTGCTCGCGGCGTGCCTCCAGCGTCTCGAAGACGGTGGCGTGGCCGCGCGGCAGCAGTTCGATGGTGGCGCGCAGGCCAGGCACGGCGTGCAGCAGCGCCTGCTCCACCAGGCGGCGCTCGCGCGCGGCCTGGCCCACGGTCCAGTCGTGCGGCAGGTGCATGTGCACGTCCAGGTGGTTGCGCGTACCGGCGCGGCGCGAGGCCAGGCTGTCGAACTGCACGGCGCCGCCGCTGGCCGCCACGTGCGCGGCCAGCACCGCCTGCACGCGCGCCAGCAGCGCCGGCTCCATGGCCTCGTCCATCAGGCCCTGCGAGGCGCTCCACAGCAGCCGGGCGCCCTCGCGCACGATGTTCAGCGCCACGCCGATGGCCACCACCGGGTCGAGCCACAGCCAGCCCGTGGCATGCACCGCGAGCAGGCCGGCGACTACGCCAAGCGAAGTCCACACATCGGTCAGCAGGTGGCGCGCGTCGCCTTCCAGCGCGGCGGAGCGGTGCTGGCGCGCCGCGCGCAGCATCGTGCGGCCCAGCAGGGCGTTGCACACGGTGCTGGCCAGCGACAGGCCCATGCCCCAGCCCAGCGCCTCCACCGGGGCTGGCTGCAGCAGGCGCAGCACGGCCGCCCAGACGATGGCCGCGGCCGCGCCCAGGATCAGGATGCCTTCGAAGCCGGAGGAAAAGTACTCGGCCTTGTGGTGGCCGTAGGGGTGGCAGTCGTCAGCCGGGCGGCGCGCCACCGTGACCATGGCCAGCGCGAACACGGCGCCGGCCAGGTTGACGAAGGATTCCAGCGCGTCGGACAGCAGGCTGACCGAGCCGCTGACCCACCAGGCCGCCATCTTCAGCCCGATGGTCAGCAGCGCCACGGCAATCGACACGCGCAGCAGGTTGCCGGGGGTCATCCAGCCCGGCAACGGCGCATCGGCGGGAGGAGGTGCGGACATGGCCCGATTATGCGGACCGTCCGAAGGCCGCCGGCAGCGCGGGGCACGCGCAGCGCGCCGGCACGTCCGCGCAAGGAAGTTACGCGCATTTACGTTATAACCGGCGCGAACGCCATGACTGCCCAGGGCCCCTCCCCTTCGCCGCCTCCCGCCGCCGCCGCGCGCGGGCCAGAGCCGCTGCTGCCGCTGCTGGCCGAGGCCGTGCCGGTCATGCTGGCCTACTTCGACGCGCCCGCGCTGCGCTGCGTGTTCGCCAACGAGCGTTATGCGCGCTCGCTCGCGCACACCAGCGCCAGCATCGTCGGGCGCACGGTGCAGGAGCTGGCCGGCGAGCGCATGTGGCAGCTTGTCGAGCCGCACCTGCGGCAGACACTCGCCGGCCATGCAGTGCAGTACACGCGCGAACACCTGTTGCCCGACGGCCAGTGCGGCACCATGGAAATCAGCCTGGTGCCGCATCTGGATACGGCAGGCAGCGCTGGTCCGCCCACGGTGCAGGGCCTGTTCATCCTGGGCCAGGACATCACCCAGCGCCAGCAGGCCGAGCGCGCCGTGCGCGAAAGCGACGAGCGCATGCGCAAGTTCAGCGATGCCACCGAGGAGGGCATCGCCTTCCATGCCGACGGCTTCATCACCGACTGCAACGAGGCCATGCTGCGCCTGGTGGGACACACGCGCGAGGAAGTCGTCGGCCGGCCCATGCTGGACTTCATCCAGCCCTCGGACCAGGACAAGGTGCAGGCCTACATGGCGCAGGGGCGCGAGGACCTGTACGAGGTGAACGTGCGCCACAAGAGCGGCCACGCCCTGCCGCTGGAAGTGATGGGCAAAACCCTGCCCCAGGAAAAAGGCGGCCTTCGCGTGGTGGTGGCGCGCGACACTTCGGCGCGCCGCCAGGCGCAGGCGCGCATGGAATTCCTGGCGCTGCACGACAGCCTGACGCAATTGCCCAACCGGCAGCACCTCATGCAGCACCTGGGCGCGGTGCTGGCGCACGCCCAGGCGCACGCGCAGCGCGTGGCACTGCTGTTCCTGGACCTGGACCATTTCAAGACCGTCAACGAGTCGCTGGGCCATGAGGCAGGCGACCAGCTCCTGTGCGAGGTGGCACGGCGGCTCGCCCAGGGCGCGCCCGGCCTGCCGGGTGCGGCGTTTTGCGCGCGCGTGGGCGGCGACCAGTTCGTGGTGGTGCTGCCCGGCCTGGCCGGGCGCGAGCAGGCCGCCGCCGAGGCGGACGCCCTGCTGGCGCGGGTGCGGGGCACCTGCGTCATCCAGGGCACGCCCCTGTCGGTGTCGCCGTCCATCGGCATCACCCTGTACCCCGAGGACGGCCTCAGCGCCGACGACCTGCTGCACCGCGCGGCCACCGCCCTGCAGCACGCCAAGGAAAGCGGCCGCGGCGCGCGCATGCTCTACACCCCTGCCATGGAAGGGCAGCCCGCCGCGCTGCTGCGCCAGGAACACCTGCTGCGCGAGGCGGTGCTGCGCCAGAGTTTCGTGCTGCACTACCAGCCGCAGATCGAGGTGGAGGGCGGACGGCTGCATGGCTTCGAGGCGCTGGTGCGCTGGCAGCACCCCGAGCAGGGCCTGGTCGGCCCGGGCGAGTTCATCGCCCTGGCCGAGTCGCGCGGACTCATCGGCGCCATCGGCCGGTGGGTCCTGCGCGAGGCCTGCCGCCAGATGCAGGCCTGGCACGACAGCGGCCTGCCGCGCGTGCGCGTAGCGGTGAACCTGTCGGCCATCGAATTCCGCCAGCGCGACGTGGTCGACGACATCGCCCAGGCGCTGCACGAATGTGGCCTGGCGCCGCATTACCTGGAAGTGGAGATCACCGAGTCGGCGCTGATGCACGACGCCGACCGGGCGCGCGCGACGCTCACCGCGCTGCAGCAGCTGGGCGTGGCGGTGACGGTGGACGACTTCGGCACGGGGTACTCGTCGCTGTCCTACCTCAAGCGCTACCCGCTCAACAAGATCAAGGTCGACCGCTCGTTCGTCATGGACACGCCGGGCGACAGCGACGACGTGGCCATCGTCACGGCCGTGGTGCAGCTGGCGCGCAGCCTGCAGTTGCAGTCGGTGGCCGAAGGGGTGGAGACCGAGGAGCAGATGCAGCTGCTGCGCCGCCTGGGGTGCGAGCTGGCGCAGGGGTTCGGCATCTCGCGCCCCCTGCCGGCCGCCCAGGCCGAGGCCTGGATGCGCGCCCTGCCGGCCTGACCTGCGGCGGACCCCGCGCGCGTGGACAATCCCGTCATGGCGCAGCTACCCGACCTTCCCGCTCCCACCCTGCACTCCGACCCGGCCGAGGCGCTGGCGCAGGTGCAGCTCCTGTACCAGCAGCAGATCGAACATCTGCGGCAGGCCATGCAGCGCTTCGTGGCCGGCGAGACGCCGCCCAGCCCGGTGCGGGCCTTCTACCCCTACGTGCGGATGCAGACCGCCACCGTGGCGCGCGCGCCCACCCACCTGGCCTTCGGCTTCGTGGAAGGCCCCGGGCGCTACGAGACCACCCTCACCCGCCCCGACCTGTTCGCGCGCTACTACCTGGAGCAGCTCAGGCTGCTGCGCGCCAGCCACGGCGTGGACCTGGAGGTGGGCCTGTCCGAGCAGCCCATCCCCATCCACTTCTCCTTCGCCGAGCACGACCACATCGAGGGCACCCTGAGCGCGGAGCGGCGGCTGCTCATGCGCGACGTGTTCGACCTGCCGGACCTGTCGGCCATGGACGACGGCATCGCCAACGGCAGCCACCCGGTGCGCCCGGGCGAGGCCATGCCGCTGTCGCTGTTCACCGCGCCGCGCGTGGACTACTCGCTGCACCGGCTGCGCCACTACACCGGCACGCAGCCCGAGTGGTTCCAGAACTTCGTGCTGTTCACCAACTACCAGTTCTACATCGACGAGTTCGTGCGCCTGGGCCGTGCCGAGATGGACCGCCCGGACAGCGAGTACGTCGCCTTCGTCGAGCCGGGCAACATGGTCACGCGCCGCACCGGGCTGCCGGCCGAGCCGGGGGACGACTTCGGCACGGCCCCGCCACGTCTGCCGCAGATGCCGGCCTACCACCTGGTGCGCGAGGACAAGAGCGGCATCACCATGGTCAACATCGGCGTGGGCCCGGCCAACGCCAAGACCATCACCGACCACATCGCCGTGCTGCGCCCGCACGCCTGGATGATGCTGGGCCACTGCGCCGGCCTGCGCCACAGCCAGCAGCTGGGCGACTACGTGTTGGCCCACGCCTACGTGCGCGAGGACCATGTGCTGGACGAGGAACTGCCCCTGTGGGTGCCCATCCCGGCGCTGGCGGAGATCCAGGTGGCGCTGCAGCAGGCCGTGGCCGACGTGACGCAGATGCCGCAGGACCAGCTCAAGCGCATCATGCGCACCGGCACCGTGGCCAGCACCGACAACCGCAACTGGGAGCTGCTGCCCGACAACCTGCCGCAGCGGCGCTTCTCGCAGAGCCGGGCGGTGGCGCTGGACATGGAGAGCGCCACCATCGCCGCCAACGGCTTTCGCTTTCGCGTGCCCTACGGCACGCTGTTGTGCGTGAGCGACAAGCCGCTGCACGGAGAAATCAAGCTGCCTGGCATGGCCAACCACTTCTACCGCGAGCGCGTGCAGCAGCACCTCCTGATCGGCATGCGTGCCATCGACATCCTGCGCGCAGGCGGCGTGCACCGTCTGCACAGCCGCAAGCTGCGCAGCTTCGCCGAGGTGGCGTTTCAGTAAGCCGCCTGCGGCCGCACCGTCCATGGCGCTGGACCTGCTCTCGCTGCTGGCCGTGACGGCGGCCAACCTGTTCGTGCTGGCGGCAGCCTTGCCGTTCCTGATGAAAGGCGGGGTGAGCGCAGCGGCGCGCAGCGCGCAGGCCAGCGTCGTGCTGCAGGCCACGGCCTGGGCCTGCATGATCGGTGCCACCGTGGCCCTGGACGCGGGCCATCCGGTGCTCGACCGCAGCCTGTCCACGCTGGCCGTGGGCTGCCAGGCGGCGTCGCAGTGGCAGCTGTACCGCGCCCTGACCGGCTGGCTCGGGCCCCGCCCCGGGCGCCGGCTGGTGCCGCTGCTGGCGCTGGCCGTGCCGCTGGGCTACGGGCTGGGTTTCACCGATTACGCGTTTCGTGTCGGCTGGGCCAACTTCCTGCTGGCCGGGCTGTCGCTGAGCGTGGCGGCGTCGCTGGTGCGCCCGGCGCGTCCGTCGGCCGGGCACTGGCGCACGCTGCTGGGCGTGTGCCTGGTGGTGATGGCGGGCTTCACCGCCGCGCGCGGCTGGCTCGGCGCATTCACCGACCTGTACCCCAGCTTTCGCACGCCGCACCCGGTCAACCTGGCCGCCGCGTTGGTGGGCAACGTCTGCCTGGTGCTGGGCGTGGTGGCGCTGCTGGCCGCCT
Organism: Burkholderiaceae bacterium; assembly: GCA_032059585.1. Lineage (GTDB taxonomy): Bacteria > Pseudomonadota > Gammaproteobacteria > Burkholderiales > Burkholderiaceae_C > Melaminivora. Next base: position 19,803 of record DAMCAL010000007.1, read on the forward strand.
GGCGCGAAGAGGCAGAGCAGCAGTTGCGCACCCAGGCCCTGACCGATTCGCTGACCGGGCTGCTCAACCGCCGCGGGCTCGAGCAAAGCGGGGCCGTGCTGCTGGCGCAGGCCCGCCGCCACGGCTGGCCGCTGACCGTGGCCGTCCTCGACCTGGACCACTTCAAGCCCATCAACGACCGGCTCGGCCACGAGGCCGGCGACCGGGCGCTGCAGCTGTTCGCGCGCCTGCTGCGCCAGCATGCGCGGGCCGGCGACATCACCGCCCGGCTGGGCGGCGACGAGTTTGCGGTGCTGCTGGCGCACGAACAGGTGGCCGGCGCGCAGGCCCTGGTGCACCGCCTGCACGGCGCGCTGGACGTGCACGCGCCGCGCGAGCTGCACTTCGCGCTGCATTTCAGCGCCGGGACAGCCGCCGCCCAGCACCCGCACGACACCCTGGCCGCCGTGCTGTCGCGCGCCGACGCATCGCTGTACGCCGCCAAGGCCGCCCGGCTCAGCGCCGCGCCCCGCGCCGGCAACCCTCAAGCCGCCCGGAGCCCTGCCTGAGCGGGTGGCGCCGCCCGCGTCACGCGGCAGCGGTGCGGCGGATCAGGTCGACCGCGCGCTCGGCGATCATCACCGTGGGCGCGTTGGTGTTGCCGCTGACGATGCGCGGCATGACCGAGGCGTCCACCACGCGCAGGCCCTGCACGCCGCGCACGCGCAGCTGGCTGTCCACCACGCCCTGCGGACCGGGGCCCATGCGGCAACTGCCCACCGGGTGGTAGATGGTGTCGGCCCGCCGGCGGATGAACTGCGCAACCTGCTCGTCGCTTTGCGCGCGGGCCGAGTCCGCCAGCTCGCGTGCGCCGTGGCGGGCCAGAGGCGCTTGCGCCAGGATCGCGCGCGTCAGCCGCACGCCGCGCACCAGGCGCGCCAGATCGTCCTCGTGCGCCAGAAAGGCCGGGTCCACCAGCGGCGCGGCGCGCGGGTCGGGGCTGGCCAGGCGCACGCTGCCGCGGCTCTTGGGCTGCAGCAGGCACACGTGGCACGAATAGCCGTGGCCCCAGCTTGCCGTGCGGCCGTGGTTGACCAGCTTGCCGATCACGAAGTGCAGCTGCAGGTCGGGCACGGCTTCCTGCGGCTGGCTCTTGAGGAAGGCGCCGGCCTCGGCGAAATTGGTGGTCAGCATGCCGGTGCGGCGGCTGCGCCACTCGCGCACCCCAGCCAGCAGGCGCCACGCACCGGCGGCCGACAGGCCGAACAGGTCAGAGAGCTGCGGCGCGTCCAGCACCAGCACCACGTCCGGGTGGTCGTGCAACTGCTCGCCCACGCCGGGCAGGTTGTGCAGCACGGGCAGCCCCAGGCGCTGCAGTTCCTCGGCAGGGCCGATGCCCGAGAGCTTGAGCAGCTGCGGCGACAGCAGCGCGCCGGCCGACAGGAGCACCTCGCACGCGGCACGCACGACGTGCCGCCGGCCGCCCTGCTCGTACTCCACGCCCACGGCGCGCCGCTCCTGGCCGAAGACGATACGGGTCGCGTGCGCGCCCGTCACCACGTGCAGGTTGGGCCGCGACAGGTGCGGCGTGAGGTAGGCCTTGGCCACGCTGCAGCGCTCGCCGCCCTTGTGCGTGACCTGGTACAGTCCCACGCCCTCGAGTTGCGCGCCATTGAAGTCGTCGTTGCGTGCGTGGCCCGCCTGCACGCCGGCCTCGACGAAATCGCGGCTGATGCGGTGCGGCGAGAGCAGGTCCGCCACGTTGAGCGGCCCGCCCGTGCCGTGCAGGCTGCTGGCGCCGCGCTCGTTGTGCTCGGCGCGCAGAAAGTACGGCAACACGTCCCGCCAGCCCCAGCCGGGGTTCCCCTCGGCCTCCCAGTGGTCGTAATCGCTCGGATGGCCGCGCGCGTAGATCATGGCGTTGACCGAGCTGGAGCCGCCCAGCACCTTGCCGCGTGGCTGGTAGCCGCGCCGCCCGCCCAGGCCCGGCTGCGGCGTGGTGCCGATACCCCAGTTGTACGCGCTGGTGGCCGCCAGCGCCGCCAGGCCGCCGGGGCAGTGGATCAGCGCGCTGGTGTCGCGCGCGCCGGCCTCCAGCAAGCACACGCGCACCGCCGGGTCTTCGCTCAGGCGCCCCGCCAGCACACAGCCGGCCGAGCCGCCGCCGATCACGATGTAGTCGAACACGGTGGTTTGTCTCCTCGCGCGGTGCCCGCCGCACGGCACCGGGCACGCTCCCGAATGCCGATACGATCGTGGCATCGCTTTCTCGTTTTTTTTGGCTTGTAGAGGATTCTTTATATGACGATTTCGACCGTGGGCATCATCGGCGCCGGCACCATGGGCAACGGCATCGCGCAGGCCTGCGCCGTGGCCGGCATCGACGTGGTGATGGTGGATATTTCAGACGCCGCCGTGCAAAAGGGCCTGGCCACCGTGTCGGGCAGCCTGGACCGCCTGCTCAAGAAGGAAAAAATCACCGCCGGGGGCAAGGACGCCGCGTTGGCGCGCATCAAGACGTCCACGAACTACGAGGACCTGAAGGCCGCGCAGATCGTGATCGAGGCCGCCACCGAGAACTACGAGCTCAAGCTGAAGATCCTCAAGCAGGTGGACGCGCTCGTGGCGCCCGAGGTCATCATCGCCTCCAACACCTCGTCGATCTCCATCACCAAGCTGGCCGCCGCCACCAGCCGGGCCGACAAGTTCATCGGCATGCACTTCTTCAACCCCGTGCCCATGATGGCGCTGGTGGAGATCATCCGCGGCCTGGCGACCTCCGACGCCACCCACGATGCCGTCAAGCAGCTCGCCGAGCGCCTGGGCAAGAGCCCCATCACCGTGAAGAACGCGCCCGGCTTCGTGGTCAACCGCATCCTGGTGCCGATGATCAACGAGGCCTTCTTCGTGCTGGCCGAGGGTCTGGCCACGCCCGAGGACATCGACGCCGGCATGAAGCTGGGTTGCAACCAGCCCATCGGCCCGCTGGCCCTGGCCGACATGATCGGCCTGGACGTGTGCCTGGCCGTGATGGAGGTGTACCTGACCGAGTTCGGCGACAGCAAGTACCGCCCCTGCCCGCTGCTCAAGGAATACGTCGCCGCCGGGCGCCTGGGCCGCAAGACGGGCCGCGGCGTGTATCAGTACTGACACCCCCCTGAGCCGCTTGCGCGGCTTCCCCCCGCTCTCGCAACGCTGGCGCGTTGCGGGCAGGGGGACGACGCCACTGGACCGGCGAAGCCGGATCCACGGCGTCTGCTGGCTTGGGGTGCGCCAGTTTTCGCGTGGCGGAGCCAGGCCACGGCCCTGAAGGAGGACGATTTCCATGCCTCAAAAAAATCCTTTCAAGCAGGCCCTTGCCGCGGGCCAGGCGCAGATCGGCCTGTGGTGCACGCTGGCCTCGCCCTATGCGGCCGAGCTGGTGGCCGGCGCGGGCTTCGACTGGCTGCTGCTGGACACGGAGCACACGCCTGCCGACGTGCCGCTGGTGCTGCAGCAGCTGCAGGCCGTCGCGGCCGAGCGCGGGCACGCGTCGCACGCGGTGGTGCGGGCGGCGTGGAACGACCCGGTGCAGATCAAGCGGCTGCTGGACATCGGCGCGCAGACGCTGCTGCTGCCCTTCGTGCAGAACGCGCAGGAGGCGCGCGCCGCCGTGGCGGCCATGCGCTATGCGCCGCGCGGCATCCGCGGCATGGGCGGCACCATGCGCGCTTCGCACTTCGGGCGCGATGCGCACTATGTGCAGCGCGCCGAGGACGACCTGTGCCTGCTGGTGCAGGTGGAGACCGCCGAGGCACTGGAGCAGATCGAGGCCATCGCGGCGGTCGATGGCGTGCACGGCATCTTCATCGGCCCGGCCGACCTGTCGGCCAGCATGGGCTACCCCGGCGACGCCGGCCACCCGGCGGTGCGCGCGGCCATCGACGACGCCATCCGCCGCATCCGTGCAGCCGGCAAGGCGCCGGGCATCCTCATGCTGGACGATGCCCGGGCGCGGGACTGCCTGGCCCTGGGCGCGCAGTTCGTCGCCGTGGGCATGGACATGGTGCTGCTGCGCGACGCCGCCGACGGGCTGGCAGCGCGCTTTCGGCCCGGCGCGCGCGGGGCCGTGCCGACGGCGTACTGAGCCGGGCGCCCGTGCGGCGCGCAGCGGGGCCCGGTCGGCCGCCGCCCTGAGATTTTATGAGTCAGATCGGCCTTTTGCGCTTGTCCAGCAAGCGCTGGTAGCTCTCTTTTTAATAGCGACATCACCGCCCCGCGGCAGCGAGATGCACCCTTATCGGGCGGCCGGGCTGTCGGGCGACGCGGCCTGCGGCGCCTGCGCCGGCACGGCGGCCTCGGCTGCCTCGTCATCGTCCGGCACTGCCTGCTCCGCCGCGCTGTCCGGCGACAGTGCAGCGTCGGCCTGCGGCGCCTGGGCGGCCTCCTCGCCGGCGTCGCGCGCGGTGTCGTCTTCGCCTTCGCCTGCGTCCGGCAGCGTGCGCGGCTGCGCTGCGATGGGCTGCAAGTGGTCATCCGCCAGCCCGACCAGCAGCGCCCGCCCGCCGGGCAGCACGCGGAACTCGCCGAAACGCGCTTGCGCCAGCGCCCCGCCCTGGCCTTCGGGAAAGAAAAAGGCGTCGGTCACCAGCGTCCAGCGGCCCTTCAGTCGCCGCAGGGGCAGCAGTTCCTCGCCCGCGGCCAGCCGCGCCTCCCGGTCGGCCAGCCGCTGGACCCGCGCCACGCCGCGCGCGTCCACTTCGGCGATCACCCAGGCGGTGCTGCGCAGGTGGTGCACGTCGTCGGCGGCGAGGGCCTCGCGCACCCGCGGCGGCAGGTCGAACTCCAGCGCCATGTAGTCGCCCTGCAACAGCGAGCGCGGGTCGCGTGGCACCAGCGACACGTACACGGGGCGGCCCTGCACCAGCACCTGCTCCTGGGTGCTCGCGTCGTGGTGCACCCACCCCAGGGCCGCCACCGCGCCGGCGGCAATCGCCACGGGAGCCGCCCAGCGCCTGCGGCCGGTGGCGCGCGGCGGCGGCGCGTCGCCCCGCAGCTGCTCTGGTACCGCCGCCGCAGGGCGGGCGAACGCGCCGAGCGCCACGAGCGCCACGCCCAGGGCCGCACCGGTGCCGGCCAGCAGCAGCGCCTTGTCGGCCAGCGGCCACTGCAGCGCGTAGTAGAAGTGCGACAACTGCAGCGCCATCAGCACCAGTGCCAGCGCCAGCAGGCGGTGGCGTCCCGTGCCCAGCGCGCAGGCGGCCACCAGGCCGACCACGCCCGCATACGGCATCACCCAGCAGGCCAGCAACAGCACGGCCACTACCAGGGCCAGCCAGGGCCAGGCGCGGCGCACGGCGTCGTGGGCCGGGTGGTGCCCCGGCCGCCAGCGCCAGGCGAGCAACCACAGCGCGCCTGCCAGCACCAGAGCCATCTGCACGCCCACCGTCCAGTGCCATGCCAGCAGCGGCACGGCTTCAGGCGCGCCGATGTCCGCCGAGCCCGGCGGTGCGCCGGCCATCCAGTACCACGAGCCTGCAAGCCCCACCAGCGGCGCCAGCAGCAGCGCGGCGCCCACGCCATCGGCCAGGGCGCTCACCTTCTGGGCCCACGGGCGCAGCGAATAGCGCAGTCCCGTGGCGCACCAGACGGCCCAGGCCGCCGCCAGCAGCCACAGGTGCAGCTGGTTGGGAAAGAACAGCAACCGCCAGGCAGCGCTGTCCAGCAGTTCGACGTCTGCGCCCGGCAGGCGAAAGTCCATCAACAGCAGCACGGCCGCCGCCTGCAGGCCCAGCAGCCGCTGCACCCAGCGCACGGGCACCTGCCACGCGGCGACCCCCTGCACCACGAGCAGCCCGGCAAGCGACAGGTTGCCCCGGTGTGCGTCCGCCAGGCCGTGAAAGCCCCAGCCGACCAGCCACACCGCCTGCCCCATGGCCAGGACGCTGAACGCGAGCTGCGCGGCGAACATGCCGCTCCAGCGCCGCAGCATCCACACGGCCAGCGCAGTGAGCACCAGCGCCAGCACCAGCGAGCCCGGCGGCTCGAACACTTCACCCCAGGTGATCAGCACCAGCAGCAGCAGGCCCAGCAGCGACACCAGCACCGCGCCCAGAAAACCCAGGGCCGCGACGACCCAGGAGGCGCCCGCCTCGTGCTGCCAGGCGGCGCTGGCCTGCGCCGGCAGCAGCCCCTCGGCCTGCGCCGCCTCGACCAGCGCGCGTTGCGGGGCCGTCATGCGCTCGCCTCCTGGCGCTGCACCCGGTACAGCCAGGTGCCCGATGCGCCCAGGCTGGCTGCCGCTAACAGCGTGAACAGCAGCAACTGGCTGATCGCGTCACCGCGGGTCTGTTCGAGCAGGGCGCGGCCGATGCCGCCCAGCACCAGCACGTTGGCCGCCAGCACCGCCAGCGCCAGCACGACGTAGTCGCGCGGGCGCAGGCACCAGGCCACCGCGACCGCAGCCAGCACCAGCGCCAGGTTCAGCGGGTACTGCACGGAGTCGCCCGAACCCAGCAGCCCCCACAGCCCGTAGGCGTTGCACGCTGCCAGCGCCAACAGCGCGGCCAGGCGCCAGGCGATGCGCGCGCGCGGCGCGCCGCCCAGCAGCCTGAGCGGCGCGAGCGCCAGCGGCACGGCGAACAACAGCGCCCACAGCAGCGGCGCCGCCAGCCCTTGCGGGCCGTGCAGGCCCCCGCCCATGTCCACCGGATCGAGCAATGCCTGTCCCGACCACATGGCGATGGCCGCTGCGGTGATCAGCAGCCACAGGGCCCACAGGGCGTCGCGGCGCACGGCCAGCGCCCAGGGCAGCGCCAGTGCCGCCCAGGCAGCAAACAGCTGCCACGCGTCGGCCCCGGTCTGGTAGGCCTGCCCGACGAACGCCAGCAGCCCGCCCAGCGCCAGCGTCGCCAGCAGCACCAGCGCGGTGCGCGCAGCCGGCCAGACCAGCGCGCCCAGCACCGGCAGCAGCACCGCGGCTTCGAGCAGGTGCAGGCGGAAGGTGCGGCTGTGCCCCTGCCAGTGGGCCGCCACCCAGAACACCAGGCCCGCGCCCAGCAGCAGCGCTGCCAGCACCGCCAGGCCGCGCTGCAGCCAGGTGGTCAGGCGCGGCGGCGGCAGGTACAGGCCCGACAGCTGCCACAGCCGCGTCGCGCGCGGTCCGTCCAGGCCGAACGCGGCCACCAGATGAAAGATGAATGTGTGCACGCCCCGCCCTCTGCCGATCTCGTTGTGGTATGCAAAAACTATAGCAACCGACCGCCGCGCCACCTGTAACCACATGCTGCCCGGGCCACAATAGCCGCATGTACGCCACACCCCCTGCTTCCGATCCGGCCCCCGCCTATGCGACGCTCACGCCCGATGTGGTGCTGGACGCCCTGGCCAGCGTGGGCCTGTATGGCGACGGGCGGCTGATGGCGCTGGCCTCGTACGAGAACCGCGTCTACCAGGCGGTGCTGGAGGACGGCACCCGGGTGGTGGCCAAGTTCTACCGACCGGGCCGCTGGAGCCGCGCGCAGATCCTGGAGGAGCACGCGTTCGCGCAGGAGCTGGCGCAGGCCGAAGTGCCCGCCGTCGCGCCCCTGGTGCTGGACGGTGCCAGCCTGCACGACCATGCCGGCTTCGATTTTTCCGTCAGCCCCTGGCGCGGCGGGCGGCAGCCGGAGCTGGACGACTTCGAAGCGCTGGAGTGGACCGGGCGCTTTCTGGCGCGGCTGCACACCGTGGGCGCGGCACGGCCCTTCACCACGCGGCCGGCGCTGGACCTGGACAGCTTCGGCCGCACGCCGCGCGACTGGCTGCTGGCCCATGGCGACATCGCGCCCGAAGTGCGCACGGCATGGCGCAGCGCCTGCGACGATGCTCTTGAATCGATAGCTTCCGGCGCTTGCTCCATCAGCGCTGGAGGCACTTTTGGCATGCAAGACGCCACCGGGCTGCGCCTGCACGGCGACTGCCACCCGGGCAACATCCTCTGGACGCCCACGGAACAGCCCGGTGGCGGTCCGCATTTCGTGGACCTGGACGACGCGCGCACCGGCCCGGCGGTGCAAGACCTGTGGATGCTGCTGTCGGGCGACCGCCGCCAGCGCACGGCGCAGCTGTCGGCGCTGCTGGACGGCTACGAGCAGCTGCGCGACTTCGACCGGCGCGAGCTGGCGCTGATCGAGCCGCTGCGCACCCTGCGCCTGGTGCACTACAGCGCCTGGCTGGCGCGGCGCTTTGCGGCCGACCCGATTTTTCCGATCAATTTCCCGTGGTTCGGCTCGGCCGACTACTGGCGCGGCCAGGTCGACCTGCTGCGCGCGCAGGTCGAGGCGATGCAGGAGCCGCCGCTGGTGGCGTGAGGCGCACCGCGGCAGGCCGCCTCAGCCGCGCCGCCCCTTCATCGACTGCTGCCAGCCGTGCACGATGACCTCTGTGAAGAAGCGCCGGTCCAGCAGCAGCCAGACCAGCACCGGCGCCAGGGTGGGCAGCACCAGCACGCCGACCTGATAACCAAAGACGATGGCCTCGATCTGCCACGGGTCGACCCGCAGGGCGCGCGCGTCGAGCTGCGTGGCGGTCACCAGCTGCATGAGCAGGTACATGACCAGGCTGAAGGCCTGTACGGGCAGCAGCATCAGGTAGCCCAACGCGGCCCGCCACGCGCGCCCCGGGGTGCGCGCCGCGCCCCAGGCGGCGAGCAACAGGGCCAGGAAAATCGGCAGCCCGAAGGCGTAGCGGCCCGGGTCGGCGTCCAGCATGACCTCGCCGCGCCGCCCGCCGGAACCCGGCGCCACGATCTCCACGGTGGTGTCCACCTCGAGCTGGCCCACGCGCTGGTGCACGGTGCGCACCCACATCGGCGTGGCCTGCTCCAGGGCGACATGCGACAGCGCCCCCACCGGGTAGGACAGCCAGGGCGAGACCTGCGTCCACAGCAGGGTGAACCCGACGATGCCGGCAAACGCCCACAGCGCGAAGCGCACCAGCACGCCGCGCCGCGCCGGCGCGGCAGGGGCCGGTGCCGCGGCGGCAGGAACGGAGGAGGGTCGGTCGCCGCTCATGGCCTCAGCGCGGCGACAGGTCCAGCGAAGTGCTGACGGCGCCAGGACCGGACGGTGCGCGCGGCGTCACGACCGGGCGCATGGGCGGCGCGGGCGGCTCGTCGGGCGGCGGCGCATCGCCAGGGCCGCGGTCGCGGCTGCCCGCGCGCACCCACAGCAGCCAGACCACCAGCACGTCCAGCATGATCAGCGCCTGCCACAGGAATTCGTGCGCGAAGTCGAAGACTTCCTTGCTCCACTGGCCCAGGTAGAACAGGCTGATCACGCGCACCACGTTCAGTGCCTGCACGGCGGCAAAACCGGCAGCCAGGCCCACCAGCTTGTGCCGCCAGCCCGAGGGAAAGGCCATGACGGCGGCGAACAGCACGATGCACGCCTCGATGCCGTTGCAGCCGGGTTCGATGGAGACGCCGAAACCGCTGACCGTGTTCCACAGCACCTTGCCGGACGCGGCGGCGCTGGCGTCGAACCAGGTCACCAGCCCCGCACACACGCGGGCCAGAAGCGCCGTCCACGGCAGCACGAAGTGCTGCTGAACCCAGTTCAGCATGTTCAGACCGAACAGCGACAGCTGCAGGGTCAAAAAGAGCAGGAAAAAACGCAGCATGGCAAAGGCGAAGGACGGCCGGGCGCATTATCCCCACCGCGGCCCTCGCGTGTCCATACGCTGTGGTGCGTGGCGCCGCCGCCCTGGCTTTCACTATCAAAAAAATAGCTCCCACCGCTTGCCTGGCAAGCGCTGGGAGCCTTTTTCACCTCAAACGGGGTGATTGTCAGGCAGTGTCAACGCCGCCTCAGACCAGCAGCGCATTCACCCGCCGCACGTATGCCGCAGGGTCCTCGGGCAGGCCGCCCTCGGCCAGCAGCGCCTGGTCGAACAGGATGTTCGCCAGGTCGTGGAAGTGCACGCTGCCGTCCAGCTTCCTGACCAGAGGGTGCTCGGGGTTCACCTCAAGCACCGGCTTGGACTCGGGCGCGCTCTGGCCGGCCTGCTTGAGCAGGCGCGCCAGCTGCGTGCTCATGCCGTGCTCCTGCACCACCAGGCAGGCGGGCGAGTCCACCAGGCGGGTGGTGGCGCGCACGTCCTCGGCCTTGTCCTTCAGCGCCTCCTTCAGCTTGGCCAGCATCGGCTTGAACGCCTCGGCGGCTTCCTCGGCGGCCTTCTTCTCTTGCTCGTCCTGCAGCTTGCCCAGGTCCACCGCGCCCTTGGCCACCGACTGCAGCGGCGTGCCGTCGAAGTCGTTCAAAAAGCCCAGCGCCCACTCGTCCACGCGGTCGGTCATCAAGAGCACCTCGATGCCCTTTTTCTTGAAGATCTCCAGCTGCGGGCTGTGCTTGGCCGCCGCCAGGGTGTCGGCGGTGATGTAGTAGATCGCCTCCTGCCCGTCCTTCATGCGCGCCTTGTACTGCTCCAGGCTGACGCTCGCCGTGTCGGCGCTGGTCGAGGCGAAGCGCAGCAGCTTGGCGATGCGCTCGCGGTTGGCGAAGTCCTCGCCCAGGCCTTCCTTCAGCACGCTGCCGAACTCGGCGTAGAAGCGCGTGTACTTGCCTTCCTTGGCCTTGTCCTCCTCGCTGACCACGTCCTGCACGTCGCTCTCGGCGGGCGCCGTGTCATGGCGGTCGTGGCGCGCGAGGTCTTCCAGCATCGACAGCACGCGCTTGGTCGAGCCATCACGGATCAGGCGCACGTCGCGCGACTCCTGCAGCAGTTCGCGGCTGACGTTCAGCGGCAGGTCGCTGGAGTCGATCACGCCCTTGACGAAGCGCAGGTAGCTGGGCATCAGTGCCTCGGCGTCGTCCATGATGAACACGCGCTTGACGTACAGCTTCACGCCCGCGGCCTTGTCGCGGTTCCACAGGTCGAACGGCGCCTTGGCAGGGATGTACAGCAGTTGCGTGTACTCGGTATTGCCCTCCACGCGGTTATGGCTCCAGGCCAGCGGGTCCTCGTGGTCGTGGGAAATCGCCTTGTAGAACTCGCGGTATTGCTCGTCGGTGATGTCCTTCTTCGGCCGCGTCCACAGCGCGCTGGCCTTGTTCACCGGCTCCCATTCGCCGGTCTTGACCATCTCGCCGGGCTCGCCTTCCTTCTCGGACTCCTTCCACTCCTCCTTTTCCATCAGGATGGGCAGGCTGATGTGGTCGGAGTACTTGCCGATGACCTGCTTGAGCTTCCAGGCGTTCAGGTACTCCTCGGCATCCTCGCGCAGGTGCAGGATGACGCTGGTGCCGCGCTGCTTGCGCTCGATCTGCTCGACCTCGAACTCGCCCGTGCCGGTGCTCGTCCAGCGCACGCCCTCGGAGGCCGGCAGGCCGGCGCGGCGGCTCTCGACGGTGATGCGGTCGGCGACGATGAAGCCCGAGTAGAAGCCCACGCCGAACTGGCCGATCAGCTGGCCCTGCTCGGTGGCGCTGGCCTTCTGGTCGCCGGTCAGGCGGCTCATGAAGTCCTTGGTGCCGCTTTTGGCGATGGTGCCCAGGTGCTCGATCGCCTCCTGCTGGCTCATGCCGATGCCGTTGTCGGTGATCGTCAGGGTGCGCGCGGCCTTGTCGAAGGACACGCGCACTTCCAGATTCGGCTGGTCTTCGTACAGGCCGGGCTCGTTCAGCGCCTCGAAGCGCAGCTTGTCGCAGGCGTCGGAGGCGTTGGAGACCAGCTCGCGCAGGAAGATCTCCTTGTTGGAGTACAGCGAATGGGTGACCAGGTGCAGCAGCTGGGCAACCTCGGCCTGAAACTGGTGCTGGTGTTTGGCAGTGCTCATGCGGTGGCGTACCAGAAAAAGGAAAAAGGGTTGGACAAAAAACAAAAAGCCGGCGCGGCCGGAACGCCTGGGCATATGGAGGCAGTCCTGCCCGCTTCAAGGGGCGGCACCTGGCGGGCCGGCTGTGCGGCACACTCGGCGTTATGCCACACGACACCAGCCCAAGCAGCAGCACCCGGCGCACCGAGCGCGCCCTGGCGGCGATCGACGCCGCCGGCGACGAAGGCCGGCGGATTTTCACCCGCGTCTACCCAGGCGCCGCCCTGCAGGCCGCACGCGCCGCCGACGAGCGGGCTGCGCGCGGCATCACCCTCGGGCCGCTGGACGGACGCATCGTCTCCATCAAGGACCTGCTGGACGTGGCCGGCGAGCCCACCACGGCCGGCTCCGTGGCGCTGCGCGATGCACCACCGGCCATGCAGGACGCCGCGGTGGTGCAGCGCCTGCGCACGGCCGGCTGCGTGGTCATCGGCAAGACCAACATGACCGAGTTCGCGTTCTCGGGCATCGGCATCAATCCGCACTACGGCACCCCGGGCAACGCGCACGATGCGGCGCGCATTCCTGGCGGCTCGTCCAGCGGCGCAGGGGTGAGCGTGGCGCGCGGCATGGCCGAGATCGCGATCGGCACCGACACCGGCGGCTCGATCCGCATCCCGGCGGCCTTCGCCGGGATCACGGGCTTCAAGCCGACGCAATCACGCGTCCCGCGCAGCGGTGCGGTGCCGCTGTCATACACGCTGGACACCATCGGCCCCCTGGCCAGGACCGTGGAGGACTGTGCGCGCACCGACGCGGTCCTGGCCGGCCAGGCCTGGCGGCCGCTGCCCGCGCGCCAGGTGGGCGGCCTGCGCATCGGCGTGCCGCGCGGCTGGGTGCTGGACGACAGCGACGCTCTCGTGCTGGACGCGTTCGAGCAGGCCCTTGCACGCCTGTCGGCCGCCGGCGCCCGCCTGGCAGACCTGCAACTGGACGAATGGCTCAAGGCGCCCGCCCTGCTGCAGCAAAACGGCACCATCTCCGCCGCCGAGGCCGCGCACATCCACCAGGACCTGCTGGAGCGCGCCCCCGGACAGCTCGACCCGCGCGTGCTGGCGCGCATCCGCCCGGGCCAGAGCATCCCGGCGCCGCACTACATCGGGCTGCTGCAGGCGCGCACGCGGCTGCAGCAGGCGCTGGACGCACAGATCGATGGCATGGACCTGCTGGTCCTGCCCACCGTGCCCTGCCTGCCACCGCGCACCGCGGACCTGCTGCACGATGACGCCGCCTTCGTGGCTGCCAACGGACGGGTGCTGCGCAACCCGTCGGTGTTCAACTTCTACGACCTGCCGGCGTTGTCGCTGCCCATGGGCCAGGCGGGCGACCTGCCCTTCGGGATGATGCTGGTCGCGCGGCGCGAGCAAGACCGCGAGCTGCTGGCGCTGGCGGCCGCCGTCGAGGCGCTGGGCTGAAGCCTCGGCCGCCTCAGGACATGGCCGGCGGGCTCGGCCGCGGGCCGGCGGGCAGCGGGATGAACTCCCGGTCGTCGGCGTCCGGCAGCTTCATCCGCCCGGCCTCCCAGTCGGCGGCGGCCTGCGCCAGACGCGCATTCGAAGACGAGACGAAATTCCAATACAGGAAACGCTCACCCAGCGGCTCACCGCCCAGCACCATGACGGTGCAGGCCTGCGCTGCCCGCACCTGCGACGCGGCAGCCCCCAACACCAGCATGTGGCCGGCCTCGTAGCGCGTGCCGCCCACCTCGACGGCGCCGGTCGCGACGTACAAGGCTCGCTCGGCGTGGCCACCTGGAATTTCCGCACAGGCACCTGCCTGCATGTCCAGGTGCGCATAAAACAGCGGGGAATGCGTGGCTGCCCCGGCGGTCAGTCCATAGGCACTGCCAGCGATCAGGCAGCCGTCCACGCCTGCCTCGCTCCATCGCGGCAGGTCGGCGCCCTCGTGGTGCGAGAACGAGGGCGCGCTTTCCTCGTATTCGGTGGGCAGCGCCACCCAGGCCTGGATGCCGTGCAGATGATCGCCCACGGCGCGGGCCTTCTCGAACCGCTCGCTGTGCGTAATGCCGCGCCCGGCGGTCATCCAGTTGACTTCGCGCGGGCGGATCGCCTGCTCGAACCCCAGGCTGTCGCGGTGCACCATCTCCCCATCGAACAGATAGGTCACGGTGGACAGCCCGATGTGTGGGTGCGGGCGCACATCGACGCTGCGGTCCACCCCGGCAGCCAGATCCAGCGGGCCCATGTGGTCAAAGAAGATGAAGGGCCCGACCATGCGCTGCTTAGCAAACGGCAGCACGCGCCCCACTTCCAGCCCGCCACCCAGACTGCGGCGGCGCTGCTCGATCACCAGTTCGACCATGTCAATGTCCCGGTTGAATTCTCAAAACGCCCATGCTGATGCAGGCGAGCGCCAGCGTGCGTCAGCCAAGAACGCTTGTGCTGCGACACATTTCTTCGCGTCCTGGGTGCACCATGCGTTTCCATTGGCACACGAAACTCCATCAATCTTCTCATGCCCCGCTTCTTGGGGCCCCACGCTGTACCACCAGCCAGACGGCATCACCCGCCTGTGGCCTGCGTACGGGCACGGCCGGGCCCCGGGCACGCTCCAGCCATCAGTAGCCGCAGCGCTTGTTGCACTCGTCGCACTCCAGGCCGATGTCCTTCAATTCGCGCTGCAACTCGTTCACCGTAACCTTGCCTTGTGCCCGCGCGACATGCGCCGCGCCAGCTCCACGGCCAGGCGAGGGGCCTGCAGCGTGTCGGGACGGCGCGCCATGTCAGCGCCGCCGGCGTGGGCTCAAAACCGCTCGCCCGGCGCCAAATAGCGCCACTGCCCTACCGGCAGCAGGCCCAGCGGCACGCGGCCGATGCGGATGCGCTTGAGCCCCACCACCTTCAGGCCGACCTGTTCGCACATGCGACGGATCTGGCGCTTCTTGCCTTCCTGCAGCACGAAGCGCAGCTGCTCAGGGTTCTGCCACTCGACGTGCGCTGGCTTGAGTGGCTGGCCATCGAGCTGCAGACCGTGGCGCAGGCGCTCGAGTTGCGCCTCAGGAAACGCGGCGCGCACGTCCAGTCGGCACTCGCCGTATTCCACGCGCACCAGGTATTCCTTGTCGATGGTCGAATCCTCACCGATCAGCTGGCGCGCCACGCGACCGTCCTGGGTGAACACCAGCAGCCCGACCGAGTCGATGTCCAGTCGCCCGCAGGGCGCGAGCCCGCGCAACTGTCTCGGGGAAAAACGCGTGCGCGAGGCATCGCCGGCCCAATGCGTGCGGGCGCTGAGCAGCGCCATCGCCGGCGTGTGTCCGTCCTCGGCCTGGCCGCTGACGTAGCCCATGGGCTTGTGCAGCAAGATCGTGACCTGCTGCTGTTGCTGGCCCTGTGCGGCGCGATCGACGTCGATACGCGCCTCGGCGCCAACCTGCTGCCCCATCATCGCCAGCTGGCCATCGACGCGCACCCAGCCGCGCGCGATCCACTCGTCGGCCTCGCGCCGCGAGCACAGTCCCAGCTCGGCCATGCGCTTGTTCAGGCGCTGACCGCCAGCGGCAGCGTTGCCCTCGTCCGCCTGGGCCGGCACGGCTGGCGAACGAGCAGCGGGCGTGCGACCAGCGGGTGCGCGCACGGGTGCAGCAACCGCCGGATAGGGGGAGGGTACAGGTGCCCGGGCGGTGTTCGGGTAGGCCGGCCGTGCCGACTGCTTGCCTTTGGCGGCGGTCGCATCCCGCGAGGCGTTGCGCCCGCCGCCCAGCAGCTGCAGCGCCGTGCGTACCGCCTGCTCCTTGGCAGCGCCGCGTTCGGCCGGCACGGGGGCTTGCGGCAGCGTCAGCCGTGGCCGCCCAGCGGGCGCGGGCGCAGAAGAGGGTGAGGAGGGGCGAGGGGGCCGATCTGACATGGCGCCTATTGTCGCGCGCTCTGCCAGGGCAGGGGGCCGGCGCAGGCAGCACCCGGTGCCGAACTAGGCCAGCGCGGGTGGCGAGGCCGACGCGCTGCGTGGCGGGCTGGCACGGCGCGCCCGGCCCGGAGGGACGGCGGCGTCGGCGAGGAACTGGCTGGCGCGCAGTGCCGCCAGGTCCAGCACGCGCAAGCCGCCGTACTCCACGCGGATCACGCCCTGCGCCTCCAGAAAAGCCAATGCTTCGTTAACCCGCTGGCGCGACAGCCCCACCAGGTAGGCCAATTCCTGCTGGGTGATGCGCAGCACATCGCCCAGGCCCGGGTACAGCACCGGATTGAACAGCGCCGCCAGGCTGCGCGCCACGCGCAGGTCGGGCCGCGCCATGCGGTCGATCTCGCGGGCGTTGATGAACTGTGCCAGCCGTTCGTTGAGCTGGTTCATCACGAAGCGGTTGAAGCCGATGGAATGGTCCAGCAGCCAGTGGAAAGTTTCGATGGGCAGGCCGGCCACCACGCTCTTGCGCAGCGCCTGGATGTTGTAGCGGTAGGGCTCGCGCTTGACCACCGTGCCCTCGCCGAACCAGCCGCCCGGCGGCAGGCCGGCGAAGGTCATGGTCAGGCCGTCGGCGTTGTCGGCGCTCATCTTGAGCAGGCCCTCGACCACACCGAACCAGTAGGTCACCGGCCGCCCCACCCGGCACACGAAATCGCCCGCCTGCGCGTCGCCCACGACGATGGCCTCCACGGCTCGCTGGCGCTCGGCGGCCTGCAACTGGCCCAGCCACGGGATGCCGGCCAGCTCCTCGGCGGTGGGCAGGCGGCGGCGCTGGTGCAGGGAGGCGTCTTGCGTCATGGACGCGCAGCTTGGCCGCAAACCGCGCCCGCTCGCCATCGGGAATACCAGCAACCCAGGGGCCGTGCAGCCTTCCGCGGCGCCAACTAAGCTATTAAATCAGTAGCTGCTCGCGCTTGCCAGATAAGCGCTGGAGGCATATTTCATGCAAATCGCGTCACTGCCCGCCGAGCGCATAGCGGTAGCCCTGGAAGGCCCACACCGTGCGCGACTGCTCGATGCGCTCGAGCACCAGGCCGGGCGCGGCCTGCTCACCCTCGTGCAACACCTGCCCGTTGACGATGGCCATGCGGTGGCGCGGATTGGCCGAGAACGTGATGCCGGCGATCTGCAGCGTCGGCAGCTGCGCCCGCACCGCAGGCGGCAGGTCGGCCGGCGCGAACACGGTGCCGCGCGCGCGCGCGGTTGGATCGGCGGGAGCGGGCTTCTGCGTGGCGACCTCTTTTTTGGCGGGCGCCGGGCGCGGTGCAGGCGCCGGACTGCGCGCCGGCGCGGCAGCGGCCTCGCGTTCGCGCGGACGTGACGTGGGGCGGTCGGCCCCGGCGGGGGATGGTGCGCGGGGCGCAGGCGCCGCGGTCGGCACAGGCTCCGGCGGCGCCGGAGGCGTCGGGGGGTGGGCAGGCGCTGGCGCGGCAGCAGGCGACGCCACGGAGGGCGCGGACGGCGCGAGACCGGGCGGCGGGCGCAGTGCCAGACTTTCGGGCGGCGCGGGGGTTGCCCGGCCGGCCCACCAGCCGGCGCCGGCCAGTGCGGCGGCGGCCAGCACCGCCACCAGCAGCCAGGGCGCACCCGCCAGCGCAGGCCCCGGCACGGCCGGCGACGCCGCCACCGGCGTGGCGGGGGTGTGCAGGTCAGGCACGCTGCCGCGGCTGCGTTCGGCCTGGGCGCGCCGCAGCGCATCGAGGATGTAGGACATGTCAGCCCGGGCGTTGCAGCCGCGGCTCCTGCACGCCGGTGGCGCGGTTGAGCAGCATCAGGGTCAGGGGACCGGCCTGGCCGTCGGGCGTGAGGCCCTGGGCCAGCTGGAACTGTTGGATGCGCGCCCGGCGCGCGGCGCGACCCAGCCCGCGCGCTGGCGGCGGCGCACCTTCTGCACGGGCGAGCTGCCGGTCCAGCCACGCGGCGCCGGCACTGCTGGCCGCCACGTCGCCGGACGCCGGCAGGTCGGCAGGCGCCTTCCACAGCGTGGCGATGTCGCCGTGCCACAGCGGCGCCAGTTCGGTCAGCGGCACGGCCAGGCGCGCGCCGTCTGCGCCGACCAGCCATGCCTGCTCGCCCTCGAGCGCCTGCAGCAGCACCACCCGCGCCTGGGCCGGGTCGCCGGGCTGCAGCGTCAGCAGCACCGGGCGGTCGAGCAGGCGCAACAGGGCCAGGCTGGCGCGGCGCGTGCGAAAGCAGCGCAGCCCGTCGCCGGCCAGGGCGGCGCAGGGTTCGGCCGCATCGGGCGCCACCGCCGCGCCCCAGGCACGCGCCAGGGTGCGCCATGCGGCCGGCTCCCCCGCAGATGCAGGCGGCTGGCCCTCCAGAAAGGCACCCACCGACACCGGGCGGGTCGGCGCGGGAGCCGGGTCGGGCGCCTGGGAAGCAGGGGCCGTCGCGGCGCCCGCGGCAGCGGACGGCGGCGCCGCCGCACCCTGAGCCGAAGGGGCGGCGTACGCCATGGCGGCGGCAGGATCGGGCCGCAGGCCCAGCCCTTCGGGCCAGCTGCCCGCTGCCCACACCGCGCCCAGTGCCACCGCCACCCCGGCGCACAGGCCGGCCGCGGCCGCGCCCCAGCGCCCGGCGCGGGAACTGCGCCGCCGGGCGGCGCGGTCGGCCGGCTGCACGTCGAACACTTCGCGCGCCGCCTGGCGCAGCGTGGCCCGGCGCACCTGCCGCTCGCCCCGGCTGTAGGCCCCCAGCAGCGCGCGGTCGCACAACAGGTTGATGCGCCGCGGCACACCCCGGGTGAGCGCGTGCACCTGTCCCAGCACCCGCCCATCGAAGGGCAGCGGCCCGCGCAGGCCGGCCACCGACAGGCGGTGCGCCACGTACTGCGCCGTCTCCACCCGGCTCAAAGCGGCCAGGTGGTAGCGCGCGATGACCCGCTGCGCGAGCTGCTCGAGCTCGGGGTGCGCCACCTTGGCACGCAGTTCGGGCTGGCCGATCAGGATGATCTGCAGCAGCTTCTTCTCGCTGGTCTCCAGGTTGGTGAGCAACCGCAACTGCTCCAGCACGTCGAGGGCCAGGTTCTGCGCTTCGTCGATGACCAGCACGCAGTTGCGCCCCTCGGCGTGCGCGCGCAGCAGGAATTCGTTGAGCGGATCCAGGCAGTCCTTGACGGTCTCTGCGCCCGCCGCGGCCGGCCGGTGCGCCACGCCGAACTCGTCGCACACCGAGCGCAGCAGCTCGGCCACGGTGAGCTTGGGGTTGAAGATGTAGGCGACGTGGCAGTGCGCCGGCACCTGCTCCAGGAAGCAGCGGCACACCGTGGTCTTGCCGGTGCCGACTTCGCCCGTGAGCAGCACGAAGCCGCCACCCGCGTCCAGCCCGTACAGCAGGTGTGCCAGCGCCTCGCGGTGGCGCTCGCTCAGGAACAGGTAGCGCGGGTCCGGTGCGATGGAAAACGGCGGCTGCTCCAGGCCGAAGAACGGGGCGTACATGGTGCGCGAGGATACCGCCGCCGCCCGGCGGGCCCAGGGGTGGCGGGTGGTGCGCTCCCCGCCCGGCCTTGCGGGTTAGACCCCTCAGGACAAACCCGAAGATTGTCGTTACAAAGACAAGATAACGTCAAAGTCACTCCTACCATCGGTTGCATTCATGCAGCGAAACGGTCTGTCCGTTGCTTGTGCCGCTGCCGTTTCCCGAACCCATAGGAATCGGAATGACGACCACGTTCCCCCACCTGCTGCTGCGCCACGCCGCCGAGCGCCCCCAGGCGCCGGCGCTGCGCGAAAAAGAGTACGGCATCTGGCAGACCTGGAGCTGGCAGGCCGCTGCCACCGAAGTGCGCCACATGGCCTGCGGCCTGCTGTCGCTGGGCTTTCAGCGCGGGCAGAACCTGGCCCTGATCAGCGACAACCGCCCGCACGTGTACATGGGCTTCCTGGCGGTGCAAAGCGTGGGCGGCGTGCCCATCCCGCTGTACCAGGACGCCGTGGCCGCGGAGATGACGTTCGTCGTGCAGGACGCGGACATCGCGTTCGCGTTCGCCGAGAACCAGGAGCAGGTGGACAAGCTGCTGGAAGTGCGCGAGACCGTGCCCGGCATCCGCCACATCATCTACGACGACCCGCGCGGCCTGCGCAAGTACGACCAGCCGGGCCTGATCAGCACGGCCGACCTGGTGACGCGCGGCAACGCATGGGACCGCGCCAACCCGGGCGTGTGGGAGTCGATGCTGGGCAGCGTCCGCCCGCAGGACGTCTCGGTCATCCTCTACACCTCGGGCACCACCGGCAAGCCCAAGGGCGTGTGCCTGACGCACGCCGCGTTCGCCGCGTCGGCCCGAGGCGGTGTGGAGGTGGACCGGCTGGGCCCGCAGGACAACGTGATCTCCTACCTGCCGCCGGCCTGGGTGGGCGACCACCTGTTTTCGGTGGCGCAGTGGCTGGTGGCGGGCTTCACCATCAACTGCCCGGAGTCGGCCGCCACGGTGAGCATCGACCTGCGCGAGATCGGCCCGACGTACTACTTCGCCCCGCCGCGCATCTTCGAGGCCATGCTGACTTCGGTGTCCATCCGCATGGAAGATGCCTCGGCCCCGAAGCGCTGGCTGTTCGAGCGCTGCATGCAGCTGGCACGCCGCGTCGGCTCGGACATCCTGGACGGCAAGCCGATCGGCGCGCTCGACCGCCTCAAGTACCGGCTGGCCGACCTGGCCATCTACGGCCCGCTGCGCAACGTCATGGGCCTGTCGCGCATCCGCGTGGCCTACACCGCGGGCGCGGCCATCGGGCCGGACCTGTTCCGGTTCTTCCGCTCCATCGGCATCAACCTGAAGCAGCTCTATGGCCAGACCGAAACCTGCGCCTATGTCTGCCTGCAGCGCGACGGCCAGGTGCAGCTCGACAGCGTGGGCCAGGCGGCGCCGGGCATCGAGCTGAAGATCGCCGAGAGCGGCGAGGTGCTGGTCAAGGGCGTGTCGGTGCTCAAGGAGTACTACCAGCGCCCCGACGCCACGGCCGAGGTGATCGACGAGAACGGCTACTTCAAGACCGGCGACGCCGGCCTGATCGACGCCAGCGGCCAGCTGCGCATCATCGACCGCGCCAAGGACGTGGGCAAGACGGCCAGCGGCGCGATGTTCGCGCCCAACTACATCGAGAACAAGCTCAAGTTCTTCCCGCACATCAAGGAGGCGGTGTGCTTCGGCAACGGCCGCGACACGGTCTGCGCCTTCATCAACATCGACTACGAGGCCGTGGGCAACTGGGCCGAGCGCCAGGGCATCCCCTACGGCGGCTATGTCGATCTGGCCTCCAAGCCGCAGGTGCTGCAGCTGATCGCCGAGTGCGTGGGCAAGGTCAACGCCGACCTGGCAGGCGAGGCCGGCATGGAGGACACGCAGGTGGCGCGCTTCCTGGTGCTGCACAAGGAACTGGACCCGGACGACGACGAGCTCACGCGCACGCGCAAGGTGCGCCGCGGCTTCATCGCCGACAAGTACGGCGTGCTGGTCGACGCCCTGTACGCGGGCCGCACCGAGCAGTTCATCCAGACCCAGGTCAAGTTCGAGGACGGGCGTACCGGCAGCGTCAGCGCCATGCTGGCCATCGTCGACGCCAAGACCTGGCCGGCGCAGCGCGCCGCCGCCTGACGGACCGACCACAAGGCCCCGACCATGACCCAGAGAACCATCGGCGACGTCATCCTGGACGTCAAGAACATCAGCCTGCGCTTTGGCGGCGTGAAGGCGCTCACGGACATCTCGTTCGATGTGCGCGAGCACGAGATCCGCTCGATCATCGGCCCGAACGGCGCCGGCAAGAGCTCCATGCTCAACTGCATCAACGGCGTGTACACGCCGCAGGACGGCTCGATCACCTTCCGCGGCAAGACCTTCAGCCACATGAACAGCCGCCAGGTGGCCGAGATGGGCGTGGCGCGCACGTTTCAGAACCTGGCGCTGTTCAAGGGCATGAGCGTGATCGACAACATCATGACCGGGCGCAACCTGAAGATCAAAAGCAACCTGCTGCTGCAGGCACTGCGCATCGGCCCGGCGGAGAAGGAAGAGATCCGCCACCGCGAATTCGTCGAGCACATCATCGACTTCCTGGAGATCCAGGCGCACCGCAAGACCCCCGTGGGCCAGCTGCCCTACGGCCTGCAAAAGCGCGTGGACCTGGGCCGGGCCCTGGCCATGGAGCCGCAGGTACTGCTGCTGGACGAACCTATGGCCGGCATGAACGTGGAGGAAAAGCAGGACATGAGCCGCTTCATCCTGGACGTGAACGACGAGTTCGGCACCACCATCGTGCTGATCGAGCACGACATGGGGGTGGTGATGGACATCAGCGACCGCGTGGTGGTGCTGGACTACGGCAAGAAGATCGGCGACGGCGCCCCCGAAGAGGTGCGCGCCAACGAGGACGTGATCCGCGCCTATCTGGGCACCACCCACTAACCGCACGCACAGGAGTACCGGAGCATGGGCTTTTTTCTGGAAACCTTGTTCGGCGGCCTGATGGTGGGCACGCTGTACGCGCTGATCGCCATCGGCTTCGTGCTGATCTTCAAGGCCTCGGGCGTGTTCAACTTCGCGCAGGGGGCGATGGTGCTGTTCTCGGCGCTGGCCATGGCGCGCTTTGCCGAGTGGATCCCGCAGTGGCTGGGCACGGACAGCCAGGTGGTGGGCAACCTGCTGGCCATCGTCGTCACGCTCGTCCTGATGGTGGTGGTGGCCTGGCTGATCGAGCGACTGGCGCTGCGCCACCTGGTCAACCAGGAGCCGATCACGCTGCTCATGGCAACGCTGGGCGTGGCCTACCTGCTGGACGGCCTGGGCCCGATGGTCTTCGGCAGCCAGGTCTACAGCATCAACGTCGGCATGCCCAAGGACCCGGTGTTCATCCTGGACGGCATGTTCCCCGGCGGCGTGATGATCAGCCTGGAGGACCTGTACGCCGCCGGCATCGCCGCGGTGCTGGTCGCGGGCCTGTCGGTGTTCTTCCAGAAGACCAAGACCGGGCGCGCGCTGCGCGCCGTGGCCGACGACCACCAGGCGGCGCAGTCCATCGGCATCCCGCTGTCGCGCATCTGGGTCATCGTCTGGTCGGTGGCCGGCGGCGTGGCGCTGGTGGTGGGGATCATCTGGGGCTCCAAGCTGGGCGTGCAGTACTCGCTGTCGCTGGTGGCCCTCAAGGCCCTGCCGGTGGTGATCCTGGGCGGCCTGACCTCGCTGCCGGGCGCCATCATCGGCGGGCTGATCATCGGCGTGGGCGAAAAGCTCTCCGAGGTCTATCTCGGCCCGATGGTCGGCGGCGGCATCGAGACCTGGTTCGCCTACGGCCTGGCGCTGTGCTTCCTGCTGGTGCGCCCGCAGGGCCTGTTCGGCGACAAGATCATTGACCGTGTCTGAGCCGGGAGAACGAAAAAATGTTTTATCGTGAAAACGGCCAGTTCAAGACGACCTACGCCTCCGACCAGCAGATCTTCGGCGTGGCGCAGGACCGCTATGCCGTGCTGGCCATCATCGCCTTCGCCTTCCTGGTGGTGCCCTTCATCGCCAGCGACTACACCTTCCAGGCGATCCTGATCCCCTTCCTGATCATGTCGCTGGGCGCCCTGGGGCTGAACATCCTGGTGGGCTACTGCGGCCAGATCTCGCTGGGCACGGCGGCCTTCATGGCCGTGGGGGCGTACGCCGCCTACAACCTGCAGGCGCGCGTCGACGGCATGCCGCTCTTGCTGGCGCTGGTCGGCGGCGGGCTGGTGGCGATGGTCTTCGGCGTGGTGTTCGGCCTGCCCAGCTTGCGCATCCGCGGGCTGTACCTGGCGGTGGCCACCCTGGCCGCGCAGTTCTTCGTCGACTGGCTGACCACGCGCGCGGCCTGGGTGACCAACAACTCCTCCTCGGGCTCGGTCAGCGCCAAGGCCCTGTCCATCGCCGGCTGGCAGATCGACACGCCGATGGAAAAGTACCTGCTGTGCCTGGGCATCCTGTGCCTGCTGGGCCTGGGCGCCAAGAACCTGGTGCGCAGCGCCGTCGGGCGCGAGTGGATGGCCATGCGCGACATGGACGTGGCGGCGGCCGTGATCGGCATCCGCCCGGTGTATGCCAAGCTGTCGGCGTTCGCGGTGAGCTCGTTCATCGTCGGCATCGCCGGCGCGCTGTGGGGCTTCGTGCACCTGGGCGCCTGGGAGCCGGCCGCGTTCAGCCTGGACCGCTCGCTGCAGCTGCTGTTCATGATCATCATCGGCGGCCTGGGCTCCATCGTCGGCAGCCTGTTCGGCGCGGCGTTCTTCGTGCTGCTGCCGCTGCTGCTCAACCAGGTGCCGCACTGGCTGGGCCTGCCGCTGTCCACGGCCACCGCCACCTACCTGGAACACATGATCTTCGGCGCGCTCATCGTGTTCTTCCTGATTGTCGAGCCCCACGGCCTGGCCAAGCTGTGGTCCACGGCCCGGCAGAAGCTGCGCGTGTGGCCGTTCCCGCATTGAAAAAGCGGGACACCCCATGCACTGCTTGTTTTCGCAGGCCGTTATCGGCGCATGTGCCAACCGGGTGGGCCCCGTGCCCACACCCTACAACCAAGGAGACTGATGATGACTTTCAAGAAAATCGCACTCGCGGTGGCCACCGTGGCCGCCGGCATGGGCGCGCTGGTCGCCACCCCGGCCGTGCAGGCACAGGCGCAGGAGCAGTTCATGCCGCTGCTGGTGTACCGCACCGGTCAGTTCGCGCCCCTGGGCATTCCATGGGCCGACGGCAAGCAGGACTACCTGAAGCTGGTGAACGCCCGCGGCGGCATCAACGGCGTGAAGATCACCTACGAGGAGTGCGAGACCGCCTATGACACCGCCAAGGGCGTGGAGTGCTACGAGCGCCTGAAGAACCGCCCCAACGGCACCGCCAGCTTCGACACCCAGTCCACCGGCATCACCTTCGCCGTGAGCGACAAGGCGCCGGGCGACAAGGCCACCATCGTCACCGCCGGCTACGGCCTGTCGCAGTCGGCCGATGGCCGCGTGTTCGAGTGGAACTTCCCGCTGCTGGGCAACTACTGGACCGCCGCCGACTCCATCGTGCAGGACATCCTGAAGAAGGAAAAGGGCAACCTCAAGGGCAAGAAGATCGCCCTGGTCTACCACGACTCGCCGTACGGCAAGGAGCCCATCCCGCTGCTGGAAAAGCGCGCCGCCAAGGACGGCTTCGAGCTGCTCAAGCTGCCCGTGACGGCCCCCGGCGTGGAGCAGAAGTCCACCTGGCTGCAGATCCGCCAGCAGCGCCCCGACTACGTGCTGCTGTGGTCGGCCGGCGTGATGACGCCCACCGCCGTGCGCGAGGCGCAGGCCACCGGCTACCCGCGCGAGAAGATCTACGGCGTGTGGTGGGCGGGCTCCGACCATGACGTGAAGGACATCGGTGCCGGCGCCAAGGGCTACAACACCGTGACCATCCACAACACCGCCGAGCGCGACAAGGTGCACGACGAGGTCAAGGCACAGGTCTACGACAAGGGCCAGGGCACGGCGCAAGACCCCAAGGAGCTGGGCGCCATGGCGCACACCCGCGGCATGGTGATCTCCATGCTGCAGGTCGAGGCCATCCGCGCCGCGCAGGAAAAGTACGGCAAGGGCAA
>DAMCAL010000008.1:0-43833 GCA_032059585.1 Burkholderiaceae bacterium
GCAGCGTCGCCCCGCCTACCGACAGCACCAGCACGGCATACGCCAGGTAGCCCCAGACCAGCGGCGAATGGTCCCAGCGCGGCTCGCCCAGCACCAGCGCCATCAGCACCAGCACCGCCACCGCGCCCAGGTTCTGCACGCAGCTTGCGCTGCGCAGGTCGCTGGCCGCCAGGGGGAGCTTTTGCACCATCGAGCCCACGGTGAGCGACAGCACCGCGCCCACCGCGACCAGCACCACTGGCAGCGTCAGCGGCGCATCGGCGCCGGCCTGCAGGCTGGGCCACAGCACCAGCGCCACGCCGCCAAAGCCCAGGGCCAGCCCCGCCCAGGCCTGCGCCGGCAGGCGCTGGCGCAGCACGACCACGGCGATCAGCGCCGTGAACAGCGGCTGCAGCGCGCCGATCAGCGCTGCGACGCCCGCCGGCAGGCCCTGCGACATGGCCCACCAGCCCGGCCCCAGGTACAGGCCGCTCATGAGCGCGCCCGCCAGCAGATGCAGCCCGATGCGCCGCGCACCGCGCGGCCAGGCCACGCGCGCCGCGAGGGCGGCACCAGCGAACACCAGCGACACGCAGGCAAAGCGCAGCGCCAGGAACCAGAACGGGTCGGCGTGCTGGCCCGCGTCGCGCCCCACGAGGAAGCCCGACGACCAGATCAGCACGAACACCAGCGGCGCCGCCACCTGGGCGGCGCCCGGTACCCGGGCCGGCGTGGCGGATTGCGGCACGCGTCCCATCAGCGCTGCGCGGCGCGCACGCCGGCGCCGCGCACTTCGATGCGCACCTCGTCGAGCACCCGCCCGGCGCCGTCGCGCAACTGCACGCGGTGGCGCCCCGGCCAGGGCAGCCAGCCCCACTCGCGCCCCCGGCCCACCGGCTTGCCGTCGATGTGCCAGAGCAGCGCCTGGCCGGATGTGCCGCCCGTGGCGGTGAACTGCAGGCGCTGGTGGCGCGGCGGGATGTCCGGGTCGAGCGCGACGATGGTGCCCGGCGTCGGGGCGGCGATGCGCGCAGGCGCCGCCTCCGTGCCGGGAGATGTCGGGTGTTTTTGCCCCCCAGCGCTTGCCTGCATTGCGCCACCAGCTCCGCTATCGATAGCAAAGACCGCCTGCTGCGTGCCGCGCAGGAACCACTCCTGGCGCGGACTCTCCAGCCAGTCGCCGTCGCCCTGCGGCACAAAGCGCACCGCCTGGCGCACCACGCCCGCGGGTGGCCGCGGCGCGCGGCTGGGCGTGGCCCGGTGCAGCCAGCGCATCAGGTCGGCCCAGATGGGCGCCGCGCCGCTGGTGCCGCTCACATCGTGCATGGCGGCGCCGCTGGCGTTGCCGACCCACACGCCCACCGTGTAGCGCTCGGACCAGCCCACCGCCCAGTTGTCGCGCATGTCCTTGCTGGTGCCGGTCTTGACCGCGGTCCAGAACGGCGTGGCCAGCACGCTGTCGGTGCCGAAGGTGCGCACGCGGGCGTTGGCGTCCGACAGGATGTCGGCCACCACGAACACCGCCGCCGGGTCGAGCGCCTGCACCGGCGCGCCAGCAGCGACGCCCTTGCCTGCGCTGCGCAGCCGCACGGGGGTGAAGCGCCCGCCGTTGGCCAGGGCGCGGTAGGCGTTGGTCAGGTGCAGCAGCGGCACCTCGCTGCTGCCCAGCGCCAGGCTGTAGCCGTAGTAGCCGCCGCTCTCCGCCAGCGGCAGCCCGAGCGCGCGCAACTGCTCGAAGAACGCGTCGGGCGTCACCATGACCAGGGTGCGCACCGTGGGCACGTTCAGCGAAGCCGCCAGCGCCGTGCGCACCGACACAAAACCCTTGAACCGGCGGTCGTAGTTCTGCGGGATGTACAGGCCGCTGGCGGTGGCGATCTGCGCGCTGGAGTCTTCGATCAGCGACGCCGCCGTCAGGCGCCGCTCGGCGATCGCCTGCGCGTACAGGAAAGGTTTGAGCGTAGAGCCGGGCTGGCGCAGCGCCAGCACCGCGTCCACCTCGGCGGCCTGGCTCAGCGCGCCGGACGAGCCCACCCAGGCGAGCACCTGGCCGGTGGCGTTGTCCAGCACCACCAGCGCGCCGTCCTGCACGTTGCGCCCGGCCAGCTCGCGCAGGTGGCGCACCAGCGTCTCCTGCGCCACCCGCTGCAGCGGCGCGCTGATGGGCGTGCGCTCGCCGCGCGCGGCGGCGTCCGGCCCGGCCTCGCGCAGCCACAGCCGCGCGAAGTGCGGCGCGAGGCCATCGGTGGGGGCCCAGGCGCGCCGCTGCAGCGCGCCGGCGGTGAACAGGTCGAGCGCGTCGCAGTCCACCGGCGCGCCGCGGTGCATGTCCTGCAGCACCCCGCAGGCGCGCCGCGCCACCAGGGCCGGCCGCGCATTGGGCGCGCGCACCAGCGCCGCGGCCACGGCCGCCTCGCGCTCGTCCAGGCCGTGCGCCGCCTTGGCGAACAGGGTGCGCGACAGCGCATCGATGCCCACCACTTCGCCGCGAAACGGCACCAGGTTCAGGTAGGCCTCGAGGATCTGGTCCTTGCGCCAACGGCGGTCCAGCACCTGCGCGGCCACCGCCTGGCCGAGCTTTTGCGGCACGCTGCGCCCGCCCGGGCCGCGTTGCCAGTCGCCGTCCAGCAGCCCGGCCAGCTGCATGGTGATGGTGCTCGCGCCGCGCGTGCGGCGGTTCCACAGGTTGGCCCAGGCGGCGGCGGAGACCGCCGCCCAGTCCACCCCGCTGTGCGCGTAGAAGCGCCTGTCCTCGCTCAGCACCAGCGCAGTGCGCAGCGCCGGCGACACATCGGCCAGCGCCACCCACTCGCCGCGGCGCACGGCGCTGTCGGTGCGCACCCGCTGCAGCACCTCGCCTTCGCGCGAGCGCACCAGCGTCTCGGAGGACTGGAAGTCAGCGCGCACCTCGTCGAACGTGGGGAGCGCCCGCGCGGCCGGGCCGGCAAGCGCCAGGCACAGCAGCGTGAACAGGCGCAGCAACATCGAAGGCAGACGGGCAGGCACGGAGGTGGTCAATCGAATAGGCGAATGGCGCAGGACGCGGGCCGCTCCATCGTACGCGGCCCGCGGCTTGCGGCCGCGGCTTGCGCCATGTCAAAACCGCGCGGGCGGCGCATGCGCAGACTGTCCTGCATGGCTTTCGTGCGTGGCGCCCCCGCCAAAAAATTCCCGCTGCATCCCGCCCACCCCGAGCGCACCTGCTGGGGCTGCGACCGCTACTGCGCGGCCAGCGCCATGCTGTGCGGCAACGGATCGGAGCGCAGCCAGCATCCGTGCGAGCTGTTCGGCGCGGACTGGGCCGAGTGGCTGCCGCCCGCAGAGGGCGGCGGGGACGGTCAGTCCAGCGACAGCAGCACGGGTTGATGGTCGGATGCCTGCGTCTGGCCATCGACCTGCACGCCGCGCACCCGGTGCTTCAGCGTATCGCTGACCCACACGAAGTCACAGGCGATGGGCTCCTTGGCGTAGCGCTGCTCGTATACGCAGAAGGTGGGCGGCTGGGGGGTGCCGGGGTGCAGCAGTTGCCAGGCGTCGTGCAGCGGCACGGCGCCTGGCGTGGCCCATCCGGCAGCCTCATCGACCGATAGCGGCGCGGCCAACACGGCGTACGCGGGGTCGTGCGCCTGCATGTTGAAGTCGCCGCATAGCACGGCGTGGGGGGTGTGCACCTGGGCCTGGAACGGCGTGCCGTCGTCGGTCTGCGCGGGCGGCTGCGCTACCTGCTGGGCGCAGGCTTGCAGATGCAGCGCGCGCAAGCCGCGCACCTGAGCGATGCGCTGGGCATGGGAGTAGTACTCCAGGTGCGTCGTCATGATGCGCACCGACCCCAGAGCGGGGTGCTGCACCGTCAGCACACTGCACAGGCGTGGCATGCTGCGCACGCCAGGGTCCGGCGGGTTCGGCAACGGGTGGTGCTGCAGCTGCCGCACCGGCAGGCGCGTGGCGATCAGGTTGCCAAAGCGCTGGCGGCCGACGGCGCTCCACGCATCGACCGCGGCGCCAAAGAAAACCTGCCAGCCGGCGGGCAGCAGCGCGCGCACCTCGGCCTCCTGGTCGCCGGGCGCGCCGGGCAGCCGCGGAAAATTCACCGCGACCTCCTGCAGGCACAGCACATCCACGTCGCCCAGCGACAGGGCATGCCGCACGACGCGGGCCACGTCCACGCGGCCGTCCATGCCGCAGCACCATTGCGCGTTCCAGGTCAGAAGTTGCATCGCACCTCTTCAAAAAGGATAGCTACCAGTGCAGTAGGGGCGAGCGATAGAGCCTGATTCCGCCATGCGCCGGTCACTTGATACCGGCGCGCATGAAGCTCTGAACGAACTGACGCTGGAACAGGATGAAGCCGATCAGCAGCGGCGCCGTGGACATCAGCGTGGCCGCGGTGATGAGCGACCATTCCACCCCCTGCTCCACCGACGAAAAAACCTGCAGCCCGACGGTCAACGGGCGCGACTCGACGCTGTTGGTGATGATCAGCGGCCACAGGAAATTGTTCCAGTGAAAGCTCACCGACACCAGCGCGAACGCCGTATAGACCGGCCGCGCCAGCGGCACATAGACGCGCCACAGGATCTGCAGGGCGCTGGCACCTTCCACGCGTGCAGCCTCGTCGAGCTCCTTCGGAATGCCCATGAAGGTCTGGCGCAGCAGGAAGATGGCGAATGCCGAGGCGAAGTACGGCAGGCCGATGGCGGTGAGCGTGTCGACCAGGCCCAGGCGGCCCATGGTCTTGTAGTTCTCCACCAGCAGGATGTCCGGCATGACCATCAGCTGCACCAGCACCAGCGCAAAAGCGATGTTCTTGCCGCGGAATTCGTAGCGGGCGAAGGCATATGCCGCCAGCGTGGACAGCACCAGCTGCGACGCCAGGATCAGCGCCACCAGCACGGCAGTGTTGAGGAAGTAGCGCGCAAAAGGCGCCGCCTGCCAGGCCCGGCGGAAGTTCTCCAGCGTCCAAGGCGCCGCCAGCGTGAAACGCGTGGCGTACTCGGCCGGGTGGAACGCCGTCCAGAACGCATAGGCCAACGGCAGCACCCACAGCAGCGCCAGCAGCCAGGCCGCGAACGTGTCCAGCCAGGTGGCGCCATATAGGCGCGGAGCAGTGTCCTGGCCCTTCATTTGTAGTGCACCCGCTTGTCCAGCACGAAGAACTGCACCAGCGCGACGCTGGCCAGCACTACCACCAGCACCACGGTGATGGCCGAGGCGTAGCCGGTGTCCCAGAACTTGAAGCCCACCTCGTAGAGGTGGTAGAGCAGCAGCGTGGTGGCGTTGTCCGGGCCGCCGCGCGTCAGGATGAAGATGTGGTCCACCAGGCGGAAGGCATTGATGACCGCGTTGATCAGCACGAACAGCGTGGTCGGCATGAGCAACGGCCACTGCACGCGGCGAAAGAAGTACCAGCGCGAGGCGCCCTCGATGGCGGCGGCCTCCTTCAAGCTGGGGTTGAGCGTCTGCAGCGCCGCCAGGTAGAAGATCATGAAGAAGCCCGCCTCCTTCCACACCGCCACCAGCGTCACGCAGGCCAGCGCCGTGCGCGGGTCGCCCAGCCAGTTGTGCGGCGGCAGGCCGAAGGCGCCGGTGATCTGCTCCAGCAGGCCGTACTGCGGCGTGTAGAAGAACAGCCAGATGTTGGCCACGGCGATCATGGGCAGCACCGTGGGCGTGAAATAGGCCATGCGCACCAGCGTGCGCCCAGCCAGGCGCTCGTTGACCCACAGCGCCATCAGCAGCGCGATGCCGATCGACAGCGGGATGGTGGCGCCGGCGAACCACAAGTTGTTGCTCACGGCCTGCCAGAACACCGGGTCGTCCCACATCACGGCGTAGTTCTCCAGCCCTACCCACTCGGGCGGGCGGCTGCCGCGGGGCGTGGAGCGGAAGCTGTCGATCAGGGTGGCGAAGGCCGGCCAGTGCGTGAAGGCCACCAGCAGCACCAGCGCCGGCAGCAGGAGCAGCCAGGCGTGCAGCGCGCGCTGGCTGGCGCCCGCGTTGGCTGAGGAGCCGCCCTGCCCCGCCATCATCGCTTGTAGCTGCGCAGGATGCGGTCAGCCTCGCGCTGCGCGTCCTTCAGGGCCTGGGCGGAGGTCTTGGTGCCGTTCAGCGCGGCCTGGATGGCGTCGTTCAACACCTTGGTCACGCGCTGGTTCTCGTGCGTGGAGAACTCGGCCACCGACACCGGCAACTGGTCGCGCGCCACCAGCGCGGGCGGGAATTCCTGGCCGTATTTCTTGAGCGCCGGCGTGTCGTACGCGGCCGGCGAGACGGCGACGTAGCCGCTGTCGATGCTCCACTGCGCGGCACGCTCGGGCTGGGTGATCCACTTGGCGAACTCGAACGCCGCCTGCTGCTGCTCCCTGGGCGCCTTCTTGAAGATGTAGAAGTTGCCCCCGCCCGTGGGCGAGCCGCCCTTGCGCACATTGCCTGCGATCTGTGCCACGCCGAAGTCGAACTTGGCGTTGTTCTTCACGTTGGTCAGGTTGCCGGTGGTGGTGATGATGATGGCAGCCTTTTTCTCGAAGAAATCTTTCGGTGTTGTGCCCCACTCGACCACACCCTTGGGGTGCACGCCGTCCTTGGCTAGGTTGACCCAAAAGTCCAGCGCCTCGACCACCTTGGGATCGTCGAACGTGACCTTCGTTCCGGCCTCGTTGGCCAGGAGGACGTCGTTGGGCGTAGTCAGCGTCTGCAGCATCCAGTAGGCAAAGCCGGTGGACGGAATCTGGATGCCGTACTGCGACACGTTGCCGCTGCCGTCCTTCTTGGTCAGCTTCTGGGCCGCTTCCTTGAGCTCCTTCCAGGTCGCGGGCGGCTTGTTCGGGTCCAGTCCCGCCTCCTTGAAGGCGTCCTTGTTGTAGTACATGACCACGGTGGAGCGCTGAAACGGGATGCCCCAGGTCTTGCCTCCGGTCTGGCTGTTGGCCATGAAGGCGGGGTAGAAACCTTTGAGCCACGCGCGGTCGGCGTCAGTCTTCACGAAGTCGTCGATGGGCACGATGGCGTCCTCGTCGATCAGCGTGAAGATGTCAGTGGACAGCAGCACCGAGGTCGCCGGCGGCTTGCCCGACTTGTGGGCGGTAAGCGCCTTGACGATGGTCTCCTGGTAGGTGCCCGCGTAAATCGGCATGACCTTGATCTGCGGGTGGGCCTTGTTGAACTCTTCGGCGTAACCATCAATCGCTTTGGTAATGGCTCCGCCCACCGCTACCGGGTAGTAGAACGGCACTTCCACCACGTTCTGGGCGAATGCGGCGCCGGCACAGGCAACCAGCATGGCGGCCGATGTGGTCTTCAAAAAGGTCTTGCGTTGCATGTTCGCTCTCCTTGGGGAAACGGCAAAAGGGATGAAAGGCAGCACGCGCCGTGGCTCAGCAAGCCAGGCGCTGGCCGTCGGCGTCGAAAAAGTGGGCGTCCTGCGCCTGCCACGACAGTTGCACCGCTTCGCCCGGCTCGGCATGCACGTGTTGGCCGGGTGCGCGCACGGTGATGAATTCCGTCCCCACGGCGCATCGCAAAACCGCGTCGGCGCCCAGGTATTCCTGCGCGTGCAGGGTGGCACTCACACCGCCGGTGGCCTGAGCGCCGGCCAGGGGCGGCACAAGGGCCACTGCTTCGGGTCGCAGGCCCAACCAGTGAGCGTGCGTGGGGCCGGCGGTCGTGCCAGTGCCGGCGATGCAACCTTGCTCCAGGCGCACCAGGTTCATCGGCGGCGTGCCGATGAAACGCGCGGCGAACGTAGTGGCCGGCTGCGCATACAGCGCGCGCGGCGGCGCACATTGCTCCACGCGTCCCTGGTGGAGCAGTACCACCTGGTCGGCCATGCTCATGGCTTCGGTCTGGTCGTGCGTCACGTACACCACCGTGAGACCCAGGCGCTGCTGCAACTCGCGCAGTTCCGTGCGCATTTCCTGGCGCAGTTGCGCGTCGAGGTTGGACAGCGGCTCGTCCATCAGGCAGACCCGGGCCTGCGCCACCAGCGCCCGGCCCAGTGCCACGCGCTGCTGCTGCCCGCCAGACAGCTGGCCCGGGCGGCGCTCGAGCAGCTGCGACAGGCCCAGCAGCTGCGCGGCCTGGGCAACGCGCTCGCGCGCCTGGGCTTTGGGCACCTTGCGCACCGACAGGCCGAAGCCGATGTTGTCGGCCACGGTGAGGTGCGGAAACAGCGCGTAGTTCTGAAACACCATGGCGATGCCGCGCTGCGCCGGCGGGCGGTGCGTCACGTCCTGCCCGTCGATGCGCACACTGCCGCTGGTGGCGCTCTCCAGGCCCGCAATGATGCGCAGCGTGGTGGATTTGCCGCAGCCCGAGGGCCCCAGAAGCACACAGAAAGACCCGGGCTCGATGCGCAGGTCCATCGACTGCAGCGCCGTGGTCGCCCCCCAGGACTTGGCGACCCCCTCAAGCTCGATCAAAGACATCGGCCCAGTGTATGAGCGCCCGGTGACCGGCACGTGACACTCACGTGACGCACACCTACGGGTTTTCCCGGCACGGGGGCCTAGCCCCTGGCGCCACCGACGACCTGGAATGACGCCCCGCAGCGTGCGGCCCTATCGCACGCAAGTCATGCGCGCAACGCCCGTTTGGGCTACAGGGCGCGTGGCAAGGTCACGGTTGCACAACTCGCACCGGCGCATTGGGCGCCTCGCCGAACATCTCGGGCGCGTACAGCGCTTCCACGCGGCTGGGCGGCAGCGAAAACTCGCCCGCGTTGTTCAGCCGCACCGTGTACTGCATCTTGACCGTGCCCTTGGGCAGGTACTCGTAATAGCTGCGGAAGGCCTCGAAGCTGCGTTCCTCGAACGCCGGCCAGCCGCTGCCCGAGCGCTTCTCGCCCTGCGTGGCGATCTCCGAGTCGCGTCCCAGGCCGCTGCCGAGGATGGTGGCGCCGCTGGGGATGGGGTCGGTGATCGCCACCCAGGTCATGTCGGCGGTGCTGGTGACCTCCAGCGTCACCCGCAGCACGTCGCCGCGCGCGTGCTCGCCCGGAGCGCGGGCCTTGTCGCTCTGCTCCAGCGGCTGGACGGTCTTCCTGATGGAAAAGCCCGCCGCGAAGGGCTCCTTCAACGGCACCGCCGCCACCGACTGCAACGTCAGCCAGGGCTTGCCCGGACCGTGGTGCGCCACCGACAGCGCCGCGCCGCTGCCCCAGGACAGGAAGGCGGTGTTGTGGATGAGGTTGCCCGGCGACGCCGGCGCGCCGAAGGCGCTGGCCTGGTGCGCCGCGCCCTGCGGATCTGCCGCGTTGAGGGGGCGCACACGTGCCCAGTCCACGGTGGCGCTGGCCGTGCCCAGGCTGGCCTGCGTGGTGCCGGCCACCGGCGTGGCCTCGAATGCGCGGCTGAATTTCTCCAGTGCCAGGCCGCCCCACAGGTTGGCGGTGGTGGTGTGCCAGGCACCCGCCTGCTGGCGCAGGATGAAGCCGTTGGCCAGGCGCGGCAGGTCGTCCCTCCAGGCGGGATCCTGCATCACCGTGGTCAGCAGCCGCGCCAGGTTGGTGTCCCCGCTCTGCATGAGCCACCACCAGTAGTCTTCGCGTTCGGTGGACATGACGACCTTCGTGCCCTGCCACGACAGACGTGCGCGCAGCACCTGCATGGCTTCCTGCAGCCGTTGCTCGCGCTCGGGGATGCCCTGCAGGCGCTGCAGGATGTTCACCCAGTGGAGGACCGCGTGCGTGGGCCACTGGTTGGGCGCGATGGTGATGCTGGTGAGCATGCGCGCGTGGGCCTTGCCGTAGCGCGCCAGTGCCTCGATGGCGGCCAGCTTGCGCACTTCCAGGTCGCGCTGCGGGCTCCAGAAGCTGCGCTGGATGCGCCCTTCCGCGAACGCCACCAGCCCCCGCTCCAGCGGCGCGCGCGCCTCGGGCGGCAGGGCGAACTCGGGGTGCAGCGCCGCGGCCTCGTGCGCCGAGGTCAGCAGGTAGGCGGTCAGCACGTCGCTGCCCGCGTTCTGGCGCGAGCGCTCGGGCGGGAAGTAGCTCACCAGCCCGTCCTCGTCGGTGAAGGTGGGCAGCTGCGCCACGATGGTGCTCCACTGCGCAGCATCGTTCATGCCGATGGCGCGGCTGGCGCGCTGCTCCAGACAGCTGTAGGGGTAGCGCGCCCACCAGTCGCGCACGCCGGGCAGGCCCTCGGCCAGCTTCGGCGTGAAGGCCAGGCGCAGCCCGCCGCGCCCCGGCAGGGCATCCGCCGGCGGCGCAACCTCCTGGTGCACGCTGCCGTCCACCTGCAGCAGGGTCGCCTGCTGCACGGTGATCGGCACCGCGGGCACGATGCGCTGGCTGACCTTGAGCGCGTCGCGCGCGCCCTCGCCGCTGGCTACCACCTCGCGTGCCTCGACCTCCCACACCAGCGCCTGGGCGCGGGTCTGGCCAAGCTGCTCGGGCGCGGTCACGTCCCAGGCCACCTCGCGCGCGTCGCCGGCGGCCAGCTCCAGGGTGCGCGTCTCCAGCTCCAGCAGCGTGGCGCGCGGCTGCACCTGCACCTTCATCGCGCGCGCGGTGGTGTTGCGCAGCGTGACCTGGGCGCGGAAGCGGTCGCCTTCGCGCACCAGGGGCGGCAGTCCGCTGATGATCTGCAGGTCCTGCGTGGCGCGGATGCTGGTGGCGCCGGTGCCGAACAGCCCTGTTCCCGCATCGGCCACGGCCACCACCTTGAAGGTCGTCAAGGCGTCGTTGAGCGGCACGGTCACCGTGGCCTGGCCGCGTTCGTCCAGCCGTATCGCCGGCTGCCACAGCAGCAGCGTGTCCAGCAGCTCGCGCGTGGCCGCGCGCCCGCCCCCTCCGCCGGCGGGCACTGCCTTCTTGCCGTAGTGCCGCCGCCCGACGATCTCCATCTGGGCGGTGGAGGTCTGCACGCCCAGTGCGCGCCGCTGCAGCATCGCCTCCAGCAGGTTCCAGCTGCTGTTGGGCATCAGCTCCAGCAGCGCCTGGTCGACGGCCGCCAACGCCACCTCCGCACCCGCGGCCGGCTTGCCGCCGGGCAGCGTGGCGCTGATGGTGACCTGCGCCTTGCCGCGCACCGGGTAGCTGTCCTTGTCGGCTTTCACCTGCACGTCCATGCGGTGGGCCCGGCTGCCCACGCGCAGCTCGGCCAGGCCCAGCCGGTAGGCAGGTTTGGCCAGGTCCACCAGGGCGGTGGGCGGCGCGTACTCGCGGCCCTCGTGCCAGTACGCGCTCCACCACTCGCGCGGCGCCTTGAAGCCCCAGGTGAAGAAGCTGTACCACGGCACTTCCCGAAGGCGTCCGCGCAGCACCATCACGCTCACGTACACGTTCGGCGCCCATGCACCATCGACCGGCAACTCGATGGTCGGGTCCTGGCCCTGCAGCTGGACCACCCGGGTGTCCACGATGCCCTCGCGCTCGACGCTCACCAGCGCCGTCGCCGAGCGAAAGGGCATGCGCACCTGCAGCCGCGCAGTCTCGCCCGGCTCGTAGTGTTTCTTCTCGGGCAGCACGTCGATGCGGTCGTGGTCCTCGCCCCCGAACCACAGCTCGCCGCGCCGCGTCACCCACACCGAGGTGACTGCCTGCGCCTCGTTGCCGTCCTTGTCCCGGGCACTGGCCACCAGCTCGACCTGGCCCGACTCCTCCAGCGTCACGTCGCACAGCAGCAGGCCGCGGCTGTCGCTCTTGCCGGTACACACGGTGCCCAGGTCGCGCGTCTCGGTCTTGTTGTCGTAGCTGTAGAAGCCCCCCACCATGCGCTTTCTGCTGCTGGTGGTGATGCGCGCGGACGCCTGTACCGCCAGCGGCACGCCGGCCAGCGGCTTGCCATCCAGCGACAGCGCCAGTGCCTGGAAACGCACCCGGCTGCCGCTGGAGGCCCAGCCCTCGGTCTTGATGCCGGCGACCACCGCCGCCGGCCAAAGGGGGTGCACGCTGCGCAGCGTCTGCACTTCGCCGCTGGGGTCTGCGTAGGTCGCCTCAAGCACCAACTCCTGCGGCCGGCGCGCGGCCGGCACCTTGTCGATGGTGACGTGCCCGGCGCCGTTCTTGTCGAGCGTCAACGGCAGCTTGTCGGCGATGACGCGGGTGTCGCTGCGCGCTGCGGGTTCCTCGTCGTCGCCGTCCTCGTCGGCCGTGTCCGTGCGCCCTGCGCGAGCGGCCTCGGCCGGCGCGCGCTCGCGTGGTGGCGCGAAGCTGAAAGCGTCGTAGTCGGCAAACGACAGCGCGTGCGAGCGCACCATGGCCGAAACCTGCACCGGCAGCCGGGCGGCGCCGCCCCCGCCCGACACATAGTTCACCTGCACGTCGGCGGGCACACTGCGCACGCGCACCAGCGGCTTGCCGTCCGAGGGGCCCACGCGGCCTTCGAGCACGGGCAGGCGGAACTCCTCCACACGGAACGTGCCGGTGTCGAACGAAGGCCCCTCCCCGCCCTGCAGGCTGGCCTGGTACACGCCCAGCTTGGCCGCGGGCGGCACGTGGAATTCGCTGTGCGCACTCAGGCCGCCGGTGGGGGTCTTGCGCCACCGCAGCGGCTGCTCGAACTGCTGGCCGCTGCCCACGTGCGTGATGACGAACTGGCGCGGCAGCACCGGCGGCAGCGCGAAGCCGCTGCCCTGTTGCGCACGCACCAGGTGCTTCATCGACACCGTCTCGCCGGCCCGCACCAGCGTGCGGTCGAAGACCGTGTGCGCGACCTGGTCGGGCTCGGCCTGGCTGCTGGTGGGCACGTTGAAGCGCCACGGCTCGATGCCCCGCTGCCAGTCGCTGCGCACGAACGCCAGATCGTCACCGGCCCGCGCCGAGACGAAATAGGCACCGTTCCAGTCGTCTGTGCCCGTGCAGACGGGCGGCTCGGGCGACAGACCCTGCAGGCGCGCCACCCCGTCGTCGCCGGTGGTGGCGCTGGCAACCTCGGTGCCGTCGCACGCGGACACCCGCACCCGCGCGCCGGCCACCGGACGGCCCTTGTCCAGCGTGGTCACCCAGGCCAGGGCGTTCTCGCGCCCCAGCTTGAAGTGCACCGCCAGGTTCGTCACCAGCGCGGCGGTGCGCACGTACATGGTGCGCTGGCTGCCGTATTCGGGGTCGAGCAGCGCCGCGCCCAACAGGGGCGAAGCGATCTCCACCACATGAAAGCCCGCCGGCAACGGAATGCCCACCACTTCGAACGGCCGCGGCGCGGCCTGGTCCGCAGCGGGCAGTTCAAGGGTGCGAACGCCCGGCTGCCCCGCCAGCAGCGAGACCGCCCGGGATTCGACGTAGGACTTGTCGTGGGGCGCGTCGCGCCGGGGCAGCGGCCCCTTGACCTCCTTGCGGGCGCGGTCACGGCGCACCTCGCGGTCGTTGTATTGCTCCACCCGGCGCAGCCACTGCAGGATCTGCGCATCCTCGTGCGCCGCCAAGGTGTTGACCTGGCCCGTGGCGCCGGGCTGCAGGCCCTGGACGGAAAGTTGCCCCTCCACTCGCCGCAGCGTCACCGGCAGCAGCGCCGGGCCGTCCGGGCCCTCGGCATAGCGCTCGAGGATGCCGAACGGCGCGGCTGCGAACTTGGCCAGGGGCGGCATGGGCCCCGTGGCCACCGTGAGCGGAAACTGCGCGGCATTGCGCAACGGCCGGCCGGCGGCGTCCTTCATGTCCTTCGGCAGGGTGAGGGTGTAGCGCGTGTCCGGCGCCAACGGGGCGGCGAACGACACCCACTCCACCACGCTGTCCGCGTCGGCCTCGGCCGTCCCGTCCGGCTCCTGCCCTTCCAGGCGCGGCTCGAGGGTCTGGCTGGCGCCCTTGAGGCGGATGGCGCGCGCCAGCTTGACGGGGACCGGCGCATTGAACTGCAGCCGCACGGGCCGGATCGGCAGGCAGTCGGCCTGGGCGTTTTCGCGCTCGCAGGCGAACTGGGCGGCAAAAGGCTCCTGCACCCGGTAGGTGTAGCGCCGCTCCTGCCGGTTGGCGACCCCACTGGGCGTCGCCACGCCCTGGCCGTAGACGAGCTGCACGCGCTCGCCGCCATTCAGGCGGCGGTTGCAGGCCAGCGTGGCGTAGCGCAGTGGTTGCGCCGCCGCGTCCTTGTCCAGCCGCAGCCCCTGGAGCAGTGCCTTGCGCTCTTCGCCCTCCACCCACTGCACGGGAATGCGCTCGCCCACGCTGTCGGCCACGCACCAGGTGCGGGCCAGCAGGCTTTCGCGCGTCGCGGGGCCATTCAGGTGCAGCACGAACTGCTGCTGTTCGTCGATGGTGTTGTAGGCATGGTCGCCCGACGCGTACGGCCAGATCCGCTGCACGAACGGCCCGCCGGTATTGAATTGATAGCTACCAGCGCCCGCCAGTGCTGCGCCGGAGGCCGATTGGAAGTCCGAACGCGGGGCGATGGTGCAACGTACTCCGGGCGGCAGGTTGGCCTTGAAATCGAAGACCCACTCGCGCTCTCCGGTCCAGCGCCCCGTGCCTTGCGCAGCGTCGGCCTCGGTACAGGACACGGTGAAAGGCGCGGGCGCCTTGGGGTCGCCGAACCTGACCGCGGGCGCGTCGAACTTGGCCACCACCTGCCGCACGCGCGTGACCTCGCCCTGCGGCGACACGCTGGTCACCGTGAGCGCGTGTGCCATGCCGGCGGCTGCCAGCAGGGCCCATGCGCTCGCCATCCGGCCCACCGTGCCTGCTGCGAATGCCCTCATGCGTGTCTCCTCCCGTGCCGCCGCCGCAGGGACAAGCGGGCAGCACACCTTGCGTGTTCTGAAGGGTGTGGCGGCGCTGCCGCAGGCCGCGCCCGCCGGCACCGTTACTGGGGCGTAAAGCCGCTGTCGCGAATGATGCGGCTCCACACCTGGGTGTAGGCGCGCTCGCGCGCCGCCAGCTCGGCCGGGGTCATATAGCCCACCGACAGTCCCATGCCGGTGAGTTGCGCGCGCACCTCGGGCTGGGCCACCACCTGAGACAGGACCTGCGCAAACCGTGCCAGCGCAGGCTCGGGCGTGCCGGCCGGCGCGTAGAAACCGTAGTACGGGGTGTCCTCGAAGCCAGCCAGGCCCAGCTCGGCGAACGTCGGCACGTCGGGCAGCGCCGCCTGGCGGGTGCCGCCCAGCACCGCCAGCACGCGCAGCTTGCCGGCGCGGTGCTGCTCGATGAAGTCCTGGACCGAGCCGATGCCGGCAGGAATCTGGTTGCCCAGCATGTCGCCGATCATCGGCGCACTGCCCCGGTACGGTGCGGCCACCAGGTCCAGGTCGTAGCGCTTGCCCAGCAGGCGGACCAAGAATTCGGGCGTGGACGCGGGCGCCGGGATGCCCACGGCGCTGCGGCCGCCTTGCTGGCGCTTGACCCAGTCGACGTATTCCTGAAAACCCTTGGCCGGCGTGCCGGGCGAAACGGCCAGACCGTTGACGAAGGTCGCGAAGCCGCCGGCGGCGACGAAGTCGCGCGCCGGGTCGAAGCCCGCATTCTTCACCACCTGCGGCAGGATGGAAATGGTGTGGTCATGCGTCAGAAACAGCACGCTGCCGTCGGCCGGCGCACCCTTGAGCGCCTGCGCCGCGATCTGGCCGCCCGCGCCGGGGCGGTTTTCCACCACCACGTTCATGCCCAGGGGGCCGCGCAGCTTGTCGGCCAGCAGCCGCCCGACGGCGTCCGTCCCGCCGCCGGGCGGAAAGCCCACCAGGATATGCAGGGTCTTGCCGCTGCCGCCGGGTTGCGCCCAGGCAGGGGCCAGGGCAGGCAGGGCAGATACGGCAGCGGCATGCGCCAGCAGGCGGCGGCGGGACAGGGTCATGGCAGTGCTCCGGTAGGGGGGTGGACCTTAAGGGAAATGTAGGGGCAAACGCGTGGTGGCCACCGCTTCGCGGGTGGCCTGGTCCGACCGGCTTCAGGCGGCCAGCCGGGCGCGATGGCGCGCCAGCTGCGCGCGCACCTGCGCGGGCGCCGTGCCGCCCAGCGTGTTGCGCGCGTTCAGCGAACCCTCCAGGCTCAGCGCGTCGAACACGTCGGCGCGAATGGCCGGATGGAAACCCTGCAGCGCGTCCAGCGGCAGCTCGGCAAGATCCACGCCCTGCTCCACCGCCGCCTTCACGGCGTGCGCCACGGTTTCGTGCGCGTCGCGAAAC
Organism: Burkholderiaceae bacterium; assembly: GCA_032059585.1. Taxonomy (GTDB): domain Bacteria; phylum Pseudomonadota; class Gammaproteobacteria; order Burkholderiales; family Burkholderiaceae_C; genus Melaminivora. Next base: position 16,033 of record DAMCAL010000008.1, read on the forward strand.
GGCAGCCCCTTCTTGACGAGATAGTCGGCGAGGTCCGTGGCGGTGGCATAGCCCTTGAGCGTGGCGGCGCGCATCGCCTCGCGGTCCACGGTGATGCCGCCTTCCTTGGTGCCCGTGGCCGGGTTCACCTGTCCGCCGATCATCTCGGCGAAGATGCGCAGCGTGTCTTTGAGCGTGTCGACGGTGTCGAACAGCGGCTCCTTGTCTTCCTGGTTGTCCTTGTTGTAGGCCAGGGGCTGGCCTTTCATCAGCGTGATCAATCCCATCAGGTGGCCGACCACGCGGCCGGTCTTGCCGCGGGCAAGCTCCGGCACGTCGGGGTTCTTCTTCTGCGGCATGATCGACGAGCCGGTGGTGAAGCGGTCGGCGATGCGGATGAAGGCGAAGTTCTGGCTCATCCAGACGATCAGCTCTTCCGACAGGCGCGAAATGTGCACCATCACCAGGCTGGCGGCGGCGGTGAACTCGATGGCGAAGTCGCGGTCGCTCACCGCGTCCAGGCTGTTTTGGCACACGCCGTCCATGCCCAGGCTGCGCGCGACGCGCTCGCGGTCCAGCGGGTAGGTGGTGCCGGCCAGGGCGGCCGAGCCCAGCGGCAGCACGTTCACGCGCCGGCGCACGTCCGCCATGCGCTCGGCGTCGCGGGCGAACATCTCCACGTAGGCCAGCAGGTGGTGCGCGAAGCTCACCGGCTGCGCCACTTGCAGGTGGGTGAAGCCCGGCAGGATCACATCGACGTTCTTTTCGGCCACCTCCACCAGCGCGCGCTGCAGCTCCTGCAGCAACGTGGCGATCAGGTCGATCTCGCCGCGCAGCCACAGGCGCACGTCGGTCGCGACCTGGTCGTTGCGGCTGCGACCCGTGTGCAGGCGCTTGCCGGCGTCGCCGACGAGCTGCGTCAGGCGCGCCTCGATGTTCAGGTGCACGTCCTCCAGGTCGAGCTGCCAATCGAAGCGGCCCTCTTCGATCTCCGCCCGGATCGTGGCCATGCCGCGCTCGATGGCCCCGCGGTCGTCGGCGCTGATGATGCCCTGCGCGGCCAGCATCTCGGCGTGGGCCAGGCTGCCCGCGATGTCCGCCTGCCACAGCCGCTTGTCGAAAAACACGCTGGAGGTGTAGCGCTTGACCAGGTCGCTCATGGGCTCGGAAAACAGCGCCGACCAGGCCTGCCCCTTGGTGGCAAGCTGGTCGTGTGAGAGTGGGGGCGTGTGCGCGGCAGAAGGCATGGAGACAATAATCCGAAGAGGCGCGGCCCGGCCGTCCGGACGCCGCGTTGGCAGGAAAGATGCAAAACCCGCGAATTTTATCGACCCGCTCCACCCTCCCTTCCCCGCGCGCGCGCCAGGCGCCTGGCGCAGGCAACGCCCTGCTGTTCGACGCCTGCCATGTGGGGGTGGTGCTGCGCGCCGTGCTGTTCGTGCAGGTGGTGCTGGGCGTTGCGGCGCTTTTCGGCGTGGACACGCTGATCGAGTGGGTGGCACGGTTGGCGCTGCTGACCGGCGCCGCCCTGCCGGCCACGCTGGCGTGGCTGCTGACCGGGTGCGCGGCCAAGCACGCGCTGGCACGGCTGCCCCAGGCGATCCAGCACGCCGCAGGTGTGCTCCTGGGCGCGCTGTCGGGCCTGGCCGCCTGCGGCCTGCTGGCGCTAGCCGATCCTGCGCGCAACACGCCGCTGCCCTGGCTTGCCAGCGCCGCCAGCGGCGCCCTGATGGCGGCTTTGCTGGTCGCGGCGCTGGCGCTGCGCGCGAGGGCCCGCCTGCCGGCCGGGACTTCGGCACGCCTGACCGAACTGCAGGCCCGCATCAGGCCGCACTTCCTGTTCAACACCCTCAACAGCGCCATCGCGCTGGTGCGTGACGAGCCGGCGCGCGCCGAGGCGTTGCTGGAAGACCTGAGCGACCTGTTCCGCCACGCGCTGGTGGAACAGGGCGAAGCGGCGACACTGGCCGACGAGGTCGACCTGGCGCGCAAGTACCTGGCCATTGAGCAGGTGCGCTTCGGCGATCGCATGCGCGTGCAGTGGCAACTAGGCGAGGGCACCGGGTCGGCGCGCGTTCCGCCGCTGCTGCTGCAGCCCCTGGTGGAGAACGCGGTCAAGCACGGGGTGGAGCCCAGCGCGAACGGCACCGCCAAGCTGCGCATCAGCACGCAACTGCGCGGGCAGCAGGTGCGCCTGTGCATCACCAACACCGTGCCGGCCGACACGCCCAAGGTGTCGTCGGGACATGGAATCGCGCAGGCCAACGTGCGCGAGCGGCTGCGCCTGCTGCACGATGTGGATTGCGATTTCCACGCGAGCATGCAGGACGGGCTGTACGAAGTGCGCATCACGCTTCCGACGCGCTGAGCCCTCGCCTCGCCCTGTCGCAGGGCTCCCTTGAACACTTGCAGCCCGAGCGGCTTAACACCGCGCTTGACAAGGCCGCAGCGGCCGGCGTCAAACATTCACTCGGAATGAACTTTAAAATGCCAGGGCCATGCCTGGCGTGCCCGCCCATGCGGGCAGTTGCCATGCATCAACGAACCGGCGCCCGGCACGCGCCGCCCCCACGAAAGGAAACCCGTTCATGGACAGTGCCGTCATGAGCCTGTTGGGCGCCTTCCTGCTGTCGATCATGGGACTCTTCGTCTTCATCTGGTCGATGCGCAAGGGCCTGCTGATGGAGAACCCCCGCGCGGCCTCGGTGATCTTCGCCCCCGGCGAGATCGGCAAGGTCGACGACCCGGCGCTGCCGCCGGCCGAGCGCGCCGAATTGCAGGCCGCTGCCACCGAACCGGGTGATGCGCTGCACGCACCCGATGGACTGGAGATCGAGCACCGGCTGGAGGCCGACCGCTCCACGGCCTTTCCGGTGTTCATGTTCGTGGCCTTTGCCTGCCTGTGGCTGGTGCTGGGCTCGGTGGCGGGTCTTACCGCGTCGCTCAAGCTGCACATGCCCGACTGGCTGGTGAGCGAAGCCTGGATGACGTTCGGGCGCATCCGCACCATGCACCTCACGGCGGTGCTGTATGGCTGGATCACCAACGCCGCGCTGGCCGTGATCATCTGGGTGCTGCCGCGGCTGCTGCGCACGCCGCTGATGGGCGCCATGTGGGTCATGCTGGGCGGCGCGCTGATCAACGTGGCGGTGGCCAGCGGCATCGGCGCCATCGGCGCGGGCTGGACCGACGGCATGGAGTACCTGGAGATTCCCTGGCAGATCGGCCTGTTCATCGTCGCCGGCATGGTCTGCATCATCGGCCCGGTGCTCTACACGCTGGTCAACCGGCGCGTGGAGTCGCTGTACGTCACGGTCTGGTACCACGTGGCGGCGCTCTTGTGGATCACGGTGCTGCTCCTGGTGGCCAAGCTGCCCGGCGTGCATTTCGGCGTGCAGCAGGCGACCATGAACTGGTGGTACGGCCACAACGTGCTGGGCCTGTGGTTCACGCCCGTGAGCGTGGGCGCCATCTACTACTTCCTGCCCAAGATCATCGCCCGGCCGGTGCGCTCGTACAACCTGTCGATCCTGGGTTTCTGGACGCTGGCGTTCTTCTACGCCCAGGTCGGCGGCCACCACCTGGTGGGCGGGCCGGTGCCGGGCTGGCTGGTCACGCTGTCGATCGTGCAGAGCATGATGATGATCATCCCGGTGGCGGCGTTCTCCATCAACATGGCCGGCACCATGTGGGGGCGCACCCGGCTGGCGCTGTACTCGCCGACGCTGCGCTTCATGATGTTCGGCGGGCTGATGTACATGCTGTCGTCGCTGCAGGGCTCGTTCGAGGCGCTGCGCTCGATCAACCAGGTGACGCACTTCACGCACTTCACGGTGGCGCACGCGCACCTGGGCGCCTACGGCTTCGTCACCATGGTGCTGTTCGGCGCCATCTATTTCATGATGCCGCGCGTGCTGCGCTGGGAGTGGCCCTACCCGCGCCTGATCTCGCTGCAGTTCTGGCTGGCGGCGGTGGGCATCCTGATCTACTTCGTGGGCCTGTCCATCGGCGGCTGGCTGCAGGGCGAGTACATGCTCGATGGATCGCGGCCGTTCATGGACTCCGTCGCCGTCACGCTGCCCTGGCTCAAGTCGCGCAGCGTCGGCGGTGCGCTGATGGTGGCCAGCCAGGTCGTCTTCGTGGGCCACTTCCTGGCCATGGCGCTGCGGTTCGGTCCGGCACGCACCGGCGCTGCACTGTTCAAGGCCGGCGCACGGTCCCTGGAGCTGGCACATGGAAAATGAAGTCAAACTGGCCGCGGGCGCCATGGTCACCCTGGGCCTGGCCACCGCCGCCCTCGTGGTCCTGCCCTATCTCCAGGTGCGCGACGTGAAGGCACCCGAAGGGCTCAAGCCCTACACCAGCGCCGAGTTGCGCGGACGCGCCTCCTATGTGGCCAACGGTTGCGTCTACTGCCATACGCAGCAACCGCGCGACAAGAGCTTCGGCCCGGACGCCGAACGCGGCTGGGGCCGTGCCTCCGTGCCGGCGGACTACATCTACGACCGCCCGCACCTGCTGGGCAGCATGCGCACCGGCCCCGACCTGATGAACATCGGCGTGCGCCAACCGAGCCGCGACTGGCATCTGGGCCACCTGTTTCAGCCGCGCGCTTATGTACCCGGCTCGATCATGCCCTCCTACCCCTACCTGTTCGACATCAAGGATGTGGCCGAGCCCGGCGACGAGGTGCTCAAGCTGCCGCCGGGCTATACGCCGGCCAACAAGGTGGTGGTGGCCACGCCCGAGGCACTGGACCTGGTGAAGTACCTGCAGGCGCTGAACCGCAGCTATCCGGTACTGCCGCCTGAGCCGCGTGAGGCTGCAGGCGCCGCCGGCGCACCGTCGCCGGGCCCTGCAGCGGCGGACACGCCCGCATCGTGATCCAAGGAGACCGCGCATGAACACCCCCGCCGACAAGCGCGCGCAGCAGCGCGAGCATTCCGACCCGGAAGAGAGCATTCGCCCCATGCCGCTGCTGGCGGTGGGCGTCACCCTGGCCATGGTGATCTTCGGCGTGCTCTACATTTTCTGGTCCGAGCCGCTGGAGCAGTCGCGCCTGGGCGACCAGCGCACCGTGGCCGACCTGGCCGGCCCGACCCGGCCCGCCGCCGGCGCGGCCGTGGACGGCAAGGCGCTGTTTGCCGCGCAGTGTGCGGCCTGCCACCAGGCCTCCGGCAAAGGCCTGCCCGGTGTGTTTCCGCCGCTCGATGGCTCGGAATGGGTGCATGGTGATCCCCGCGTGCTGGCCAACATCCTGCTGCATGGCATCAACGGCGAGATCACGGTGGCCGGCACCACCTACCAGGGCAGCATGCCCGCCTTTGCCAAGCTCAGTGACGAGGAGCTGGCGGGCGTGGCGAGCTTCATTCGCGCCAGCTGGTCGAACCAGGCCGAGCCGATCGACGCCGCGCTGTTCGAGCGCGAGCGCGCCAGCGACCGCACCACACCCTTCGAGGGCGAAGCTGCGCTGCGGGCGCTGGCGCCGCAATAGGCGCGCGCCGTGCTGCGCACTGCCTTGCTGAGCATCGTGGTGCTGCTGAGCGGCTGGACCGCGGCAGCGTGGGTGACGCACGATTTTCAGGTGTGGACAGACGAGGGTGCGCGTCGCCTGGAAGTGGCGCTGCGCCCGGTGCCGGTGCCGGACGTGCAGGTGCAGGCGGACGACGGCGGCCGCGTCCCGCTGCCTGCGCTGCTGGCCAACGGCGGCGGCGCGACCATCGTCGACTTCTTCTATACCCACTGTGAAACCGTGTGCCTGTCGCTGGGTGGCAGCTTTCAGCAGCTGCAAAGTGCACTGCAAGCAGATGCGGCGCCGGGCCAGCCCCCGGCCGTGCGGCTGTTGTCCATCAGCTTCGACAGCGCGCGCGACGACCCGCCGACGCTGTCGCGCTACGGCCGCAGCCTGGGTGCCGACGGGCGCATCTGGCGCTTCGTGCGCGTGCCGGACGCGTCGCACCAGAGGACCCTGCTCAACCGGCTGGGCGTGGTGGTCGTGCCTGACTGGCGCGGCGACTTCGAGCACAACGCAGCAGTGCTGGTGTTTGACCGCGGAGGGCGCATGCGCCGCGTGTTCGATCTGGCCGAGCAGCAACTGGCGCTGGACTATGCGCGCCACCTGGCGGACAGCGCACCATGAGGCTGTCGACAGCCCTTTGGCGCCGCCCCGCCCGGTTCGGCTCGGTGGGCCACGCCTTGTCCCCGGCCCGCCAGGGGGTGGCCGGCGCATTGCTCCTGGCACTGCTGCTCACACCGGCCGTGCGGCTGCTGCTGGAGGCGAGCATGTGGCGCCACATGGTGCTGCAGTTCACCTTGCTGATGCTCGCAGGCGCCCTGGCGGCGGCGCCGGTTGCACGGCCCGTGCCCCTGGCGCGCCTTTCGCGCTGGAACGCCCACGGTATCGCCGGCCTGGTGCTGGCTGCCGTGGTGCTGGCCGTGCTGATGGTGCCGCGCGTACTCGACCTGGCGCTGCGCGTGGCCGTGGTCGAGGCGCTCAAGTGTGCGGCGCTGGTGGCGGCCGGCGCGGCACTGCGCCTGTCTTGGCGGCAAGCAGGGCGCGTGGTGCAGGGATTCTTCCTGGGCAATGTTTTGCCCATGGGATTTGTCGTCGGGCAGTTGTACGTGGACTCACCGCTGCGCCTGTGCAATGCCTACCTGCTGGACGATCAGGAGCGGCTGGGCCACTGGCTGATGGGCCTTTCGGCGGTGGTGGCAGTGGCCTGGGTGGGCGGCGTCTTCTGGGCCATGGCACGGCGTGAGCCGGTTGCCCCCGAGGGGCCTGGCGCCACGCCCTGCCACCCGGCACGGGCGGATGCCGACCGCTAGGGCGCACCGGCCTCGCCAGCGCGCCTGCGCCGGCCTAAGATCGGCCCGGTCTTCTTCTGCCCGAGCCGCCTTCGCATGCACATCCTGATCGTGGACGACGAACCACTGGCGCGCAGCCGCCTGCGCCGCCTCGTGGGCGACCTGGACGCCGGCCACGAGGTCAGCGAGGCGCAGCATGCAGGCGAGGCCTTGGCGTACCTGGGCCAGCCTGGCACGTCCGCGGTGGATGTGGCGCTGCTGGACATCCACATGCCCGGCATGGACGGCATGGCGCTGGCCCACGCGCTGCAGCGCCTGCCCGACCCGCCGGCCATCGTCTTCGTCACCGCACACGCAAACCACGCACTGGATGCCTTCGAACTGGACGCGGCAGACTACCTGACCAAGCCGGTGCGCCTGGAGCGGCTGCAGCAGGCACTGCACCGCGCGCAACGCGCGCTCACCCTGGCCGGGCGCGGCGCGGCCGCCGCCGTCCCGCTGTCGCCCGCTTCTGGCGAGTCCCTGGTGATCCAGGAACGCGGGCGCACGGAGCGCGTGCCCCTTTCCGAAGTTCTGTACCTGCGCGCCGAACTGAAGTACGTGACCGTGCGCACCGTCACGCGCAGCTTCATCATCGACGATGCCCTGTCCGACCTGGAGGCACGCCTGCCCGCGCATTTCCTGCGCGTGCACCGCAACACGCTGGTCGCGCGCTGGGCGCTACGGGCCCTGGTGCGCGACCCGGCGGCAGGCGGCAGCGGCGAAGTGGAAGGGTGGGCGGTGCGGTTGCACGGACTGGCGCAGCCGGTGCCGGTATCACGCCGCCAGGTAGGGGCGGTGCGCGATGCGCTGAGCAGCTGAACCCCTGAGCCGCCGTGCGGGCGGCGTGACCGTCAGTGCCCTGTGCCGTGGGCGAAGTAGCTGGCCAGGGTCACGCACACGATGCCTGCCACCAGCCACGCCACCTGCGCCATGGTCTGCGCCGCGGGCAGCCGCCGCTGCAGCTGCGGGATCAGGTCGGCGAGCGCGACATAGACGAAACTGCTGGAGGCGATCACCAGAAAAAACGGCAGGGCGGCGTGCCAGCGCCCCACCAGGTAGTACCCCACCACGCCTCCCAGCACCGAAGCCGCGCCCGCCAGTGAAACTTTCACGAGTGCCACGTTGCGCGCAGCGCCGCGCTGGCGCAGCACGATGAGGTCGCCCACGTGGTGCGGCACTTCGTGCGCCAGCACGGACAACGCGGCGACGAGGCCCAGCCGCAGGTCGGCAATGAACGCCGAGGCGATGAGCACGCCGTCGCCAAAACAGTGCACCGTGTCGCCGGTCAGCAGCGTCCAGCCACCGGCTGCGGGCCCGTGGGCGTGGTGGTGGCCGTGGCCGTGGCCGTGGCCGTGACCGTGCGGGTCTCCGCCCTCATGCGGATGGGCATGGTCTGGCGGGGTCACCCCATGTTCATGCCCGTGGTGCCACAGCTCGGCCTTTTCCAGCAGGAAGAAGAACACCAGCCCGACCAGCAAGGTGGCGAACAGGGCGTGGGCATCGGCCCCATCCTCGAACGCCTCGGGCAACAGGTGCATGAACGCAGTGGCCAGCAGCGCGCCCGCAGCCAGACTCAGCAAGTGCTGCGGCCCGACACGTCCGCCGCGGCCCACGCCCAGACGCAACAGCAGCTCCGCCAGCCACACGCTGCCGATCCCAGCGGCCAGTGTGGCTGCGATGATTGCTACCAAAGTCATAGCTTCCTGCTCTTGTCACGATTGCGCAAGGGGCGGATTTTGCCTAAATAATTCGTGGCTGGCGGCGGTATGGCTGCAGGTGCGCTCGCTTCCGACACAAGAGCGCGCTGCAGTCACCGCCGCGCCGCGTCCTTGTGCCTCCAACATGCGTGAATCGTCTTGACCACGGCCTGGATTCCATGCACACCTCGCCCCTCCACCGCTCCTGGCACTGGCCTGCCTTGGGCATCTGCCTGATCGCCTGCTTCACCGCCGCCGCCATCGGCGCCATCGCCTCCGTTTCGGCGCCGCAGTTTTATGCCGGCCTGGCGCGCCCGTCCTGGGCGCCACCTGCCGCGCTCTTCGGGCCTGTGTGGAGCATGCTGTACGCCCTGATGGCGGTTGCCGCGTGGCTGGCGTGGCACGCCGGACCGCAGCCGCTGCGCGCCCGCGCCATGGTGCTGTTCGCCGCGCAACTGGCGCTCAACGCGCTGTGGAGCTGGCTGTTCTTCGCCTGGCACAGCGGCGCCGCCGCGCTGCTGGACATCGCGCTGCTGTGCGCCCTGATCGCTGCGACCGCAGCGTGCTTCTGGCGGCTTCGTCCGCTGGCCGCTGCCCTGTTGCTGCCCTACCTGGCCTGGGTGGGGTTTGCCGCGGCGTTGAACCTGGCGTTGTGGCGCATGAATCCGCAGCTGTTGTGAGTTGCGCGACCTGACGCCGACGCCGCAGGGCGAGGCCGTCCTACAGGCACTTCGCAGAGGCCGCGAATACTGCGCGGAACGCCCCACCCTTCGAAGACCTGCCATGCCCTCTTCCCCTCACGAAAGCGCCGAGGCGCCCGCACCCTCCGTGCACCGCGTCCGGCTGCGCATCAACGGCGGCGAACACGTGCTCGAACTGCCCAGCTGGGTGACGCTGCTCGATCTGCTGCGCGAGCGGCTGCAGCTCACCGGCACCAAAAAGGGCTGCGACCATGGCCAATGCGGGGCCTGCACGGTGCTGGTGGAAGGCCGGCGCATCAATTCCTGTCTCGCGCTGGCCGTCATGCACGACGGCGCGGACATCACCACGGTCGAAGGCCTGCCGCGCCTGGCCGGTTTGGAAGGCGACGCGCTGCACCCGGTGCAACAGGCCTTCATCGACCACGACGCGTTCCAGTGCGGTTACTGCACGCCGGGGCAACTGTGCTCGGCCGTCGGGCTGCTGAACGAAGGCGGCGTGCGCCACGAGGGCGACATACGCGAGCGCATGAGCGGCAATCTGTGCCGCTGCGGCGCCTACCCGCAGATCGTCAAGGCGGTGGCGGAAGTCGCGCTCGAGGCGTCGGATACGGCGGCGCCCGCACCCTCGACGGAGGCCGCATGAGAGCGTTTGCCTATACGCCTGCCGCGGACCTGGCGGCCGCCCTCTCCGCCATCGGCCCGGGCGCGCTGCCGCTGGGCACCTCGCACAGCGCGCGTTTCATCGCGGGTGGCACCAACCTGATCGACCTGATGAAGGAAGATGTCATGCAGCCCTCGCGGCTGGTCGACATCACGCGCCTGCCGCTGGCCACCATCGAGGAGACAGCCCAGGGCGGACTGCGCCTGGGCGCGCTCGCACGCAACGCCGACACCGCCAAGCACCCGCTGGTGCGTGAGCGCTACCCGCTGCTGTCGGCTGCCATCCTGGCGGGTGCCTCGCCGCAACTGCGCAACATGGCCACCAACGGCGGCAACCTGCTGCAGCGCACGCGCTGCTTCTATTTCTATGATGTGGGCGTGCCGTGCAACAAGCGGGTGCCCGGCAGCGGGTGTCCGGCCAAGGAGGGCCTGGCGCGCCAGCTGGCCATCCTGGGCACCAGCGAGCAGTGCATCGCCACGCACCCGTCGGACATGTGCGTGGCCCTGGCTGCGCTGGAGGCCACCGTGCACGTGCAGTCCCTGCGCGGCGCGCGTGCCATTGCCTTTGCCGACTTCCACCGCTTGCCGGGCGACGAGCCGCAGCGCGACGCCACTCTGGAGCCCGACGAGCTCATCACGCACATCGAACTGCCCCCGCGCGGCTATGCGCAGCACAGCGCCTATCTGAAGATCCGCGAGCGCGCCTCGTATGCCTTCGCGTTGGTATCGGTGGCCGCTGCGTTCGAACTGGAAGAAGACGGGCGCATGCGCCATGCGCGCCTGGCGCTGGGCGGCGTGGCCCACAAGCCGTGGCGCGACCTGGCGGCAGAACGCCTGCTGGAAGGCGAGCCGCCCGGGGCTGCCGTCTTCGAGCGCGCCGCCGATGCTTTGCTGGCCCCGGCGCAGGCCTGGGGCAGCGAGCACGGTCCGGGCTACAACGGGTTCAAGATCCCGCTGGCGCGCCGGGCCATCGTGCGCGCCCTGGAGATGGCGCAGCGTGGCGAGCAGACCAACACCGGCGAACTCGCCGCCGGCATCTTCCAGGAGGAGCCGGCATGATCCCCGCCCCCAACGACAGCCAACAGCCGGTGGCCGAGCCCGGCACGGGCGACGTGCGCATCGGCATGCCGGTGGCGCGCGTGGACGGGCGCCTGAAGGTGACGGGTCAGGCACGGTATTCGGCCGAGTACGCCGCGCCCGACCTGGCGTATGGAGTCGTCGTGAACAGCACGATCGCACGCGGGCGCATCGTACGCATCGATGCCACGCGCGCACGGGCGGTGCCGGGCGTGCTGGACGTGCTGTCGCACGAGAACCGGCCCAAGGTGCGCTCCATGGACCTGTTCTACAAGGACATGACGGCGCCGGGCGGCAGCCCGTTCAAGCCTTTCTTGGATGCAGAGGTGCACTACAGCGCCCAGCCCGTGGCGCTGGTGGTGGCCGAGACCTTCGAGGCCGCACGCGAAGCCTCGCGCCTCGTGGAGATTGAATACGCAGAGCAGGCGCACGAGACCAACCTGGTCGCCCACATGGGGCGCGCGCATGAGCCCAGTCGCCTCAAGGCGGGCTACTCGCCGCCGCCCAAGCCGCGGGGCGACGCCGACCAGGCCTTCGACGACGCGCCCGTGAAGGTCGACGCCACCTTCTACAGCGGCGTGGAACATCACAACCCGATGGAGATGCACGCCTCCACGGTCGTGTACGGCGAGGACGGGCACCTGACCATCTACGACAAGAGCCAGGGCTCGCAGAACTGCCGGTGGCTGGTGTCGCGCGTGTTCGGCCTGGGCAAGGACAAGGTCACCGTGCGCAACCCGTTTGTGGGCGGCGCCTTCGGCTCGGGCCTGCGGCCGCAGTACAACCTGGTGCTCGCCACCATGGCCGCGCTGCACCTGCAACGCTCCGTGCGCGTGGTGCTCACGCGCCAGCAGATGTTCACCTTCGGCCACCGCCCTGAGACGTGGCAGCGCGTGAAACTGGCTGCCGAGCGCGACGGCACCCTGCGCGCCGTGGTGCACAAGGCCATCGCCGAAACCTCCCGATTCGAGGACTACGTGGAAGTGGTGGTGAACTGGTCGGGCCAGTTGTACCGCTGTGACAACGTGCGGCTCCAATACAAGCTCGTTCCGCTCGACCAGTACACGCCCATCGACATGCGCGCCCCCGGGGCGGCGCACGGCGTGTATGCGCTGGAGATCGCCATGGACGAGCTGGCCTACGCCCTGTCCATGGACCCGCTGGCTCTGCGCCTGAAGAACTACACGGAGCATGACGCGAGCAAGAACCTGCCCTACTCCACCAAGGAACTGCGCGCCTGCTATGAACAGGCCGCCGAGCGCTTCGGCTGGAGCAAGCGGCCACCCGCGCCGCGCTCGATGCGCCGAGGGCGTGAGCTGGTCGGCTGGGGCATGGCCAGCGGGATCTGGGACGCCATGCAGATGTTTGCCCGCGTGCGCGCCGTGCTGCACGCCGATGGCCGGCTGGTGGTCGGCAGCGCCGCCACTGACATCGGCACCGGGACCTACACATCCATGAGCCTCGTCGCCGCCGACGCCCTCGGCCTGCCACTGGAGCAGGTGACGTTCATGCTGGGTGACTCGGACCTGCCCGTGGCGCCCATCGAAGGGGGTTCTTCGCACATGGCCACCGTGGGCTCGGCCGTGGCCGGCGCCTGCGAAAAAATCCAGCGCGAGTTGTGGACGCTGGCGCGCCACGTGAAAGGCTCCGGCTTCGAAGAAGCACGCTTCAAGGAAGTGGATTTTTCGGGGGGCGCCATCCGCTTGCGCAGCAGGCCCGAAGTGGCGCTGCCCTATACGCAACTGCTGTCGCACGCCGGCAGGAGCGAGATCGACGTGAAGTACCTGCTGACGCCCAACGTGCTCAAGCAGAAGAAGTACATCCGCGCCGTCCACTCCGCCGTGTTCTGCGAAGTGTGCGTGGACGAGGAAATGGGTACGGTGCGCGTGACGCGTGTCGTGAGCGCCGTGGCGGCGGGGCGGATCATCAGCGCCCGCACCGCACGCAGCCAGATCAGCGGGGGCGTGGTCTGGGGCATCAGCCAGGCGCTGCACGAAGAGACCCACACCGACCATGCGCTGGGGCGCTTCATGAACCACAACTACGCGGAATACCACGTCGCGGCCAATGCCGACATCCCCGACATCGATGTGATCTTCGTGCACGAGGACGACCGCATCGTGAGCCGCATCGGCGCCAAGGGCGTGGGCGAGATCGGCATCGTCGGCACCGCGGCAGCAGTGGCCAATGCCATCTTCCACGCCACCGGCAAGCGCCTGCGCAGCACGCCCATGACACCGGACAAGGTGATGCGGGACGCACCCGCGCAGTCGTTCGTGATCAAGTAGAGGAGCGCGCCGGCGCGGCCATTTCCGGCGACGCGCGTCGCTGCTTCCTGTTGAAGGCTTCGCGGCCAACACGATGCGGCCGCGGCGCGCACACGCCGCGCGCCGCTCACGTCCAAAAGGGCGAAACGTCCACCAACGCGTTCCGCGCCCATGCGCCACAGGGGGCAGTTCGCCCTGGACCATGCGACCCGCCAATGCCCAGGCGAGTGCTCGCTGGCGCACCGAAGAGACCTCTGCGGGGTGGGCCACCTGGATACGGGGGGGCCCGCTATGCCGTTGGCCGCCACAGGTGGACCTTGCCCAGGTAGCCGGTCCCGGAGACGACGGCCATGGGCTCGACACCGAACTCGCGGAACCCTGCTGCGCGATACAGCGCAAGCGCCGGCGCGTTGCCTTCGGTCGCGGTCAGCGTCACGACCTTGACGTGCGGCTGGCACTGCCGGAGATGCTGCAGCGCCGCTTCGACGAGTTGGCGCCCTCCTCCTTTGCCGCGCCAGGCGCGCCGCACGAACATCGCAGCCAGCTCTGCCTTGTGCCGGGTTTTGGTCCGTGTTGAAAAGACCAAGGTGAGCGAGCCGCCCAGCTCGCTGCCGCTGAACAGTCCCAGGGCGACGCTGCCGCTCTTCGCACCCTCCAGCCGCTGCGCCCACCACGACAGCGGCAGCGCCGCGCGCTCCTCGGCAGTGGACGTGAACGCATCCGGTTCGCTGGCATACGCATGCAGCAGCAGCGCGCGGTATGCGGGCGCGTGCGCCGGGGTGAGGACTGAAACGCTCAGGGCCACAGGTCATCCACCTTCAGCGCCGCAGCGGGTCACGGCGTTCGGCCGTGCCGTGCGCCAGCCGCAGGGGCAGGGGCAGGCAAGGCCGAGATCCTGCGTTCCGGCCCGGCGCTCATGCGCTGCCCTCGCGCTCCACGACCAGGATGCGCGCCGCACCGATCGGGTGCGCGACATGCTCGGTGCCGGCGGTCGCGTGGAACACGTCGCCCATCTCCAGCACGGTGCGCCGTTCTGCGCCGGCCTCGCGCCAGCGCATCTCCACGCGGCCGTCGAGCACGGCGAACACTTCTTCCCCATCGTTGACGTGCCAGCGGTAGGGCTGGTCTGTCCAGTGCAGCCGCGTGGTGACGCCGTCGATGTTGGCAATGTCCAGAGCGCCCCAGGCGCGGTCCGCGCGGAATTCGCGAGAGCGGATGATTTTCATGGCATTTCAGCAGACGAAAGGCGCGCCGTGGACACGCCCCAGCGGCGAATGTTCAGTGCACCCCGTGGCGCTCGAACCACTGCAGCATTCTGCGCCAGCCATCCTCGGCGGGCTGCTGGCGAAAGCTCGCGCGGTAGTCGGCGTGGAAGGCGTGCGGCGCATCGGGGTAGACGACGAACTCGGACGCGCGGGCAGCAGCCGGGCCCTTGGCCAGCGCGGCTTTCATCTGCTCGACCGTTGCCAGCGGGATCCCGCTGTCGGCCCCGCCGTACAGGCCCAGCACCGGCGCCTTCAGCTGTCCCGCCACATCGATCGGCTGGCGCGGGTTCATGTCGCTGGCCTGCCCGGTCAGCCGCCCATACCAGGCCACACCCGCCTTGACCGGGCCGCGCGCCGCATACAGCCAGGTGATGCGCCCGCCCCAGCAGAAGCCGGTGATGGCCACCTTGTCTGCGTTGCCGCCATGTTGGGCGGCCCACCGCACCGTGGCGTCCAGGTCGTCCAGCACCTGGGCATCGGGCACCTTGGCCACCAGCTCGCTCATCAGCCGCGCCAGCTCCCCGTATTCCATCGGGTCGCCCTGGCGGGCGAACAGCTCCGGCGCGATCGCCAGGTAGCCGGCTTGCGCCAGGCGCCGGCAGGTGTCGGCGATGTACTCGTGCACACCGAAGATCTCCTGGATCACCAGCACCACCGGCAGCCCGCTGCGCCCCGCCGGCGCGGCGCGGTAGGCGGGCAACTTGAAACCCTGGGCGTCGATGAGCACGTCACCTGCCGTCAGCCCGTCGGCGGGCGTGCGGATGGCGGTTTGCGCCACCAGCGGCGCGGCCGCCGCGGCGTAGCCGGCCCCGACCATCCACTGCAGGGCCGTGCGGCGGCTGCCGTGGCCCGTGCCGGGCACCAGCGCGTGGAAATCTTGCCGAAGGTCGTTGTGCATGGTCGGATGCTCCTGAAAAGATGGGCCTGAAGTCCCGATAGTGCACGAAGACCCTGCCGGGGCGGAAGTGGAACGTCGCCTGGTCCGCTGTCCCTAGCGCTCCAGCCACCACTGGATGACGATCTTGGCCAGGAAGCCGGTGAAGCCCACGCCCAGCCCCAGGAACAGCACGAACGCGCCGAAGCGACCGGCCTTGGACTCCCATGCGAGGTGGCCGATGATGAACAGCATGAAGACGATGAATGCGCCAATCCCGTAGGTCAGGAAGAACCCCGAGATCTGCGCCTCCGTGAAACCGAAGATCACGTCGTCATTTCCCCGGATGCGCGCGTCGCGGCGCTGCCGGACGCGGACGGGCCCGGCTCGCGCAGCGGCAGGCCCGACGCATCCACCAGGTCGCGGTAGGCGTGCCAGCTGGCATGGCCGAGCACAGGCATCGCCACCACCAGCCCGAGCAACAGCGTGCCCAGGCCGAGCAGCGTCAACGCCAGCAGCAGTGCGGCCCACAGCGCCATCGCGAAGGGGTTGGCCAGCACCGTTTGCCAACTGGCCAGCACCGCCTGCCACAGGGTCGCCTCACGGTCCAGCAGCAGGGGAATCGCCACCACGCTGGAGGCAAAGATCGGGGCCGCCAACAGGCTGCCAAGGCCGAGCCACAGCGCAAACAGGCGGCTGTCGGGCGCCAGCACCACATGGTGCAGGAAATCGGCCGGCTGCTGCACGGGCAGCGGTGCCAGCAGCGTGATGAGCGCAGCCGACGTCAGCACCCAGCCCGTGCCGGCCAGCGCCAGCAGCAGCCCGAAACGCACCAGGCACCAGTAGTCAGGGCCCCACTTGGTGCCGCGGTGGCTGCTTTGCCAGAACAGCCAGGTGCGCAGCACGGCGGCCGCGCGGGGCGGCTGCCCCCGCTCCAGTTCGCGGCTGAGGACGTAGAAGCTGGTGGCCAGCACGGGCGCCACCACCAGAAAGCCCGACATCGCACCCACCAGCAGCCAGAAACGCTCACGCGCCACGGCGGCAATCAGCAGGCCGAAGGCTGCCAGCGCTGCGCCGTGCGCCAGGCTCAGCCAGCCGATGCGGCGCAGGTCCCGCCAGCCCTGCGCCAGCCAGACCAGCGGTTGCGTGGCAGGCACGGAGCGCACCTGCGGCAGAAAAGGGGGTGTGCGTGGCATGGTTTGCGAGAAAGGTCGTCAACAAGGCGCCTTGCGCGGCATCGCCAGGGCCAGGCGGGCGGCGGGCAACGGCGCGTCGAGTTTAGGCCAGCCCCAGCAGACCACACAGGGCATGCAGATCGGCCACGGCGGCGCAGGCCGGGACCGGAACGGCTGCGCGGCCGCTGTCAGGGGCACCCGAAGAGGGACGGAAGCCAGAGGCCTGGGCTTGCATCGGCCGGTGCAGCCAGACGGCCTGCATGCCGGCATCAAGCGCGCCCTGCGCGTCCAGCAGGGGATCGTCGCCCACATGCAAGACCTGCGCCGGCGCCACCCCGGCCGCTTCGGCGCCGAGCCGGAAGATGCGCGCATCCGGCTTGGCCACGCCCGCGTCGGCGGCGCTCACAGAAGCATGAAAAAAACGCGCCAGGCCGACCCGCTCGATGTCCGCATTGCCGTTGGTCAGCGCGACCAGCGGGTAGCGGCCGCTCAGGCGCTCGAGCGCCGGCAGCGCGTCGTCGAAAAGGTCCACCTCCTGGCGCGCGGCCAGGAAGACCTGGAACGCGGCGTCCGCCAGGGCCTGGTCGTCGCCCGCGCGCGCCAGGATGCGGCGCAGGGCCTCCAGCCGCAGTGCGCCCAGGTCGTGCGCCAGGCCGACATGCTCCTCCAGCACCTGGGCGCGGATGCTGCGCACCACGCTGTGCTGGATGGCCAGTGCATGCGTGGCCGGCGCGCGCTCCGCGAGCCAGGCGTGCAGGCGCGCCTCGGCACGCGCGATGGTGGGCCAGACAGGCCACAGCGTGTCGTCCAGGTCGAGGGTGATGGCGCGGATGCGCGGCAGATCGAGGGTCAAGGCGTCAGGGAAGCAGTGTCAGCAACCGGCGTGGAGAGAAGAACGGGCGCAAGCAGCCGCATGCGCCGCGCTTGGCGCCGAGAGCGACGCAAAGGCAAGCCCCAGGCCCCATCCCAGCGCTGCACGGTACCGCATGTTGTGCGCGACCGCAGCGCCCTGCGCGTACCAGGACCAGGACCAGCACCAGGACCAGGCCGCGCCAGCGTTGGTCAAAAGTCGGACAACTCCCCCAGCAGGCTCTTCTTCTTGTAGCGCTTGTGGTGGTACGGGTCTGCGTGGCGCGGATCCAGCGGCCGGGAGGGCGCGGCCGCCGGCGCGCTGGCCTGCGGCGCGGCGCGCTCGATCAGCTTGTCCAGCTCGCCACGGTCCAGCCAGACGCCCCGGCATTGCGGACAGTAGTCGATCTCGATGCCCTGCCGGTCGGTCATGGCCAGGGAAGCGTCGGGGCAAACGGGGCATTTCATGCAGCAGGCTCCTGAGGGCGCGGCCAGCGGCCGTGCGGGAAAAAAGCATAGCCCGCCGCGCCCGTTAGCCGGCAGTACCCACAGGCCACCCGCCGGATTGGCGGCGGGCGGCTGCCGCCCCGTTCAGTGCGCCTCTTCCCAGTTGCGCCCCAGCCCCACTTCAGCCAGCAGCGGCACCTTCAGCTGCGCCACGCTCGCCATGATGCGCGGCACCTCGGCGCGCACCCAGTCGGCCTGCGCTTCAGGCAGCTCGAACACCAGTTCGTCGTGCACCTGCATGACCATCAGCACCTCGGGCCGGTCCCGGTCCAGCGTCTCCTGCACGGCCACCATGGCCATCTTGATCAGGTCCGCCGCCGTGCCCTGCATGGGCGCATTGATGGCGGCGCGCTCGGCAGCGCTGCGGCGCGGGCCGTTGGGCGAGTTGATCTCGGGCAGCACCAGGCGGCGGCCGAACACCGTTTCGACGAAGCCGCGCTCCTTGGCCTCCAGGCGCGTCAGATCCATGTAGCGCTTGACACCGGGGTAGCGCTCGAAATAACGGTCGATGTAGTTCTTCGCGGCGGCCGTGCCGATGCCCAGCGACTTGGCCAGGCCGAAGCTGCTCATGCCGTAGATCAACCCGAAGTTGATGGTCTTGGCGTAGCGGCGCTGCTCGCTGCTGACCTGCTCGAGCGCCACGCCGAAGACCTCGGCCGCGGTGGCGCGGTGCACGTCCAGCCCGGCGGTGAAGGCGTGCAGCAGGGCCTGGTCGCCGCTGATGTGCGCCATGATGCGCAGCTCGATCTGGCTGTAGTCGGCGCTGGCGATCAGCCGCCCCGGCGGCGCGACGAAGGCCTCGCGTACGCGCCGACCTTCCGCGGTGCGGATCGGAATGTTCTGCAGGTTCGGCTCGTTGCTCGACAGGCGCCCGGTCACTGCGACGGCCTGTGCATAGTGCGTGTGCACGCGGCCGGTGCGCGGGTCGGCCAGCTGGCCGAGCTTGTCGGTGTACGTGCCCTTGAGCTTGACCAGGCTGCGGTGCTCCAGCAGCGTCGCCGGCAGGGGGTAGTCCTCGGCCAGCTTTTCCAGCACTTCCTCGTCGGTCGAGCGCGCGCCGGTGGCCGTCTTCTTGACCACCGGCATGCCCAGCTTGTCGAAGAAGATCTCGCCCAGCTGCTTGGGGCTGCCCAGGTTGAACGGCTGGCCGGCGATCTCGTAGGCCTGCTGCTCCAGCGCCATGATGCGCTGGCCCAGGTCGCGGCTTTGCTGGGCCAGCTGCTGGGCGTCGATCAGCACGCCGTTGCGCTCGATGCGAAACAGCGTCTCGCTGCAGGCGATTTCCAACTCGTAGATGCCGCGCAGGCGTGCGTCGGCCTCAAGCTGCGGCCACAGCACGCCGTGCACGTCCAGCGTCTGGTCGGAGTCCTCGCACGAGTACGCGGCGGCGCGCTCCACGGCCACCTGCGAGAACGGGATCTGCTTGGCACCCTTGCCGCACAGGTCTTCGTAGGACAGCCCGGTGCGCCCGGTGTGGCGCTCGGCCAGGCTAGCGAGGCCGTGGGGCTTGTGCACTTCCAGCACGTAGCTTTGCAGCATGGTGTCGTGCACGTAGCCGCGCACGTCGATGCCGTGGTTGGCCAGCACGTGGCGGTCGTACTTCACGTGCTGGCCCAGCTTGTGCCGCGTCGCGTCTTCCAGCCAGGGTTTCAGGCGCGCGAGCACCTCGTCCAGAGGCAGCTGCTCGGGTGCATCCGGGCCGTCGTGCGCCAGCGGGATGTAGACGGCGCTGCCGGCCTCGACGCTGAAACTCAGGCCGACGATGCAGGCGCGCAGCTCGTCCAGCGAGGTGGTCTCGGTATCGAGCGCCACCAGCGGCGCGGCCTGGATGCGTGCCAGCCACACGTCGAACCGCTCCCAGGTCAGGATGGTCTCGTACTGGACTTCGCGCTGCTGCGCGGCCTCGGCCACCACGGTGGCGCCCTCGCTGTGCAGGGCGGCAGACAGGGGCGCCGCCTGGCCCGGGGCGCCCGCGCCGTCGGCGTGCAGCGCGCGTGCCAGCGACCGAAAGCCGTATTTTTCGTAAAAAACGGCCAGATCGCTTGTCTGCTGTGCGCCGACAGCTATTGAATCAATAGCGTCAGGGTAGCCTGCCAATGCTTCGGACAGGTCGCAATCGGTCTTGATGGTGACCAGCGTGCGCCCGGTCGGCAGCCAGTCCAGCGCGCCGCGCAGGTTCTCGCCGGCCACGCCCTTGATGGTGTGGGCGTTGGCGATGAGCTGGTCCAGCGAGCCGTGCTCCAGCAGCCACTTGGCAGCGGTCTTGGG
This sequence comes from Burkholderiaceae bacterium, assembly GCA_032059585.1. Classification (GTDB taxonomy): domain Bacteria; phylum Pseudomonadota; class Gammaproteobacteria; order Burkholderiales; family Burkholderiaceae_C; genus Melaminivora. Next base: position 36,198 of record DAMCAL010000008.1, read on the forward strand.
TCCGACCTTGGGCACCCCCGGCACGTTGTCCACGGTGTCGCCGACCAGCGCCTGGAAGTCCACCATCAGCTTCGGTGGCACGCCGAATTCGGCCGTCACGCCAGCCACGTCACGGCGCTTGCCGCTCATGGTGTCGACCACGGTGATGCGCTCGTCCACGAGCTGCGACAGATCCTTGTCGCCGCTGGCGATGACCACGCGCAGGCCGCGCGCGGCGGCGTGCGTGGCCAGCGTGCCGATCACGTCGTCGGCCTCGACGCCCTCGATGCACAGCACCGGCCAGCCCAGCAGCCGCACCACCTCGTGGATGGGCTTGATCTGCGCGCGCAGGTCGTCGGGCATGGGCGCGCGTTGCGCCTTGTACTCGGGGTAGAGCGCGTCGCGGAAAGTGGGGCCGCTGGCGTCGAACACGCAGGCAGCGTACGCGGCAGGCATGTCGTTGCGCAACGCGGTCAGCATGTTGACCATGCCGCGGATCGCGCCGGTGGCAGGGCTGGTGGGGTCGCCCGGCACTGCGCGCAGGTCGGGCATGGCGTGGTACGCACGGTACAGGTAGCTGGAACCGTCCACCAGCAGCAGGGTTTGGGGGTCGCTCATGGCGGCATTTTGCACACGAAGCGCGGCCGGCGGCCGGCGCCTGCCGGCACAATGACCCGCTCATCCACACGACCCACCACGCAAGGAGACGAACGCATGCGAGTGCGCCATATCGCGCTGGGAGCCGTCGCCCTTCTGGCCCTGGCGGCCGCGGCGGGCTGGCTCGCCCTGGACAAGGAAACGCGCGGCCTGCTCAAGACGCTGCCCACCAACCGCGACATCCTGTTCTGGACGCAGGAGCAGCGCGACGCGGCGTTTCGCGCCATGGACCGGCTGCCCGTGCTGGCCAAGTCGCGCACCATGCAGCCGAGCGGCACGCCCCGCCCGCTGCCGCCCGGGCTGCCGCTGGCGCTGCCGCTCGATGTGGATGCCTACATGCAGGCGCAGCGCGCGGCCGCCCTGCTGATCGTGCAGGGCGGCCGGCTGCGCCTGGAACGCTACGGCCTGGGCTTCGACGGCGACGGCCGCTGGACGAGCTTTTCCGTGGCCAAGTCGTTCACCTCGACGCTGGTGGGCGCGGCCGTCCGGGACGGCTTCATCAAGAGTCTGGACGACCGGGTCAGCGACTACATCCCCGAGATGCGCGGCTCGGCCTACGACGCGGTGAGCGTGCGCCAGTTGCTGACCATGACCTCGGGCGTGGCCTGGAACGAGGACTACGCCGACCCGCAGTCCGACGTGGCGCGCTTCAACAACCACCAGCCTGAAGCAGGCGTGGACGCCCTGGTCAGCTACATGCGCCAGCTGCCACGCGCCGCGCCGGCGGGCGAGCGCTGGAACTACAGCACCGGCGAGACCAACCTGGTCGGCGTCCTGGTCAGCCAGGCCACCGGCAAGACCCTGGCGCAGTATCTGGAGGAAAAGGTCTGGCGCCCCGCCGGCATGGAGCAGCAGGGCACCTGGCTGCTCAGCAAGACCGGACAGGAAATCAGCGGCTGCTGCATCCAGGCGGCGGCGCGCGACTATGCGCGTTTCGGGCAGTTCATCCTGGAGGGTGCGCGCAGCGAGGGCACGTCCATCGTGCCCGACGGCTGGCTGACCGAGGCCACGCACAAGCAGGCCGACATCGGCGTGCCGGGGCGCGGCTACGGCTACCAGTGGTGGACCTACGACGACGGCAGCTTTGCCGCGCGCGGCATCTTCGGCCAGGGCATTTTCCTGGACCCTGGGCGGCAACTGGTCATCGTCTCGCTGGCCGACTGGGGCGGCGGCGCGCGCGACCCGGTCGCCCTGCCGGCGCGCGACGCGTTCTACCGCGCGGTGCAGCAGGCGGTGGACCAGGTCGGCGCGCAGCCGGCGCGCTGAACGCCACGCACAACGCGCCCGCCTACAATCGGCCCCATGCGCGCCCTCACCCCCCTGCCCCTCCTGCTGCTGGCCCTGGCCGGCCTGCCCGCCATGGCCCAAAATAGTGGTCAAAATGGCCTCAAACCCAATGCTGGCGAGCGCGAGCAGCTATTGAATCAGGAGCAAAACGGAGAGGACCGCCGCACCCAGCGCGTGCAGCGCATCGTGGTCGAAGATGCCGGCAGTCGGGTGGACGAGCTGCGCGTGGGCGGGCAGACGCAAAGCATCACCGTGCAGCCCAAGACGGGCGCCGCCATGCCCTCCTACGAGGTGAACGCCCGCGATGGCGCGCGCGCCCAGCCGGGCAACCTGGACGTCTCCGACAGCGTCAAGGCGCCGCGCGTGTGGAACCTGGGCCGGTTCTGACCGCCCTTCCTCGCCTGCGGCCCATGCGGCGCTGATGCCGCGACGCGCACTTCCCTTCTTCCTTCTTTCGCCGACCGTCTCCCGCTCCGATGGCCGTCTTCACCGAAGTCTCCCACCAGGAGGCGCGCGCGCTGCTGCGCCGCCTGCAACTGGGCAAGCTGCTGGCCCTGCGGGGCATCGAAGGCGGCATCGAAAACACCAACTATTTCCTGACCTGCGAGGCGGGGGAGTTCGTGCTGACGCTGTTCGAGCGCTTGGGCGTCGAGCAGCTGCCGTTCTACCTGTACCTGATGAAGCACCTGGCAGGTGCCGGCATTCCCGTGCCCGACCCGCAGGCCGACCGCCGCGGTGCGATCCTGCACACCGTGGCCGGCAAGCCGGCCGCGCTGGCCACCCGGCTGCGCGGCTCCAGCCAGCTTGCGCCGCAGGCCTCGCACTGCGCCGCGGTGGGCGCGATGCTCGCCCGCATGCACCTGGCCGGGCGGGACTATGACCGCCACCAGCCCAACCTGCGCGGCCTGGCCTGGTGGAGCGAGACGGTGCCAGTGGTGCTGCCGCACGTCGAAGCCGGGCAGGCCGCGCTGCTGCGCGCCGAACTCGCGTACCAGCACCACGTGGCTGCATCGAGCGCGTATGCGGCACTGCCACGCGGGCCCATCCACGCCGACCTGTTCCGTGACAACGTCATGTTCGAGGGCGAGGAGCTGACGGGCTTCTTCGACTTCTATTTCGCGGGCGTGGACACCTGGCTGTTCGACCTGGCCGTGTGCCTGAACGACTGGTGCGTCGAGCTGCCCACGGGACGGCACGTGCCGCAGCGGGCCGAGGCGCTGCTGGCCGCGTACCAGGGCGTACGCGCGCTCACCGCCGCCGAGCGCGCGCTGCTGCCGGCCATGCTGCGCGCAGGCGCGCTGCGCTTTTGGATATCGCGCCTGTGGGACTACCACCTGCCCCGGGAAGCCAGCCTGCTGAAGGCCCACGACCCGGCGCATTTCGAGCGCGTGCTGCGCCAGCGGCTGGACCACCCGTTCACCCTGGCGTGACGCGCAAGCCCCCGCCCGGCGCCGGCCAGGGCCGCTGGGGTAAATTCCCCCGATAGAGCCCGCGCTGCGCGCCCCTTCTTTTTGCTTTTCCATGAAACTGCACATCGTCCCCGCACGCACGGGCCTGGAGTGGACACGCCTGGGCATGCGCGTGTTCTGGCGGCACCCCATGGCGCTGGCGGCGCTGTTCTTCCTGTGCATGGCCGCCATGTCACTGGCGACTGCGCTGCCCCTGGTGGGGCCTGCCGTGGCGCTGGCGCTGCTGCCATCGGCCACGCTGGCGATGATGGTGGCGGCCGCCGAAGCCAGCCGGGACCGCCTGCCCACGCCCAAGGTGCTGCTGGTGGCCTTTCGCACCGGGCGCCAGCGCATGCATGCCATGCTGACGCTCGGCGCGCTGTATGCGGTGGGCTTCCTGCTGATCATGGGCCTGTCCGCATTGATCGACGAAGGCCAGTTCGCCGGCGTCTACCTGGGCGGCGACTCGCTCACGCGGGAGGTGGCAGAGTCGGGCGAGTTCCAGGCGGCGATGTGGGTATCGCTGCTGCTCTATGTGCCGCTGTCGCTGCTGTTCTGGCATGCACCGGGCCTCGTGCACTGGCACGGCGTGCCGCCGGTGAAGGCGCTGTTCTTCAGCCTGGTGGCGTGCGTGCGCAACCTGGGCGCCTTCACCGTGTACGGCCTGGCCTGGATGGGCGTGTTCGTCGTCGCCGGAATGGCCGTCAGCCTGGTCGTGACGCTGATGGCCGTGCTGGGCCTGGGGGCCGGTTTCGCCGGGGGCGTGATGGTCGGCACCGCGATGATGCTGGCGTCGATGTTCTTCACGTCGGTGGTCTTCACCTTCCGCGACAGCTTCGAGGCGCCCGCGGCGCCCTCCCGCGCTGACATCCAGGACTGAAGCGCTGCACGCCACGCCGTGCGCGCGGGGCGTCGGCTGCGCCTCGTCGCGTTTCAGCCCGATGTGAACAGGAAGTACGCCACCACGCACACGGCCAGGGCCACGACCAGGCGCGCGAGCCAGGGCGTGACCAGCCAGGCGCCCAGCACCGTGGCCAGCCGGCCCCAGACATGCGGGGAACGCCAGGCCGGCTCCTCCGGACGCAGGCCTCGTGCCTGCAGCGGACAGCCGCACCCCGGACAGGCGGGCGCCCGGGAAGAAACCTCGCGGCTGCATTCGGGACAGCGGATCAGGGCCATGGGTCAGCTTTCCGGTGGCAGGTCCAGCAGGATCTGCACGCGCCTGTTCAACTGCCGCCCCTGCGGATCGTCGCGGCCATCGGGTCGCGCATTGGGCGCGACAGGCTGACGCTTGCCCATGCCGCGGGTGGCAGCCTGGCGCGCGGTCTGCTGGTGCAGCTCGCGCGCCACGGCTTCGGCGCGCCGCAGGGACAGGGCGTCGTTGTAGGCATCCGTGCCCCTGCCATCGGTGTGCCCGACCACGGTCACCGGCGCCCGGGGGTAGCTGCGGATGAGCTCTGCCGCCCGGGCGATGGACGGCGCGGCATCTGGCCGCAGTTGCGCCTGGTCGAAATCGAACAGCACATCGGCCGGCAGGTCGATCGAGATGGCCTGCTGCGGCGTGGGTTTCGCCTGGAGCTCGACCAGCAGCGCGCGCGTCTGCTCCAGGCGGTGCGGCGGCACCTCGGCGTGGCGCAGCACGGTCTGGGGGCCCTGGCGCGGCTGCAGCTGCGTCGCAGTGGGCGCAGGTGCCAGCGCGCCTGGCGTGCTCCGGGGCTGGAGTTGGGTGGCGGGCGCGCCCTGCGCTGGCGCGAGCTGCGTGTCGGCCGGGGCCAGGGGCTGCGCGCTGCGCGTCACGGCCAAGCCCTGGGCCGGGACGGCAGCACACCAGAAAGCGGCGACCGTGGCCAGCGGCAGCGCCCGAGCGCGGTATAGCAAGGCCATCCGCTCAGCCGCCTTGCAGCGGCAGCTCCATCACCAGGCCGGGGGCGACGATGTTGTCGCCGTCGTTGCCATCGTTGAAGACCAGCCGCAGCGTGCGCGCCGTGGTCGGCACGCTGCCCAGGAACACCAGTTGCCCGTCCAGGGTTTCGCCTTCGCGGATGGTGATGTCGCGGTTGCCGTCGGGGCGCTTGATGTGCAGCCGCGCGCCGTGCTCGTCTTCGAGGAACGTGTCCGCCAGCGCCAGCATCGTGCTGTCGGTGATCCGGTTGGCAAACGAAATGCTGACGTCCAGCACGGTGGCGTCGCCGCCGATTTCCACGCCCTTGACGCGCACCGTGATGCCGGCCGGTGCCACGCCCTGCACGCCCAGGGGCAGTTTGCGGGGGGCTGCAGCGGCTGCGACCGGGGGTGCGGCGGCAGGAGCGGGTAGCGCAGCGGCCGTTTCGGCCGCCGCGGCGGCTGGGGCTACGGCCACGGCAGGGGCTGGAGCAGGCGCCGTGACCGGTGCAGGCGCCGCTGCGGTCGGCGGTGCGCCCGGGGGGGCCGAGGCATCCCCACAAGCCGTGGTCAGCGCGGCAGCGAGCAGTAGGCCCAGCCAGGGCCCAGGTTGCATGGCGGGGGAAAAGGATGTTCGCATGGCATTGATTCCTGGATGGATCGCTGCGGGCTGGTCAGCGAATCCGAATGCTGTTGACCTGAGGGGTGGGCGCCGGCGCGCCTTCGGGCGCGGGGCAGTCGCGTGTGTCGACGTGCTGTGCGTTGCGCTCTTGCACGACCACCGTGCGCCCGGAGAGCTGCGCGCCGCGCACATCCACCGAATGCACGGCCGCGCCTTGCGGGCCGCAGCGGATGGCGCTGGCGCGGTTGCCGGAGGCCTCGACGTGGTTGCCAGGGCCCCGCGCCGACTGCGCAGCGCGAGAGGGCGGCTGGACCGGGCGGGTTTGCGCGGCGGCAGGCCTGTCCGTGGGCCCCAAATGCCCCGATGGACCGAGGGCGCCCTGCGGCCCGATCCTGTCGTCTGCAGTGGCCTGCCCTGCCACCAGCAGCGCCAAGAGGCCGGTCGCCAGGCATGGTTTCATCGAATGCATGGTCTGTCTTTCCTCCTCACGGCGGCGAGGGCGTGCCCGGCAACCTGGAGCCAGGCAGCGGTGCGGTGTGCTCGTCCGGCCGGTGAGCATGGGGCATGCCAGGCACCGTGGCGCCGGGCGATGCGCCGAAAGCCGGCGCTGCTGGACCGGCGCCGCTTCCGGTGCCCTGCGAAGGCGTGGCCGAGGCCGCCTGCGTCACCTGCGCCTGCAGCTCGGCGGCGAAACGCTCGGCCAGGGCGACTTCCTCGGCCGCCATCTCGGAGCCGAGGGCTTCGATGGTCTGCGCCACGTCCTGCCCCGCCTCGGTAGCCCCGGGAACGCCCAGCCGCTGCACCAGCCGCGCATAGCCCAGGGCCTTGACCTTGTCCTGGGGCGTGCCGATGCCGCGCTGGTTCATCTCCGCCAGCCGCTGCATGGCGCGCGGATCGCCGCGCACCGCCGCCAGCAAATACCAGCGGTAGGCTTGCCCCGCGTCGCCGACGCCCGACCGCCGGCTTCCGTAGGCATCGCCCACCAGGGACAGCAATTGCGGGTTCTGCGTGGTGAGGGCCTCGCGCTTGAGGCGGTCGAGTTCGTTGCGGTACAGCGGCCCCTGGCAGCCCAGGTCGGTCACGCCCCGCTGCAACGCCAGGTTGCAGGCCTCCAGGAAGCGCGCTCCCGCGCTGGCCGAAGGCGCAGCCGCCGCCTGGGCAGCAGCCGGGGGCGCCGCCGCGCCTGCGCTGGCCGCGCCTTGCGCGCCGATGCCGGCCTGCGCCGCTGCGCAGCCGGCCCACCCGATCAGCGCAGCAGCGCAGCCATGCTGCAGGCGCGCGCGGAGCCTCATCGCGCGCTGCGTCATGTGCCTGCCCCGGCCGCGGGGGCCGGCCCTGGAGGCTGCGCCGCTCCTGCGGCGCCGGCCGCGGCCTGGGCAGGCGCGTCCCAGGGCATGGGAACGTTGAAGAAAAGGGGCTCGAAACCTTCCCATGCCATCACGTCCACGGTGCCCAGGTGCGCGAAATGGGTGTCGTACACCTGCTGCAGCGCCGCACGCGTGGCATCGTCATATTGCTGCGTGACCTCGATGGGCTGGCCGTATCTGCGCAGCATGACCTGGATCAGCCCCACTTTCAGCTCGGGCGCCAGGGCGTTGAAAGCGGCGCGCATGTTCTCCACCACCACCGGGTCCGGCCGCCCGTTGGGAATGCAGCGCCAGTACGGCGTGTTGGTGGCCTTGCCGATGAGCTCGAGCACGCTCAGGTCGACCAGGGTGCGGATGGCCGAGTGGCGACACTGCAGGTATTTGCCTTCGAGTTT
>DAMCAL010000009.1:0-43140 GCA_032059585.1 Burkholderiaceae bacterium
GTAAAATCATCCGCGTGGAACTGCTGCACAAACTGCACGACGAGCGCAAGTACGAGAGCCTGGAGGCCCTCACGGCCGGCATCGCACGCGATTGCGAGGAGGCCCGTGCCTGGTTCGCTGCGTCGACCCACGCCGAAACCCGCCGCCAGACCACCCGCGACCGAATTTGACGGGGACCGCCTCCTTCCCCGCGCGGGCCGGCCACGGCCTGCACGCCCTCCCTTTGTTTCTGGTGCCGCTGACCGCGCGCGCCAGGACACCCCTGAAGGCCTGAATCCCCATGTCCGATCCCAACACCAAGAACGCCCCTGCCAGCAGCTACCGCAGCACGCTGAACATGCCCGATACACCGTTTCCCATGCGCGGCGACCTTGCCAAGCGCGAGCCGCAGTGGGTGCGCGAGTGGGACGACAAGGGCGTCTACCAGCGCCTGCGCGCCGCGCGCCGCGGTGCGCCGAAGTTCATCCTGCACGACGGCCCGCCGTATGCCAACGGCCAGCTGCACATCGGCCACGCGGTCAACAAGATCCTCAAGGACATGATCGTCAAGGCACGCCAGCTGGAGGGCTTCGACGCGCTGTACACCCCCGGCTGGGACTGCCACGGCCTGCCGATCGAGAACGCCATTGAGAAGCTGCACGGGCGCAACCTGCCACGCGACGAGATGCAGGCCCGTGGCCGGGCCTTTGCCACCGAGCAGATCGCGCAGCAGATGCAGGACTTCAAGCGCCTGGGCGTGCTGGGCGAGTGGGACCACCCGTACAAGACCATGAACTTCGCCAGCGAGGCCGGCGAGCTGCGCGCGCTGAAGAAAGTCATGGAGCGCGGCTTCGTCTACCGGGGCCTGAAGCCCGTGTACTGGTGCTTCGACTGCGCCTCGTCGCTGGCCGAGTTCGAGATCGAGTACCAGGACAAGCAGAGCCAGACGCTGGACGTGATGTTTCCGGCGGCAGAGCCCGAGAAGCTCGCCGCCGCATTCGGGCTGGCCGGGTTGCCCAAGCCGGCGTTCGCCGTCATCTGGACGACCACCTCCTGGACCATCCCTGCCAACCAGGCGCTGAACGTCAACCCCGAGCTCGAATACAGCTTGGTGGACACCGAGCGCGGACTGTTGATGGTCGCCAGCGCGCTGGTCCGGCAGTGCCTGGAGCGTTGGGGCGTGGAGGGCACCGTGGTCGCCACCGCCCTGGGCGCCCGGCTCGACCACATCAACTTCCGCCACCCGCTGGCGCATGTCGACCCGGCCTTCGACCGCCTGTCGCCGGTGTACCTGGCCGATTACGCCACGGCCGAGGACGGCACCGGCATCGTGCACTCCTCGCCCGCCTACGGCGTGGACGACTTCAACTCGTGCGTGGCCAACGGCATGCGCTACGAGGACATCCTCAACCCCGTGCAGGGCAACGGCGTGTACGCGCCGGACCTGGGGCTGTTCGGCGGCCAGCACATCTGGAAGGCGGTGCCGGTCATCATCGACGCGCTGCGCGTGGCCGACCGGCTGCTGAACACGAAAACCATCACCCACAGCTACCCGCACTGCTGGCGCCACAAGACCCCGGTCATCTACCGCGCCGCCGCGCAGTGGTTCATCCGCATGGACGAGGGCGAGGGCGTGTTCACCGACCCGGCGCAAAAGCCCGCCAAGACCCTGCGCCAGATCGCCCTGGAGGCCATCGAGCACACCAGCTTCTACCCGGAAAACGGCCGTGCCCGCCTGCGCGACATGATTGCTGGCCGGCCCGACTGGTGCATCTCGCGCCAGCGCAGCTGGGGCGTGCCGCTGCCCTTCTTCCTGCACCAGGACTCGGGCGAGCTGCACCCGCGCACCATGGAGATCATCGACCAGGCGGCCGCCATCGTCGAGCAGGGCGGCATCGAGGCCTGGAGCCGCGCCACGGCCGAGGAGATCCTGGGCGCTGAGGACGCGCAGCACTACACCAAGAGCACCGACATCCTGGAGGTCTGGTTCGACTCCGGCTCCACCTTCTGGCACGTGCTGCGCGGCACGCACGCCGGCATGCACCACGACTCTGGCCCCGAGGCCGACCTGTACCTGGAAGGCCACGACCAGCACCGCGGCTGGTTCCACAGCTCGCTGCTGCTGGCGTCGGCCATCTTCGGGCGCGCGCCCTACCGCGGCCTGCTCACGCACGGCTTCACGGTGGACGGCCAGGGCAAGAAGATGAGCAAGTCGCTGGGCAACACCGTCTCGCCGCAGGAGGTGAGCGGCAAGCTGGGCGCGGAGATCATCCGCCTGTGGTGCGCCTCCACCGACTACTCCGGCGACCTGGCCATCGATGACAAGATCCTGGCCCGCGTGGTGGACGCCTACCGGCGCATCCGCAACACGCTGCGCTTCCTGCTGGCCAACGTGAGCGACTTCGACCCCGCTGCCGACGCGGTGGCCGAAGCGGACCTGCTGGAGATCGACCGCTGGGCACTGGCGCGCGCCGCGCAGTTCCAGGCAGAAGCGCTGGCGCACTACCAGGTGTACGAGTTCCACCCGGTGGTGGCCAAGCTGCAACTGTTCTGCTCGGAAGACCTGGGCGGTTTCTACCTGGATGTGCTCAAGGACCGGCTGTACACCACCGCACCGAAGTCGCTCGCGCGGCGCAGCGCGCAGACGGCGCTGCACCACATCACCCACGCCATGCTGCGCTGGATGGCGCCCTTCCTGTCCTTCACCGCCGAGGAAGCCTGGAAGGTGTTCGGCCACTCCGAATCGATTTACCTGGAGACCTTCACCACCCTGCCCCAGGGCGACGAAGGCCTGCTGGCCAAGTGGCAGCGCCTGCGCGAAATCCGCGACGTGGTGAACAAGGAGATCGAGAGCGTGCGCGCCTTGGGCACCGTGGGCTCGTCCCTGCAGGCCGTGGTGCGCCTGAGCGCCGGCCCCGAGGACCACGCACTGCTGGCCAGCCTGGGCGATGACCTGAAGTTCATCTTCATCGTTTCTGCTATCGACCTGGTAGCTGCCGACGCCCTGCAGGTCAGCGTTTCCGCCAGTTCCGACCCCAAATGCGAGCGCTGCTGGCACTGGCGCGCCGACGTGGGGCACGACAGCGCGCACCCCGCCCTGTGCGGCCGCTGCACCAGCAACCTGGACGGCGCCGGCGAAGCCCGGCTGCACGCGTGATGGCGCGCCCGAGCAGCCTCGCCAGCGGCAGGAAAGCCGGCGGCAGTCTCTGGCCCTGGCTGGGCTGGGCCCTGCTGATCTTCATTGCCGACCAGTTCACCAAGACGCTGATCCTGGGCTACTACCGCCTGGGCGACGCGACGCCGGTGACGGGTTTTTTCAACATCGTGCGCGCGCACAACACCGGCGCGGCGTTCTCCATGTTGGCCGATGCGGGCGGCTGGCAGCGCTGGCTGTTCACCGGCATCGGCCTGGCTGCGGCCGCCTTCATCGTCTGGCAGCTGCGCCAGCACCCCGGCCAAAAGCTGTTCGCGTTTTCCCTGTCCAGCATCCTGGGGGGCGCCATCGGCAACGTCGTCGACCGGCTGCAGCATGGCTACGTGGTGGACTTCCTGGACTTCCACTGGCATTTCCTCGCGGGCGTGTTCCATGGCGGGCACTTTCCCGCCTTCAACATCGCCGATGCGGCCATCACCGTCGGCGCCGTCTGCCTGATCCTGGACGAGCTGCGGCGCGTGCGCCGCTCGGCCTGAGCTGCCCGTCTGCTTCAGCGGGAGGGCCGCCGTCGGGGCGTCCCGCTGCCAGGTCTGGTCGGGCAGCGGGTCGGATGCAGCCGAGCTCTGCTCGACTGGCGCAGCCTTCTGCCGCGCCACCCGCCCAGGAGCGCCCCTGTCTGTTTGGTTTGCGACGGCACCGCGGCTGCTTGGACTGACTGAGGCGATCCCGTTCGACAGGTGGGCCAGGTGCGCGACCACGCGCGGGGTCTCCTGCACGGAGGTGCCGCACGGCCGGCAGGCCAGACGGGGCATCGAGACTGAACGTTTCGCGCTGCACTCGCGCCGAGCGCCAGAACCCGTGGACCCGCCTGGGCGAAAAGAGGCGGGGAAATTCTTGCCCGCACGAGCGCCGCAACCCGGCCCCCGGGTTTTCGGCAGGCCCGCGCCGCTGCAGGCGCAGCAGCGGTATGCTGCAATGTTAGGCGCGCCGGCGCATGGGCTCGCGGCAGCGCCCCAGAACGATTAAAACAACATGAAGCATCTGCTCAATTTGCTGGCCGCGGTGGCCCTGCTGGTGTGGGGCACCCACCTGGTGCGCACGGGGGTCCTGCGCGTTTTCGGTGCGAACTTGCGCACGTTGCTGGCGCGCAGCCTGGGCAACCGGTTCACGGCAGCGCTGTCGGGCATCGGGGTCACGGCGCTGGTGCAGTCCAGCACCGCCACCTCGCTCATGACCGCCTCCTTCGTCGGCCAGGGGCTGATCTCGCTGCCCGCGGCGCTGGCCGTGATGCGTGGCGCCGACATCGGCACGGCCCTGATGGCCATGCTGTTTTCGCAGGACCTGTCGTGGCTGTCGCCGGTGTTCATCTTCGTCGGGGTGGTGCTGTTCATCACCCGGCAGGCCAGCACCGCCGGGCGCGTGGGACGCGTGTTCATCGGCCTCGGGCTGATGCTGCTGGCGCTGGAGCGCGTGGTGCAGGCCACCGAGCCGATGATGAGTTCGCCGGTCACGCAGATGATCCTGCAGACGCTGGCAAGCGACCTGTGGATGGAGATCCTGATCGGCGCGGTGCTGGCCATCGTGTCGTACTCCAGCCTGGCGGTGGTGTTGCTGATCGCTGCCATGGCGGACACGCATGTGGTGCCGCTGGGCATGGCACTGGGGCTGGTGCTGGGGGCCAACCTGGGCAACGGCCTGGCGGCGGTGCTGACCATGGCGCGCTCCAGCGTGGAAGTGCGCCAGGTGACCATCGGCAACATGGTGTTCAAGGTGCTGGGCGTGGTGCTGATGGCGCCGTTCATCGGCGTGTGGATCGAGCACGTGGAGCCGCGCCTGCCCGGCACGGCGCACAGCGTGGTGCTGTTCCACCTGGCCTACAACATCATCATCAGCGTGGGCTTCATCGGCTTCACGCAGTGGGTTGCGCAGTGGGTGGCGCGGCTGCTGCCCAAGCCGGTGAACGCCCAGGCCGGCCGGCCCCACCACCTCGACCCCTCGGCGCTGGGCACGCCGTCGCTGGCGATCTCGTTCGCCGTGCGCGAGGCGCTGTACCAGGCGGACGTGGTGGAGACCATGCTGCTGGGCATCATGGACGTGATCCGCAAGAACGACCAGCAGCTCGCCGAGCGCCTGCGCCGCATGGACGACGAGGTGGACGAGCTGTACTCGTCCATCAAGTACTACCTGACCAAGATCTCGCGCGACGACCTGGGCGAGGAGGAGAGCCGGCGCTGGGCCGACATCATCAGCTTCACCATCAACATGGAGCAGATCGGCGACATCGTCGAGCGCGTGCTGCAGGACATCGAGGAAAAGAAGATCAGGAAGGGCCGGCAGTTCTCCGAGGCCGGCATGGCCGAGATCACCGAGCTGCACCAGCGCCTGGTGAGCAACCTGCGCTTAGGGATGAGCGTGTTCCTCAACGGCAACGTGCGCGACGCGCAGCGTCTGCTGGAGGAAAAGGTGCACTTTCGCAACCTGGAGCGGGCGTATGCCACCAGCCACCTGATGCGCCTGTCCGACCGCACCGTGCACAGCATGGAGACCAGCTCGCTGCACATCGACCTGATCAGCGATCTGAAGCGCATCAACTCGCACATCAGCTCCATCGCCTACCCCATCCTGGAGACCGCCGGCGTGCTGGCGCCCAGCCGGCTGCAGAACCTGCGGCCGATGGCCGAGCCGCAGGCGGACCATCCTTGAGAACATCCCGCTGAGGCGCTGCGCGGTGGTTGCCGGCCTGGGCGGCGCGCCCGACGCGGCCCGACGTGGAGTGCTGCAGACGCGCGGCCTACCTGGCGGGGCCACCGCGGGCATAGCGCTGTGCCAGCACCGCGCAGACCATGAGCTGCAACTGGTGAAACACCATCAATGGCAGCACGATCGCGCCGGCCGCCTGCGAGTCGAACAGCACCTTGGCCATGGGCACGCCGCTCACCAGGCTCTTCTTGGAGCCGCAAAAGACGATGGTGATCTCGTCCTCGCGCGAGAACCCCAGCCGCCGCGACAGCCAGGTGGTGAAGGCGAGCACCAGCCCCAGGATCACCGCGCACACCAGCACCAGCCCGCCCAGCGCGGGCAGCGGCATCAGCCGCCACAGCCCGCCCGCCACGGCCGCGCTGAACGCGGTGTAGACCACCAGCAGCACCGAGCCCTGGTCCACGTATTTGAGCCCCGCCGCGTGGCGGCCCATGAAGCCACCGATCCACGGCCGCATCAGGTGCCCGGCGACGAACGGCAGCATCAGCTGCACCAGGATGCGCCCGATGCCCGACAGCACGTCGTGCTGGGCACTGGCGGCCTGCGGCAGCACCAGCCCGACCAGCACCGGCGTGATGAAGATGCCCAGCAGCGTGGAGGCCGATGCACTGCACACCGCCGCTGCCATGTTGCCGCCGGCCACGGCGGTGAAGGCGATCGCCGATTGCACGGTGGCCGGCAGCACGCACAGGAACAGCACGCCGGTATAGAGCGCGGGCGTCACCAGCGGTTGCAGCACCGGCCGCAGCGCCAGCCCCAGCAGCGGAAACAGCGCGAAGGTGCAGCCCACCACCAGCAGGTGCAGCCTCCAGTGGCCGATGCCCGCCAGCACCGCCTGGCGCGAAAGCTTGGCGCCGTGCATGAAAAACAGCAGCGCCACCACGGCGGTGGTGGCGTGCTCCAGCAACCCGGCGATGGCGCCCGTCGCCGGCAGCGCGCTGGCCAGCCCCACGGTGCCCAGCAGCGCGAGGGTGAAGTTGTCGGGAAGCAGGCGGGAGCGGGCCATGGCGCGGGTACCGAAATCAGCGAACTTTTATGGTGAAAAGGGCCTGGAACGCTTGTCTGGCAAGCGCCAGCAGCTATCGATCGGAGAGCACCAGGCGTCACCAGCCATAGTACGCCGCCAGCACCAGCGCCGCCTCGGGCGTGAACGCGCCTTGCGCCAGCAGCGCCTGCACGTCGGCGTGCGCCAGGCAGGCAAAGCGCAGCACCTCGCCATCGTGCCCGGCCGGCTCCAGCGGCGCCGGCAGCGTCGCGTGAAACCAGGTGATGCGCTCGGCCATCCAGCCGCATCCCGGGCCGCCCTCGTCGCACGGCCGGGCGATGTCCACATGGCCGCCGGGCGCCAGCCTGGTGAACTGCGCCAGGCGCAGCCCGGCCTCTTCCCAGGTTTCGCGCGCCAGCGCCGCGTCGAGGCTGTCGCCGGCGCTGACCATGCCGCCCATCAGGGTGTCCCAGGCGCCGGGATGCGTGGGCTTGTCCAGCGACCGCTGCTGCACCCACAGGTGCGCGCCGCCGGGCGCCGCGCTGACCAGGTGCACGGCCTGCGTGGCCAACCCGAGCACGCGCGCCGCGCCGCGCTCCACCGTCGCCACGCGTGCGCCGTCCGCGCCCCAGACGTCGAGTTGCTCGTCGCGCCACGGGCCGCAGCGTCCGGCGCGGCGCAGGGCGCCAGCCAGCTCGTTCAGCGCGGCCGTGCCGTCGGCGCTGTCGACGCGCCAGGCGGGGTCGCCCTCGTGCTGCACTTTTGATAGCTGCCAGCGCTTACCCGACAAGCGCTGGAGGCCGATTTCATCAAAAATCCGCGCCTCCACCGATCCGATGCGCGTCCCGCCCAGCAGCAGCGGCATGCGCGCGCCGGCCGCCGGGCGCTGCGCCTGCGCACGGGCAACCGCCACCCAGGGCGGCGGCACGGCCTTCTCGCTCACGCCAGGGTGAGGATGGTCGAACCGGTGGTCTTGCGCGCTTCCAGGTCGCGGTGCGCCTGCTGCACCTGGGCCAGCGGGTAGCGCTGGTCGATGTGGATCTTCACCCGCCCGCTGGCGACGACGCCGAACAGGTCGTCGGCCATGGCCTGGGTGGCTTCGCGCGAGGTGATGTGCGAGAACAGCGTCTGGCGCGTGAGGTACAGAGAGCCCTTGGCGCCCAGCAGGCCCGGCGCGAAAGGCGGCACCGGGCCCGAGGCGTTGCCGAAGCTGGCCATCAGGCCGAAGGTGCGCAGGCATTCGAGCGACCGGTCCCAGGTGTCCTTGCCGACCGAGTCATAGACCACCTTCACGCCGCGCCCGTCGGTGATGTCCTTGACGCGCGCCGCGAAATCTTCCGTGCGGTAGTTGATGGCGTACGCCGCCCCGTTGTCCAGGGCGAGCTGGCATTTTTCATCGCTGCCCGCGGTGGCGATCAGCTGCAGTCCCAGCACCCGCGCCCACTGGCAGGCGATCAGGCCCACGCCGCCGGCAGCCGCATGGAACAGCACGTGGTCGCCCGGCTGCAGGCCCTCGACCGGCCTCACCTTCTTGAGCAGGTACTGCGCCGTCAGGCCCTTGAGCATCATGGCCGCCCCGGTCTCGAAGCTGATCGCCTCGGGCAGCTTGCACACGTTCATCGCGGGCATCACGCGCGCCTCGCAGTAGCTGCCCGGCGGGTTGCTGGCGTATGCCGCGCGGTCGCCCGGCTGCAGGTGCGTGACGCCCTCGCCCACGGCCTCGATCACGCCCGCGCCCTCCATGCCGATGGTGGCCGGCATGGACAGCGGGTACAGCCCCGTGCGGTGGTACACGTCGATGAAGTTCAACCCGACGGCGTGGTGGCGGATGCGCACCTGGCCGGGGCCGGGCTCGCCCACCTCGACATCCACGAGGTGCAGTTCTTCGGGGCCGCCATGCTGGCGGATCTGGATGGCACGGGTCATGTCCGGTTCTCCTTGGGTGGCAGGGAAGATGCGATGCAGCGCGGCATCGTGCCATGATCGGCCACCGCCTGCGCGCACGCGGGTTCCGCATTTCCGGCCCATGCCCCCCTCTCGCCCTGGTCTCGATCTCTCCACCGCCCTGCTGCTGGCCACCGCCCCGCTGATGTGGGCCGGCAACGCCGTGACCGGCCGGCTGGTGCACACGCTGGTGGCGCCGGTGGCCCTGAACTTCCTGCGCTGGCTGCTGGCCTTCGCGCTGCTGGCGCCGCTGGCCTGGCGCGTATTGCGCCCGCACAGCCCGCTGTGGCCGCACTGGCGCCGCTACGCCCTGCTGGGCCTGCTGGGCATCGGCAGCTACAACGCGCTGCAGTACATGGCGCTGCAGACCTCCTCGCCGCTGAACGTGACGCTGGTGGGCGCCGGCGTGCCCATCTGGATGCTGGCCATCGGCGCCCTGTTCTTCGGCGCGCCGGTCTCGCGCCGGCAGATGGCCGGCGCGCTGGCGTCGGTGGCCGGGGTGTTGGTGGTGCTCAGCCGCGGCAGCTGGCAGGAGCTGCTCGCGCTGCGCCTGGTCGCAGGCGACCTGTACATGGTGCTGGCCACGCTGGCCTGGGCGCTGTACAGCTGGCTGCTGGTGCGCACGGACGAGCCGCGGGACGTGCGCGCCGACTGGGCTGGTTTTCTGATGGCGCAGATGTTCTTCGGCCTGGTGTGGTCGGGGGCGTTCGCTGGCGTCGAATGGTCGCTCGGGCACTGGCACATCGAGTGGGGCTGGACGCTCGCCGCGGCGCTGGTGTTCATCGCCATCGGCCCGGCCATCGTGGCCTATCGCTGCTGGGGGCTGGGCGTGCAACGCGCCGGGCCGGTGATGGGCGGCTTTTTCATCAATCTCACGCCCCTGTTCGCAGCGCTGCTGTCCGTTGCGTTTCTGGGAGAGGTACCACGCCTGTACCACGCGGCGGCATTCGTGCTGATCGTGGGCGGGATCGTCGTCTCGTCCGTGCGCCGTTGACGCGCCCCAGAACGCGGGCGTGCGCGGCCGGCGCCGCGCTCTTTCGGATTCCACGCCTTGCCTCGGGCTCGGGCTCGGGCGCGGGTGGGCAATGCAGAGCCCGCGCCGCCGGTTTGTGGGCGATTGAGCTCCCCAGGCTCTGCCATACGGCGGCATGGTTATAGAACGAAAAAATTGTGTCCAATTATAATTTGGACCCCCTGCCCTGGGCTCTGCGCAGCGCCGCGGCCTCCCTCCCCTACCCTTCCTTTCCATGAAACTCCGCACCCGCATGGCCGTCGGCATGGCCATTGTCTGCCTGCTGTTCACCGTCGCCCTTGCCGTGGCTCTGACCGGGATGCGCGACGCTGCGCTGCGCTTCAAATCGTTCATCGAGCAGGAGCAGGCCTTCCTGACCGCGAGCAACACCCTGTACGCACAAGGCCTGCAGATGGGCCAGGCGCTGCGCAACGTCATCCTTGCGCCGGAAAACGAGCAGGGCCATAAGAACCTGGCAGCGGCGGGCGAGGCCTTCCGCAAGGCGTTGCCCACGGCGCAGGCGCTGGCGCGCTCCGACGCGGCGGCCGATGGGGCGTTGCGCAAGGTGGCAGACCTGCACCAGCAGCAGGCGGACCTGCAGCAGGAACTGGTGGCGCTGGCGCGCCAGGACCGTGACGCGGCGATTGCCCTGCTCAACGCCAAGGAAACGCCCCTGTGGCGGCAGATCCGCGCCGAGCTGCTGAAGCTGATGAAGGACAAGGAAGAGGCGGTCACGGTGACCAAGGAGGCGCTTGCGCAGCGCACGCGCACCCTGCTGACCGTGGGCCTGGCACTCGCGGCGGCCGCCCTCGCGGCGGGCGTAGGCGTGTCGTTCTGGCTGACACGCGGCGTTGTGCGCCGCCTTGGCGGCGAGCCTGACCATGCGGCCGAGATTGCCACCTCCATCGCTGCGGGCGACCTCACCCGAAACGTCGCCTACGACCCGCGCCACACCCACAGCCTGATGGCTGCCATGCACCGCATGCAAGCCAGCCTGGCCGCGCTGGTGCTGCAAGTGCGCCAGGGAATGGACACCGTCGCCACGGCCTCCGGCGAGATCGCGGCCGGCAATACCGACCTGTCGTCGCGCACCGAGGAGCAGGCCAGCGCACTGCAGCAGACGGCCGCTTCGATGGAGCAGCTCACCTCCACCGTGCAGCAGAACCTGCAAAGCGTGCACCAGGCCAACGACCTGGCCGCGCAGGCGGCGCAGGTGGCGCAGCGCGGCGGGCAGGTGGTCGGCCAGGTGGTGGACACGATGGCGGCCATCCACGGCTCGGCGCGCCGCATCGTCGACATCATCGGCGTCATCGACGGCATCGCCTTTCAGACCAACATCCTGGCGCTGAACGCGGCGGTGGAAGCGGCGCGCGCAGGCGAACAGGGTCGCGGTTTCGCCGTGGTGGCGGCCGAGGTGCGCCAGCTGGCGCAGCGCAGCGCGGCCGCGGCACGCGAGATCAAGACGTTGATCGGCGACTCGGTGCAACAGGTGGAGGCCGGCACCCAGCTCGTCGACTCTGCCGGCGCGACGATGCACGAGGTCGTGGACAGCGTCAGCCGGGTCACCGCCATCATGGGCGAGATCACCCTGGCCGGGCAGGAG
The DNA here is from genome assembly GCA_032059585.1 of Burkholderiaceae bacterium. Lineage (GTDB taxonomy): Bacteria > Pseudomonadota > Gammaproteobacteria > Burkholderiales > Burkholderiaceae_C > Melaminivora. The sequence continues at coordinate 11,438 of DAMCAL010000009.1, forward strand.
CAAAGCGCCGGCATCGCCCAGGTGAACCAGGCCATCGGCCAGATGGACCAGGTGACCCAGCAAAACGCTGCCCTGGTCGAGGAAGCGGCCGCCGCCGCCGATTCCATGCAGGTGCAGGCGCGCAACCTGCTGGCCGTGGTGCAGGCGTTCACGGTGGACGAAGGCGCCGCCCACGCATCCGCTGCGCGCGCCAGCGGCACGGGCGCCCGTCCGCGCCTGGCGCTGGGCGCGTAAGGCCCGGGGCGCGCTACGGCGCTGCTCGCGGGACATCGTCCGTCCTGCTGGGCCGCGGCGCGCAGCGTCTGGACAGGGGCCGCGAAGCCGGCCCGCCGGCCGGGCATGCCTCCCCGGTGGCGTGGTAGTCGCGCTGGCCATGTGCCCGCCCAGGTCGAGGGGGGTCCAGCACGTTGTGCACCTCCGTGTCTACCGCCAGCGCGGTGCCTTCCAGAGCACCCGTTGCGCCGCTGCACCTGCCCTCTCTGGCCGCGCTTGGCTCACAGGCCGGGGTGGCTTGCAGCAGCCTCTGTTCCGTTGCTGCCCTGCGCTCGAGCGGTTGCACCTGGTGGCAACGCTGTGGCCGCCGTGCGACGGACAGTGGCGGCCAGCAAGGAAACGCCCCCGATCAGCGCTTGCCATGGTCCACCGCAGGGCGAGCGTGCTGCACCGCAGCACCGCACGCGCGAGCTCACTGCGCCGGAACTGCCCGCGGTGCCGTGCGCGCGCCGCCGTGGCGGGCGCGCACGAAGGCCTCGAACTCGGCCACCGGCATGGGCCGCGCAAACAGGTAGCCCTGGTACACGCCGCAGCCGTGCTCGGACAGGAACTGGTGCTGCTCGCGCGTTTCCACGCCTTCTGCCACCACGTCCAGCTCCAGGTTGCGCGCCATGCCCAGGATGGTCTGCACCACCACGTCGTCGCTCAGGCTCTCGCCCAGGTGCTGCACGAACGAGCGGTCGATCTTCAGGCGATGCAGCGGCAGCCGCGTGAGGTAGGCCAAAGACGAGTAGCCGGTGCCGAAGTCGTCCACCGCAAAACGCACGCCCCGGGTGCGCAACTGGTGCATCTTGGCGATGGAATCCTGCACGTCCTCCAGCACCAGCGTTTCCGTCAACTCCAGCTCCAGCCGGTGCGCCCGCGCGCCACTGTCGGCCAGGCATTCGCCGACGATGTCGGTGAAGTCGGCCTGGCGGAACTGGCGGGAGCTGACGTTCACGCTCAGGCACAGGTCGCGCAGTGCCGCATGCTCCTGCCAGCGCGCCAGGATGTGGCAGGCGCTGGCGAGCACCCAGCGGCCGATGGGCACGATCAGCTCGCTCTCCTCCGCCACGGCGATGAACTGGCCCGGCGGCACCAGGCCGCGCTGCGGGTGGTGCCAACGCAGCAGCGCCTCGGCTCCCACCACGGCGCCGTGCGCGTCCAGTTGCGGCTGCAAGTGCAGCAGGAACTGCCCTGCCGGCAATGCCGCCTGCAGATCGGCGACCAGGCGTGCCCGCTCGCTCAGCGCCACTTGCATGGCCGGATCGAACAGGCACAGGGCATTGCCGCGCCGCGCCTTGGCTTCGTACATGGCGATGTCTGCCTGCTTGAGCAGCTCCACCGCCGTCTGCGGCACCGGGCCGAACAGCGTCGCACCCACGCTCGCGCTGCTGTGGTGCATCTGGCGGCCCAGCGTATAGGGGCGCGACAGCACGGCGAGGATCTGGTTGCCCACCGCGCGCGCCTGCTCGGCCGCCAGCGCTGCATCACCGTCCAGGTTCAGCAGCGCCACGACGAACTCGTCGCCGCCCAGCCGCGCGACGATGTCGCCGGCCCGCACCCCGGCCTCCAGGCGCCGCCCGACCTGCTGCAGCAGCGCATCGCCCATTTCGTGGCCCATGGTGTCGTTGAGCGTCTTGAAGTGGTCCAGGTCGATGAACAGCACGGCGCCGTGGCGGCCGGCCCGGGCGGCATCGGCGCAGACCTGGTCGATGCGCTGCAGCAGCAGGCGCCGGTTGGGCAGGCCGGTGAGCGGGTCGTAGAACGCCAGGTGCTCGACCTCGGCCGTCGCCTGGCGCAGCTCGGTGACGTCGTGGTAGACGATCACCATGCCGCCGTCGGGCGTGCGGCGCTCGGTGATCTGCACGCTGCGCCCGCTCGGCAGGCGCTGCTCCAGGGTGTCGTGCGGATTGGCCTGGCGGCCCAGCCGCTCCTCGACCCACCGGTGCTTGGCCTCGGGGCTGGCGCCGGGAAGCTGGTAGTGCACGGTGGTCTGCAGCACGCGCCGAAAGGGCATGCCCTTGCGCATCACCGTGTTCAGCCACGGGAAGAATTCCTCGAAACGCTGGTTCCACTGCACCACGTTGCGCTGGGCATCGAGCAGCAGAAAACCGCTGACCATGGCGCCCAGCGCCTCGTCGAGCAGCGCCTTGGACTGCGCCACCACGGCGCGTGCGCGTTGCAGGCGCCGCGCATTGCGCGCCACGAGCGTGCCGGCGACCACCATCGAGCCGCCCAGCAGCACGGTGGCTACCACGATCAGCATCCCCTGCTCGGCCCAGGCCGCCAGCGCCGCGCTTTGCGGCAGGCTGGCGGTGATCCACAGGCCTTCGTACATGAGCGCGCGCGCAGCCACCAGGCCAGGCTCGCCACGCAGGCGTGTGCGTCCGCCACGCCAGGCCGACTGCGCCGCGGCGTGCTCGTCGTGCAGCGTGGGGCCGCTGGCCCGAGCCCGCTCCACCAGACCCTGCGGCGGCGCCACGCCCACCAGCAGATCGCCCTGGGCGCGCTCCAGCGTCAGTTCGACCTGCGACAGCGCCATGCCCTGCATGAGCACGCCCACCAGGGCTTCCACCGGTAGCTGCGCCACGGCCACCACCCTCTCGCCCGAGGACATGCGGGCCTGGCGTGCGACGTACAGCACCCGCTCGGCGCTGCGTGCGCTCAACGTGGGGTTGCCCACCACCAGCGCAGGCACCACCGGGGCCAGCGCCTGGGCGATGAACTCGGGCGGCGGCACGTCCGGCATGCGGGACGCGACGCCCCCGGCCGCTGCCACTGGCGCGCCCGCGCCGTCCAGCAACACGAGGCCCTGCACCATCAGGTTCTGGCGCGCAATCGCCGCGAGCATCGGCTCGGCCGCTCGCGCCTGCTCGGCCGTGGTCGCTCCGGGCGACGCGGCGACCAGCTCTTCGACGGTCGCCAGCAGCACGTCCGCCGCCAGCAGGGCCCGGTTGATCCCCACTTCGGCGCCGGTGGCCAGGCGCATGAGCTGGACTTCGGTTTCCGCCAGGGCGGCACTGCGCTGGTTCCACATCAGCGCCGCCACGCTCGCGCACAGCCCCAGCACCAGGGCACCCACCAGGCTCCAGATGGCCACGTGGAGCCGGCGTGTGGAAGGCTGCGCGGCGTTCATGGCGGCAGGACCAGCGGGATGCCGCGCGCGGGCCCGAGCGTGCGGCGCCACAGCTCGGCGCAGCGCTTGCCGCAGCGCTCCACCCACTGGGGCAACACGGCCGAGCGCAGCACCTCGCGCCGGTATGCGTCATCCTGCGGGCTGGCCGGCACCAGCTTCATTGCGCCGCGCCGGCCGCCGGTGCACGCCGGGCTGCCCACGTTGCAGGCCACGCCCTGCGCCGTTTCCTCGTCGGCGCTGGTCCAGATGGCGGTCTCCAGGCGCGGCAATTGGGCGATTAGCAGGGACCGCAGGTCTCCCGGCAGCGCCTCCCAGGCGGCGTGGTTGGCGCCGAAGATCGCCAGGCCCCAGGTAATCGGCATGGGATGCAGGTAGTGCATGTGCCGGTCCAGGCCCAGCGTGTTGCCCGACATGGTGCCGGTCACCAGGCAATCCATGGCCCCCGCCTGCGCGCCCTGCGCCAACTGCGAGAACGGCATGATCCGCGGCTTGGCGCCCAGCGCCGTCATGAAGTCGCCTTGCGCCGCCGAGGCGACGCGCACCACGCGCCCGCGCAGGTCGCCCAGGCCAGCCATCGGTTCGCGGCAAAACAGCACCTGCGCGGGATAGACGTAGATGGCCAGCAGCTCGATGCCCTGTTCGCTGCGCAGCGTCTGCGCCAGGCCTGGGCGGACTGTTGCCACCGTGTCACGCAACGTCGCCATGTCCGGGTTCAGGCCGGGCAGGTCGGCCGCCGTGTACTGCGGCAACTGGGCCGACAGGGAGCTCAGGAGCACTGTGCCGAAGGGCACCACGCCCAACTGCAGCAGCCGCAGCATGTCGTTGCCCGGCACGCCCGCCCGGTCGAAGGGCACGATGTCTGCGGTGTAGCGTCCACCGCTCAAGCGTGCGAGGTCGCGGGTCCAGAACGGCGCCTCCAGGTGCGTGTACTGGGTGACGCCCGCCAGCCCGCCCACGACCCGCAGCTTGAGCGGCGCCGGGGCAGTGCCTTCGGCTGCCAGGGCGCCCACAGCGCCCCAGGCCAGGGCTGCGCCAGCCAGCGCGCGCGCTGCGCCCCGCAGGAGGTGCCGGCGCAGGATCGGCAAAAGGTGCGGCGGCGGCATGGGCGTACAGGGGCGTGGTCAGGCGCAGGGCGACGGCATCGATCAAAAAGTGCCGGGAAACGCACCACCATCGGCCAGCACGTTCTGCCCGGTAACGTAACCGGCGTGGATGCTGCACAGGAATGCGCAGATGGCGCCGAACTCCTGCGGCGTGCCGTAGCGCCCGGCCGGAATGCGCGACAGCTGCAGGCGCCGTTCCTCGTCCTGGGTGCGCCCGGCGGTCGCGGCGACTGCGCGCACATTGGCGGCAAGGCGGTCGGTATCGAAGCGCCCGGGCAGCAGGTTGTTGACCGTCACCCCGCGCTGCGCGATGCGGCTGCGCGCCAGGCCGGCGACAAAGCCGGTGAGACCGCTGCGCGCGCCGTTGGACAGCCCCAGGATGTCGATGGGCGCCTTCACCGCGCTGGAGGTGATGTTGACGATGCGCCCGAAACCCCGCTCCGCCATGCCGTCGACGGTGGCGCGGATCAGTTCGATGGGGGTCAGCATGTTGGCGTCGACGGCGGCGATCCAGGCCTGGCGGTCCCATTCGCGGAAGTCGCCCGGCGGCGGCCCGCCGGCATTGGTGACGACGATGTCCAACGCCTGCCCGGGCCCGCCGGCCGCGCCCAGCACGGCCGCGCGACCTTCGGGCGTGGTGATGTCGGCTGGCACGGCCAGCACCTGGGGCGGCGGCGTAGCGGGCCCGCGCGCCTGCGCCGCCTGGGCGCCCTCGTCCTTCAGTTGCGCTGCTGCCTGCAGCAAGGCCTCTTCACCTCGCGCATTGATGACCAGGTTGACGCCTTCGCGCACCAGCGCCTGCGCGCACCCGAGGCCCAGCCCCTTGCTGGCGCCGCATACCAGCGCCCACCTGCCTGCGATACCGAGATCCATGGAGCCCTTCACGGCCGCGAGGGCCTGGAATAACAGTTTGATACGACATGGTAGCCAGCCTCACGCCATGCGGCAACGACGGATGCCCGCACGCTGCATCGAACCGCGCCAACCTCCGGGCGGCCTCATGGGTCAGAAGCTTTCCCAGTCGTCGTCGCTTGCGGTGGCTGCCGGCGCGGCGGCGCGCCGTGCGGGGGCGATCTGCGGCGCCTGTGGTGCAGGCGCACGCGCCGCCACCTTGGCTGCAGGCGTGCGCGCGACGGGCACTGCGGGCGCGACGGCCTGCGCCGGACGGCGCGGAGCTTGCGCCACCGCCACCGCCGCGGCGCCGCCCACGTCGAAGATGGACACCACCTGCGCCAGGCGCTGGGCCTGGTCGCGCATGGCGGCCGCGGCAGCGCTGGACTCTTCGACCAGCGCTGCATTCTGCTGGGTCATCTGGTCCAGTTGCGCCACGGCCTGGTTGACCTGCGAGATGCCGTCGCGCTGCTCGCTGGACGACGCGGTGATCTCGCCGATGAGGTCTCCCACCCGCCGCACGCTGTTGACGATGTCGTGCATGCTGCGGCCGGCCTCCTCGACCTGCGCCGAGCCCGCCTGCACGTTGTCCACGCTGGTGGTGATGAGCTGCTTGATCTCCTTGGCCGCTTCGGCCGAGCGCTGCGCCAGGTTGCGCACCTCGGACGCCACCACCGCAAAGCCCCGCCCCTGCTGGCCCGCCCGCGCGGCCTCGACCGCCGCGTTCAGCGCGAGGATATTGGTCTGGAAGGCGATCGAGTCGATCACGCCGATGATGTCGGAGATACGCCGGCTGGAGTCCGTGATCTGCTGCATGCTGGCGACGACCTGCCCCACCACCTGCCCGCCGCGCTCGGCGGCCTGCGCGGCCGTGGCGGCCAGCTGGTTGGCCTGGCGGGCGGTGTCCGCCGATTGCGTCACGGTCGCTGTGAGCTCTTCCATGCTGGAGGCCGTTTGCTGCAGGTTGGCGGCGGTCTGCTCGGTGCGCGCGGACAAGTCCTGGTTGCCGGTGGCGATCTGGCTGGACGCCGACGACACCGACTCCACCCCGGCGCGCACCTCGCTCACCAGCGTGCGCAGGCGCGTGCCCATGCCGGAGAGCGCACGCAACAGCCGGCCCAGTTCGTCGCGCCGGTCGTCGTGCACGTCCTGGGTCAGGTCGCCCGCGGCAATGGCGTCGGCCAGGCCCGCAGCGCGCGCCAGCGGGCGGGTGATGGAGCGCACCAGCCCCCCCGCCAGGGCCACGCCCACCAGCGTGGTCACGCCGGCGGCGAGCAGGCCGATCCAGATGGCACGCTGTCGCTTGGTGCGTGCCGCCTCATGCGCCGCATCGCGCTGGCGCTCCTGCAGACGCGCGAACGCGTCCTGCTCGGCGGCGTAGCGTTCCACCGCCGGCAGCAACTGCTCGTCGACCAGGGTGAAGACGCCGGCAAAGTCGTTTTCGGCGCGCATCTTGGCGGCCTGCACGTTGTGCTGCAGCACGGGGGTGCGGGCTGCGGCCACCCGCTCGAGCTGCGCGCGGTCCTCGGCGGTCGTGGCCAGCGCCTCGATCTGCTTGTGGAGCTCGTTCACCGCCCTGATGCCCTCTTGCGTCTGCTGCCGCAGCCGCTCCGACAGGGCCTCGTCGGTCACCCGCACGCCTAGCACCCCGCGCTCGACCGCCAGCGCCGACTGGCCCTGCCAGCGCAGCGCCAGGGTGAGCTTGTGCTCGGTTTCCTGCACGATGCGGTCGGACTCGTTGCCCAGGTGCACCAGATACCCCACGGTGCCACCCAGCAGCAGCAGCATGGTGACCATCAGCCCCAGTACCAGGCCCCAGAGCTTGCGAACGACGGACAGGTTGTTGAAATGCATGGCAGCGCGAGCGTCCCGTGAGAAAACCGAAAGCATCCGCCATCACCTGCGGCGCGAAGAACGCAGGCCGCGAACGGATACGCATAGTGTCGCACCTCAGCACAAATAATTACAAAGTCGGGATATTCGCAGGGCTTGCTCGGCCGGAATTCCGACAGAGGGCCCGGCGAGGCCGACCCCTACAATGCCCTGGTGACCATCTTGCTCAATGCCGATCTGCACTGCCACTCCGTCGTCTCCGATGGCACCCTGACGCCCGAGGCGCTCGCTGCCCGCGCCCAGGCCAACGGGGTCGAGCTGTGGGCCCTGACCGACCACGACGAACTGGGCGGCCAGATGCGCGCCGCCGCCGCAGCGCGCGCCGTGGGACTGGACTACGTCACCGGCGTGGAGATCTCCGTGACGTTTGCGGCCACCACCGTGCACATCGTCGGCCTGGGGGTCGACCCGGAGGACGGGCAACTGGTGCAGGGCCTGGAGGCCACACGCGGCGGTCGGGGCGAGCGCGCCCGGGAGATGGCACGCCAGCTCGCCCAGGTGGGCATCAAGGACGCCTACGAAGGCGCGCTGCGCTACGTCGGCAACCCGGAGCTGATCTCGCGCACGCACTTCGCGCGGCACCTCGTGGATACCGGCGTTTGCCGCGACACCTCGGAAGTGTTCCGCCGCTTCCTGACCGAAGGGCACCCGGGCTATGTGGAGCACCGCTGGGCCAGCTTGGGCGACGCCGTGCGCTGGATCCGCGAAGCCGGCGGCGTGGCGGTCATCGCCCACCCCGGTCGCTACCGCTTCACGCCCACCGAGGAGTACGCCCTGTTCCTGGAGTTCCAGCAGCACGGCGGCCAGGGCGTCGAGGTGGTCACCGGCAGCCACATGCCTTCCGAATACCCCATCTACGCCGCGATGGCGCAGGAGTTCGGCCTGGCCGCCTCGCGCGGCAGCGACTTTCACAGCCCCGACGAGTCGCACACCGACCTGGGCGCCCTGCCCGGCCTGCCGGGGCAGCTCACTCCCGTGTGGGAGCTGCTGCAGGACCGCATCCAGCGCGCACCGTCCGCGCAGGCGGCGGCCTCCTAACATTACGCATTGCCATGGCCCAGCTCTTCGAGGTCCACCCTGAGAACCCGCAGCCCCGCGTGCTGCAGCAGGCGCAAACGCTGCTCGCCGGCGGCGGCATCCTGGCGGTGCCGACCGACTCGAGCTACGCGCTGGTCTGCCGCCTGGACGACAAGGCCACCGTGGACCGCATGCGCCGCGTGCGCCAGATCGACGACAAGCAGCTGCTGTCGCTGCTGTGCCGCGACCTGTCGGAGCTGTCGAGCTATGCGCACGTGGACAACCGGCAGTACCGGCTGCTCAAGCTCGGCACGCCCGGCCCGTACACCTTCATCCTGGAGGCGACCAAGGAAGTGCCCCGGCGCGTGAGCCACCCGCAGCGCAAGACCATCGGCCTGCGCGTGCCGGAGCGCAAGGGGCTGCAGTTGCTGCTGGAGCTGCACGGCGCCCCGCTGCTGGCCACCACCTTGATTGCGCCGGGCGAGACCGAGCCCCTCAACGATCCCGAAGAAATCCGCGAGCGCTTCGGCAAGGTGATCGAGGGCGTGGTGGACGCAGGCGGGTGCCCGCTGGAGCAAACCACGGTACTGGATCTGACCCCCATGAACACCGGCGGCGAGCCGCTGGTGGTGCGCGAAGGACTGGGCAGCCTGGCCAAGCTCGGTCTTTGAAGCCTTTTAGGCTTCCAGCGCCTGCCCATCAAGCGCAAACAGCTATATTTTTTGTAGCGTTTTTGTTCACTGGGCCACCAGCCGGCGCAGCCATTCCAGCAGGACTTCGGGCAACCGCTCCGGCCGGGGCAGCAGGGCATAGTGGTGCGCGCCGAAGACGGCCGGCAGGTAGCTGGCCGCCTGCCGGTCGATGGTCAGGCAAAACGGCGCGATGCCCTGCAGGCGTGCCTCCGTCACCGCCTGGCGCATGTCCTCCAGCCCATAGCGGCCCTCGTACTGGTCGATGTCGTTGGGCTTGCCGTCCGACAGCATCAGCAACAGCCGGTGCGCGGCGCCCTGCTGCATCAGCGTGGCGGTGGCGTGGCGCAGCGCGGCGCCGGCGCGCGTGTAGTGTTCGGGCTCCAGCCCGGCGATGCGCAGTCCCACTTCCTGGCTCCAGGGCTGGGCGAAATCCTTCACGTCACGCACCGCCACGCCCTGCGGCCCCTCGCCCGAGAAGGCCTGCACCGCAAACGGCGCGCCCATGCCGTCCAGCGCCAGGCTGACCAGCAGCAGCGCCTCGCGCGCCACGTCGATCACGCGCCGCCCCGGCGACACCCACGCGTCGGTCGATCCGCTCACGTCGATCAACACCAGCACGGCGAGATCGCGGTGCTGGCGCCGCTCGCTGCGGTACAGGTGCTGGGGCAGCGGCAGGCCGGCGGCGAAGTCCGCGCGCGCTTCGATGCACGCTTCCAGGTCGATGTCGTCGCCGTCGAGCTGGCGGCGCACGGCCACACGGCGGCTGCGCAGCAGTTCGAAGCGCCGCCGCACGGCCTGCAGCATCGCGTGGCGCTCCTGCAGCGTCGCGCTGAGCCATTCGGGCGGGCCGGCAGGTGCCAGCGAGACGCGCACCGTCGCCCCCGGATGGCGGTAGCCGGTGGCGGCGCAGTCCCATTCGGGATAGTGCAGCGCTGCCCCGCCGCCGGTGTGCGGGCTGCCTGCACCGCCATGGCGCGCCATGTGCTCGGGCGGGTCGTCCGACAGCAGCACCTCCTTGGGCTTGCCGGGGGTGGCCACCAGCCGGGCCTCGGGCAGCTCGGACAGGGCGTCGGCAAATTCCTCGGCCGCCGTCTCCGTGTCGCGGTCGGTCGGGCGCTGCAGGCCCATGGGGTCGGCGGCCTGCTCATGCGGCTGGGCGGTCTGCACCATCCAGGCGCCGGGCTGGTCGCGCTCCTCGTCCTCGTCGGGCGCGCCCTCACGCACATGGGGGCGACGCTCCAGCCGGGCGGAACGGGCCGGGCCGGCGGCCGGCCCGTCGTCATCCTCGCCCTCGGTCACCTGGTAGCGCACGCCCGGTGCCCCCGGGCGCAGTTCGCCCAGCCAGATTCCGGCCATGTACCAGCGCTGCTGGCGCGCCGGCGCGTGGACGGGCCGCAGCAGCGGTGCCAGTTCGCGCGCCCGCGCCTGCGCCTGGGCGCTGGTGGCAGGCAGGACCAGCGCGATGCCGGCGCCGCCCTCCAGCGCCACCGGTTGGGACAGCGGCGTCTGCAGCGCGGCGCGCACCAGCGCCTCCATGGGGCGCAGGTGCGCGGGCAGTGACTGCACGGGCGGGCGCTGCGCCAGAGCCGCCTGGCGCAGCCGCGAAAGCGGCGCGGACAGGCCAGGAAGCGCCGTGGCCAGCGCGTCGTCGGCCGCCATCGCCTCCAGGACGGTGAACAGTGCGCGCGTGTGCGCATCGGCCAGTTCGGCCGCGTAGCGGGCGGCGCCGCGCCGCGCGCGCATCGCCTGCACCAGCGCGAGCGTGCGCAAGCGCTCCGTGGCCGCCTCCATCCCCTGGTCGGCAATGAGCGTGCGCATCAACCAGATGCTGGTGCCGTCCGTGCCCGGCACCGCCTCGCGCTCGGGCGGGGGCTCGCCCCGTTGCAGCCAGCGCGACAAAAAGGTGGGCGGCGCCGGTGCCTGCGCGGCGCGCAGCGGCCAGGTGCCGCCCAGCGCCGCCGCGATCAGCAGGTCCAGCCGCGCGGCCACGTCCGCCAGCTGCAGCACCGGCGGGCCCGGTGGTGGTGGCCTGTGGCGCCGCCACAGGCGCTGGGCATAGATCGTCGCGTGGCGTGCCGCGTCGGTGATGACGTCTTCCGCTTCGGCCATGCCGCGCCCCGCGTCAGACGAAGGTCGCGTCGACCAGGTCGTGCATGGCCGCGACCAGAGACGCCTCGTCCGACAGCGGTGCGACCACGGCGTGCAGGCAGGCACGGCGCAGCTCGACGCCGCGCATCGCCAGCTGTGCAGCCGCCACCAGCAGCCGCGTGCTGGGCACTTCGGCCAGGCCGCGGTCCTGCAGGCCTCGCAGCCGCCCGGCCAGCTGCACCAGCGCGCGCGCGTCGGGCTCGGCGATGCCGCTCTCCTGCACCACGATGCGCGCCTCGGCCTCGGGCGCGGGAAAGTCGAAGTCCAGCGCCACGAACCGCTGGCGCGTGCTCGGCTTGAGGTCCTTGAGCATGCGCTGGTAGCCCGGGTTGTACGACACCACCAGGCCGAAGCCCGGGGCAGCTTGCACCACCTCGCCCGTCCTGTCGATGGGCAGCAGGCGCCGGTGGTCGGTGAGCGGGTGCAGCACCACCACCGTGTCCTGGCGCGCCTCGACCACCTCGTCCAGGTAGCACAGGGCACCTTCGCGCACGGCGCGGGTGAGCGGTCCGTCCTGCCACACGGTGCCGTCGTTCTTGATGAGAAAGCGCCCGATCAGGTCGCTCGCGCTCAGGTCGTCGTGGCAGGAAATGGTGATGAGCGGCCGGCCCAGGCGCCAGGCCATGTGCTCGACGAAGCGGGTCTTGCCGCAGCCCGTCGGGCCCTTGAGCATGATCGCCAAGCCCTGTGCATAGCACTGCTCGAAGATCTCCACCTCGTCTGCCGCGGGCAGGTAGTAGGGCGCCGGCGCACCCGGGGAAGAGAGCGCAGCGGCGGCCGGGGCCAAGCCGCTGCCGCCCTCGGTGTCAAACCGCTGCAGCACGTCGGGTATCGAGCGGATCGACCGCGTCGGGAGCGCGCACTTCCATGCGCAGCGGATAGCGGAAGAAGTCGATGATGAACAGCGCCACGCCCACCGCGAAGATGGATGCGGTGATGATCAGCATGACGAAGTGAACCTGGATCTTGAGCTGCGCGTCCAGGTAGCCCATGCCCATGATGCGCTCCAGGTACACCTGCCCGATGCCGGCGGTGGCGAACGACAGCGTCATGCCGAACATGCCCGCCAGCTGCATCCAGAACGCCATGTAGCCCATCGACGTGCCCTCCTCGGGCCGGCGCGTGAAGGACGGCAGCGCGTAGGTGATCATCGCCATGACGATCATGGCGTAGGCGCCATAGAACGCCGCGTGGCCGTGCATGGCGGTGATCAGCGTGCCGTGCGTCCACTTGTTCACACTCGGGAAGGTGTGCGCCAGGCCCAGCAGGCCGGCGCCGAACATGGTGTAGACCGCGCTGCCCACCGTCCAGTGCAGGGCCAGCTTGTTCGGGTGCGCCAGCCCCGAGCGGCGCATGGCGTAGTAGGCGTACATGGCCATACCGACCAGGGCCACCGGCTCCAGCGCGCTGAACACGCCGCCGATCGGCAGCCAGTACGCCGGCACGCCCACCCAGTAGTAGTGGTGCGCCGTGCCCAGGATGCCGGCGATGAACACCAGGCCGACGATGACGTACAGCCACTTTTCCATCACCTCGCGATCGGCGCCGGACAGGCGGATCAGCAGGTAGGCCAGGAAGCCGCCCTGGATCATCTCCCACACGCCCTCCACCCACAGGTGGATGGTCCACCAGCGGTAAAAGATGGACACCGTGTAGTTGTGGTACTCCAGCAGCGCCGGCACATACAGCACCGCAGCCAACCCCAGTCCGCCCAGCAGCACGCCCTCGGGCGTGGTGAAGCGGCCAGACTTCCTGATCGTCATGCCGATGTTGTAGAGGAAGATCAGCATGGCGACGACGATGGCCAGCTTGGACGGCAGCGGCTGCTCCAACAGTTTGTTGCCGGTGCCGTAGCGGAACAGGTAGCCAATCACCGTGGCCACGCCCATCACCACCCAGATCACGAGCTGGATGTAGGCCAGCTTGACGCTGTAGAGCTCGGTGCGCGACTCGTCGGGCACCATCCAGTAGGTGGCGCCCATGAAGCCGCAGATCACCCAGACGATCAGCACGTTGGTGTGGATCATCTTGGTCACGTCGAACGGCAGGATGTACAGCAGCGGGTCCGGCCCCAGGTACTTGGTGGCCGACAGCAGGCCGAAGACGATCTGCAGGCCGAACAGCGCGACGGCGACGGCGAAATACCAGTAGGCGACGGATTGGGATTTGTATCTCATGGTGGGCTCCGGCGTCGGTCGTTCACTTCAGGGACATCAGGTAGGCCACGAGCTGGTCGATCTGCTCGGGCGTGAGGTCCTTGGCGTAGGTGGTCGGCATGAAGGAGGTGCCGTCGGCCGAGTACATGGGCCCGGGCACCAGGTGCGCGCTGGGCTCCACGATGGACTCGTGCAGGTAACCCTCCACATCCTTGGCCTTGCCCTTGTAGTCCTGCGAGGCCAGCAGGGCCTCGGTGCGACCCTTGACGCCAGCCAGCGACGGGCCGGCCATGTTCACGCCCGGGGCGGTCGAGTGGCAGGCCGTGCAGGCTGGCGTGGCAGTGCGGAACACCCGCTCGCCCAGGGCGATGGGATTCTCGTCGCCGGCGAGCGGCCGCGCGCCCGGCGGCGGCTCGATGCCGCCGCGCTCGACCTTGGCGCCGCTGGTCTGCTGCTCCACGCTGCGGTCGCTGCCGGGCAGCGCCGCTCCGGTGACCAGAATGGGCCGCGGCGGCCAGCCCTGGTTGTCCACGTTGCTGACCCAGTCGAAAAAGGCGATCAGGCCAGCGATGTCCTCGTCGCTGAGGTCCTGCTTGGGCATCAGGCGCCGGTGGCGCTGCTCGTCGTAGAACTTGGACGGGTCCTTCAGATAGGCCGTGAGGTAAGCTTCGCCACGCAGCTTGGTGATCTTGGTCAGGTCGGGCGCGTAGTAGGCGCCTTCGCCGAAGAGCGTGTGGCAGTTGATGCAGTTGTTCTTGTGCCAGACGTTCTTGCCGTGCGTCACGGCGGGCGTGATGGACTCGGCGTTGGTCAGGCGGTCGAACTGGCGGTGGCTGTCCAGGGTCAGCCCGATGAAGGCCGCAGCCGACAGGGCGGTGGCGACGATGGCGAAAAGCCGGGTCTGGCGCTTGTTCATGGTGTGGCCTCCCTGCCTTCAGACGCTGATGCCGGTCCAGTAGGTGATGGCCATGGTGCCGGCGTAGACCATGGCCACCGCCATGAGCAGCACCACCACCAGCGCAAAAATTTTCAAGGGGGCGTACCAAGCGTGCATCGTGGACCTCCGGTTGTTCTTGTCTGAGCCGGTGCCTTGCACACCGAGCCTTACGCGGCATTGTTGGACCTGGGGCCCGCCAGCCCTTGTCGGACAAGCGCCCATGCCCTGTGGGACGTGGCTGACAGGCGCCATGCGCGACAATCGGCGAGTGCCCTCCTCCGACATCATCCAGACCATCCTGATCTACGCCCTGCCCGTGCTGTTCTCCATCACGGTGCATGAGGCCGCGCACGGCTACGTGGCGCGCTATTTCGGCGACAACACGGCCTACATGCTGGGGCGCATGACGCTCAACCCCATCAAGCACATCGACCCCATCGGCACCATCCTGATGCCGCTGCTGCTGTACTTCTCCACCTCGGGCGCCTTCGTCTTCGGCTATGCCAAGCCGGTGCCGGTCAATTTCGGCAACCTGCGGCACCCCAAGCGCGACATGGTCTGGGTGGCGCTGGCCGGGCCGGCCTCCAACTTCGTGCAGGCCATTGCCTGGGCGCTGCTGCTGGTGGCGCTGGTGGCCGCGGGTGTGGAAGAGCCCTTCTTCACGCAGATGGCCCGCGCCGGCATCCTGGTCAACCTGGTCATGTGGGCCTTCAACCTGTTCCCGCTACCGCCGCTCGATGGCGGGCGCGTGCTGGCCGGCCTGCTGCCCATGCGCCAGGCGATGTGGCTGTCGCGCATCGAGCCTTACGGCTTCTTCATCGTGCTGGCGCTGGTGCTGGCGGGCGTGGTGGGCTCGCTGTGGCTGCGCCCGCTGATGTCGCTGGGCTACGAAGCCATCAACCTGCTGCTGACCCCCTTCGTCGCGCTGCTGCGCTGACCCGCTCCCTGTCCTGATCCATGCAAGAACCCACGCGCTTTCTCACCGGCATCACCCCTTCGGGCACCCCGCACCTCGGCAATTTCGTCGGCTCCATCCGCCCCTCCGTGGCCGCCAGCCGCTCGGGCGGCGTGGAGAGCTATTACTTCCTGGCCGACTACCACGCCCTCATCAAGTGCCAGGAGCCCGAGCGCGTGAACCGCTCCACGCTGGAGATCGCCGCCAGCTGGCTGGCCGCCGGGCTGGACCCTCAGCACGTCACCTTCTACCGCCAGTCCGACATCCCCGAGATCCCCGAGCTGCACTGGCTGCTGACCTGCGTGACCGGCAAGGGCCTGCTCAACCGCGCCCACGCCTACAAGGCCGCGCAGGACAAGAACCACGAAGCCGGCCGCGACGGCGACGACGGCGTCTCCGCCGGCCTGTTCATGTACCCGGTGCTGATGGCCGCCGACATCCTGCTGTTCAACGCCCACCACGTGCCCGTCGGCCGGGACCAGGTGCAGCACATCGAGATGGCGCGCGACATGGCGTCCAGCTTCAACCACCTGTACGGCAGCCACTTCACGCTGCCCGAAGCCGCCATCGAGGACAACGTGGCCCTGCTCGCCGGCCTGGACGGGCGCAAGATGAGCAAGAGCTACGACAACACCATCCCGCTGTTCGCCCCGCGCGAACAGTTGAAGAAGCTGATTGCCTCCATCGTCACCGACTCGCGCGCGCCGGGCGAGCCCAAGCAGGTCGAGGGCTCGGCCCTGTTCCAGATCTACCAGGCCTTCGCCACGCCCGAGGAAACCGCCGCGATGCGCCAGGCCTATGCCGACGGCATCGCCTGGGGCGAGGCCAAGCAGCTGCTGTTCGAGCGCATCGACCGCGAGATTGGCCCGATGCGCGCCCGCTACGACGACCTGATGGCCCACCCTGAGAAGGTGGAAGCCGCGCTGCGCCAGGGCGCCGGGCGCGCCCGGGCGCAGGCACAGCCGTTCCTGCAGCGCCTGCGTGCGGCGGTGGGCCTGCGCCCGTTGAGCGCGCCCGCTGCCGCCAGCGCGCCCGGCCGGCCGCGCAGCCCCGGTGCCGCCCTGCCCTCCTTCAAGCAGTACCGCGAAAAAGACGGGCGGTTCTACTTCAAGCTGGTGGCGGCGGACGGGCAGGTGCTGCTGCAAAGCGAAGGCTTCGACGCGCCGCGTGAGGCAGGCCAGACCATCGCCCGGCTGCAGCGCGAGCCCGAAGCGCTGGCGCAGCTGGCCGACCGCGTGGCGCCCCCGGCGGGCGTGGACATGGCGCAGGCCCTGTCGGCCTTGCGGGCGCTCGCGGCCGCGGCAGACGCGCCGTGAGGGGTGCGGACCAACCACTATTGATTTCATAGCTGCTGGCGCTTGACTGGCAAGCGCTGGAGGCCAAAAACACTCCAACTTTTTCATCCAGAAAAGGACGGGCATGCGCATCGCGGCAGTGGACGACGACCGGCTCCAACTCGAATTCTTCACGCAGGCGCTGTCGGCCCAGGGCCACGTCTGCCAGACGTTCGACAGCGGTGCCGCAATGCTCAAGGCGCTGCGGCGCGACACCTTCGACCTGCTGATCGTGGACTGGCAGCTGCCCGACACCAGCGGGCCGGAGATCGTGCGCTGGGTCCGCGAGCACCTGGGCCCCGACCTGCCGATCCTGTTCGTCACCCAGCGCCAGGAAGAGTGCGACATCGTCGAAGGACTGGCCTGCGGCGCCGACGACTACATGGGCAAACCGGCCCGGGTGGCCGAGCTGCGCGCCCGCGTGGACGCTCTGCTGCGCCGTGCCTACCCGCGCAACCCGGACCAGGAACTGGCTTTCGGCCCCTACCGATTCCGGCCGCAGACGCGCGAACTGGAAATGGCCGGCGAGCCCGTGCCGCTGAAGGCGCGCGAGTATGAACTGGCCCTTCTTCTGTTCCAGAACATGGGCCGTCTGCTGTCGCGCGACCATTTGCGCGACGTGGTCTGGGGCCACAACGCCCATGTGGTGTCGCGCTCGCTGGACACGCACATCTCGCGCCTGCGCATGCTGCTGGACCTGCGCCCCGCGAGCGGCTTTGCCATCACCTCGGTCTATGGCGTGGGCTACCGGCTCGAACGCGTGCAGGCCCGCACCGAGGAGCCCGCCGATGCCTGAGCACCATGCCTGGCGCCGCGCGCCGGCCACTCCTGCGCTGACCCGCCAGCGCCGGCACGGCGCATGCGTCGCGACGCTCGCCAGCCTGGTGCTTTCCACCGGGGCGGCGTGGGCTGCCGGCGCAGACGCAGACGCCCGGCAGACGCCCACCCTGGCGCACCGTGTGCAGCCCGGCGACACGCTGGAGGCACTGTCGCGCCACTACCTGGGCGATGCGCGGCTGTGGCCCGCGCTTGCACGCCGCAACCACGTGGACGAGCCACGCCGCCTGCAGCCGGGCAGCGTGCTGCACATTTCGCTGGACCTGCTGCCGCTGGGCTCGGCCGAAGTGCTGGCGGTGCATGGCGACGCGCGCCTCGGCCTGCCGCAGGCGCAGGCAGCCGTGCCAGCCCAGGCCGGGCAGGCGGTGCCCGAAGGTGCCCGCGTGCACGCCGGACCCGCATCGTTCATCAGCGTGCGCCTGGCCGACGGCACCGTGGTGCGCGTGCAGGCCGACACGGAAGTGCAGCTCGAGCAGCTGCGCCGCCGCGGGCGGGCGGGCGACGCGCAGTCCGTGCTGCAACTGCACCGCGGCAGCGTCGAGCCTTCCGTGCCGCCGCGCCCGAACGGCGAGCGCCGTTTTGAAATCCGCACCCCGACTGCCAGCACGGCCGTGCGCGGCACCCGGTTCACTGTCTCGGTGGACGCCGATGGCCGAACCCTGGCCGCGGTGACCGAGGGCACGTTGGCGGTGGACTCGCGCGTGGCCGCACAGCACACCGGCGCGCCCGACGCGCTGGTCGCGGCAGGCCATGGCGTCGCGGTGTCGCCCAACACGGGGCTGGGCGCCGTGCGCGCCCTGTTGGCGCCCCCGGACCTGCGGGCGGTGCCGGCCACGCTGACCGAAGCGGACTTTTTGCGCCTGTCGCTCGGCACTGTCCCGGGCGCCGTGGCCTACCGGGTGCAGGTGGCCAAAGACGCCGCCTTCACCGACGTCGTGCGCAGCGTGACCGCTCCCACGTCCCAGGTACGGATGCCTGCCGTGCCCGATGGCGCCTACCACGTCGCCGCGCGCGCCATCGATGGCGAAGGCCTGCCCGGACGGTTGGCCCAGCGCGCGGTCACGGTCAAGGCACACCCCGTTGCACCCCTGCTCCAGACCCCTGGCGACGGCGCCACGCTGGCGCGTGCGCAGGGCGAACTGCGGTGCACACCCGTGGCGGGCGCGGCGCGCTACCGGATGCAAGTCGCAGGCGACGCGGGCTTCGACGCCCCGGTGCTGGACGAGGTGCGGCAGGAGCGGTGCACGCTGTCCACCGCCGCACTCGCGCCGGGCCGCTACCGCTGGCGTGCGGCCAGCGTTCGCGTGCTCGCAGACGGGACGCTGGACGCGGGCCCGTTCGGCGCCAGCCAGGCTTTCGTGGTGGCCGAGCAGCCCTCCACCGTGCGCGCGTCGGCCATCACCGCGCGTGAGGCCGATGCGCGCCTGCACCTGGCATGGCCGGGCGACACCGGGCAGCGCTTTCGCATCCAGGTCTCATCCACGCCCGACTTCGGCGCGGTGCTGTTCGACGAAACGCTGGACGCGCCGGCCTGGACGGCGCCGGCCGGGCTGGCTCCCGGCGCCTACCACCTGCGCATCCAGGCATTTGACCCTTCTGGGCTGCAAAGCGACTTCTCCACCCCGCGCGCCTTCGAGGTGGCCGCCCCCGTGCGCAGCAGCTTCGGCCTGCCGGTAGGGGCGTCGGACGGCCGCCCGCTGGCGCTGCCGTGACCGGGCTGGGGCGGCTGCAGGCTGTGTCGCCGGCATGAGCGCACCCGGCCCCCCGGCCGATTCCCCGCGCCCCACTGCGCGCGCGCGCGCCGGCCTGCTGCCTGAATGGGGCCTGCTGGCGCTGGTGCTCCTGGCCCTGGTGGCATGGCTGGTGGCCAGCGCGTCGCTGCGCCGCGTGGACCATCTGGTGCATGACCAGGCCATGCGCTGGCGCGCGCTGGCGCCCTCGCAGGACATCGCGATCATCGCCATCGACGACGCCAGCATCGCGGCCATCGGCCGCTGGCCCTGGCGCCGCGCGCTGCACGCCCAGGTGCTGCGTGCGGTCTCGGCCCAGGCCCCCCGCGCCGTGGCCCTGGACATCCTGTTCGGCGAGCCCGACGCTGACTATCCCGGCGACGATCTGCTGCTGGCGCGCGCCATCACGCTGGCGGGCAACGTGGTGCTGCCGGTGGCGCGGCGCGGGGGGCCTGTCCTGGGCGGCACGGCCGACGTTCCGCTGGCCCGGTTGCGGGAGGCCGCCGCGCAACTGGGCCACGTGCAGGTCGAAGTGGACGAGGACGGCGCGGTGCGGCGTTTCTTCGCCCGCGAAGGCCCTGCAGAAGGGCCTTGGCCCCATGTCAGCCAGGCCCTGCGCTGCGCGGCCGGAGAGTCGCACCCCGCCTGCCGGGGCAACGCGGCTGCGGCCGACGGCCCCTGGACGCGCAGCGAACGCCGCGGCATCACGTTCACCGCGGGTCGGCCGGCGTTTCCGACCCATTCGTACGTGGATGTCCTGAAGGGGCAGCTCGCGCCCGACGCCTTGCGCGGCAAATTCGTGCTGGTGGGCGCCACCGCCACGGGCCTGGGCGACATGTTCGCCGCACCGGGGGCCACCCGCGCGGGCCGCGTGGCCGGCGTGCAATTGCTGGCCCACGCCCTGCATGGTGCGCTGGCAGGAGCCCCGGTGCGACGCGTGGGCCTGGCCGCCGATCTGGCCTTCAATCTCCTGCCGGTGGCCCTCGCGCTGTTGGCCCTGGTGCGCCTGGGGCCGCTGGCGGGCCTGTGGTGCTGCGCACTGCTCGCCTTGGCCGCGGTGCTGGTGGCCACCCTGGCTGCGCCGTGGGGGGGCTGGGAGCTGTCGGTAGCGCCGGCATTGGCCGGCCTGGCGCTGTCGTACCCGCTGTGGAGCTGGCGGCGCCTGAGCGCGGCCGCCCGGTTTCTGCAGGCGCAAATGCAGGCCCTGGAGCGGCAGATGCCGCTGGCGGAGGCGCCGCCGGACCTCTCCCGTGGCTATGGCGATGCACTGGAGGAGCGCATCGTGGCAGTCGAGGGAGCTTCCGAGCGGCTGCGCCGCTTGCATTACTTCGTCAGTGAAAGCCTGCACCACCTGCCCCTGCCGGCGCTGGTGTGCGCCGATGACGGCCGGGTGCTGCTCGCCAACACCGCGGCGGAGCGCCATTTCGCCCAGCCGAACGACATCTTGGTCGGCCAACCGGCCCACGGCTTGCTGCGACCGCTGGCCGACCCCCGTACCGGTCGCCCGATCGTGGATGACACCGCGTGGTCGCTGCGCCACGCGCCGCCCCGCCAGGAAGGGCGCGACGCACAAGGCCGCGATGTGCTGGTGCTGTGCCAGCACCACGGGCTGGACGGGCGCAACGTGCACATCGTCACGCTGGTGGACCTCACCGCGATCCGCCATGCCCAGCGGCAACGCGACCAGGCGCTGGATTTCATTTCCCACGACATCCGCGGACCGGCGGTCTCCATCCTGACGCTGCTGGAGATGCACCGGGAACTGGATGCGGGAGCGGGCGTGCCCCACCTGCTCCAGCGCATAGAGCGGCATGCCCAGGCCTCGCTGGCACTGGCGCAGGGTTTCCTGCAACTGGCGCGCGCCCAGTCGGATGACTTCCAACCGGTGGTGTTCGACCTGGCGCAGGTGCTGCATGCAGCCATGGACCAAGCACACGAGACGGCACACGCCAAGGATGTGCGCCTGGTGCTGGACACCCCAGCGGGCCACGCGCCGACGCCGGTGCCGATCGAGGGGATGCCCGACCTGGTCCGCCGCGCCATTGCCAATGTGCTGGGCAATGCCGTCAAGTTCAGCCCGCAGGGCGGTACGGTGCGCTGTGCAGTGCAGCGGCACGGTGACCGCTGGGGCGTGGCCATCCACGACGCGGGCCCCGGCATCGCCCCCGACGTACGTGACCGGATGTTCGAGCCGTTTCAGCAGCAACCAGCACCGGACAGTGCCGGCGAGAGCCGTGCGGAAGGTGTTGGTTTGGGCCTGGCGTTTGTCGATGTGGTGATGCGCCGCCATGGCGGGGGCGTGGAAGTCGACTCTGCGCCGGGACAGGGAGCGCGGTTCGTCCTGTGGTTTCCGGCGTGCAGGACCGGTCTGTCAGCGGGCCGAGACTGAGCGCGCATGGAAAAGCGCGCCAGCAGCCAGTGCCGGCGCGCTTTCGAGAGGCGACAGCCGCCGGGAGCGGCTGTGCGGGCGTCAACCGTTACTTGGACTGGTCCTTGCCGCTCTTGTTGGCGCTCGCGGAGCTGCCCGTGGAGCTGTGGTTCGTGGCGCTGGCGCCCATGGAACTGCTGCCCGTGGTACCGGTGGCGCCGCTGCTTGCAGCACCGCTACCGGTCGAGCCGCTGCTGCCCGTAGAGCCCGAACCGGTCATCCCGCTGCCCGTCTGGTGGGTTTGTGATGCGTTCTGCGTGGTGCTGCTCTGGCCGCTGGACGTCACGTTATCGGTGTTGTTGTCGCTGCGCGAGCGGTTGCTGCGCCAGTTGCTGAATTCGTCCGAGAACTTCTTGTAGCGCTCACCGCGCCAGCTCTCGTAGTCGTTGTCCAGATTGCGCATCTGCTCGTCACGCCACTGCTGGTAGTCCGGGTCGTCGTGGTGGCGAGAACGCTGGGACGAGCCGCCGCCTTGCGAGAACCGCCCCGAGTCGCCATAGAAACCGCCGGAATCGTTGTGCGACTGGCCGCCTTGGCTGTACGAGCTGGAGCCCTGCGCACCGCTGCCGTAGCTGCCGCCGTAGTGCGTACCCGAGCCTTGGTTGCCCATTTCGCCGCCGCCGCTCATGCCTTGAGAGCCCATGTGGCCGCCGCCATATTGGGCGCCCATGCCTTGGCGGCCCATCTGGCCACCGTAGCCGCCCTGCCCCCCATATTGGCCGCCGGTTCCGTAGTGGCCCGTTTGGCTTCCACCGTAGTTCTCATAGCCACCGGCGCCGCCTTGGCCGCCGTATCCGGACTGCCCACCATAGCCACCCTGGCCACCGTAGCCAGACTGCCCGCCATAACCGCCCTGGTGGCCATAGCCGCTCTGCCCGCCATAGCCCCCTTGGCTGCCATAGCCGGACTGGCCGCCGTAGCCGCCTTGGCCGCTGCCGTAGCCTGACTGGCCACCAAAGCCACCTTGCTGGCCATAGCCGCCGTACTGCCCACCGTGCTGGCCAAAACCGCCTTGTTGGCCGTAGCTGCCGTATTGGCCGCCCTGCTGGCCGTACTGACTACCCTGATGACCGTACCCGCCGTGCTGGCCATAGCCGCCCCCGGGCTGGCTACCGGACTGCTGCCCACCCCAGCCCCCTTGGGACCCGCCAGAGCGCCCATATTGCGAGCCTTGGTCGGAGTTGCGCCCACCGCTGTAGCGGTAGCCGTCGTCCTGCTGGTACTGGTTCTGCCGCCCGCGGTCAACGTAACCGCCCTGGTTGCGCGACTCGTCGTAGCCATGGCTGGAGCTCTCACCCCGTCCGTAGGTCTGGCGGTCATCGTCACCGCGGCCCTGGCGATGCTGGTTGTTCTGCCGGTTGTCGTCTTCGTCTCGGTATGCCATTGCGATCTCCAAAAATTCGGGTTCCTGACAATTGGCGCGTGGGGCGAACTCCCCATGCGTGAATCGATATTCAAGGCCGAAATTTTGGGGCGGCGTAGGCTGAACCTGACACCCGCGTCATCCACTTTCGAATGCTGAGCAACAGGCGAATTGTGACTTTAAACCTATAAATGTATACAGATGCCGCGCCGTCGAGGATAGGGGCGCAATCCTACAGCCGGTCGGGATGAGTGTTTCCCCTGTTCAGCCCCTGCGGCCCTTCACAATGAAAAGACCACAGCGTGATGCATCAATAATGAAAAAAAACAAACGCCGCGCAACAAATGTATCAAATTCGAAGGTGAAAGGGGGCAAGTTTTCGCTTTCGCGTTTGAAATTCATATGCACGCCGGTCCGTCGACACAGGAGTTTTCATGCCGAACGATAATCTTCCCCATCAGCCCAGCTTCCCCACCCAGCCATCGGATAGGAGACAGGGTGATATTCAGCAACCCGCACCTGCCAGCGTGCCTGCCGAGCCCAGCGAAGTAAAACCCTCATATCCGGGCTCCTACCCCGGAAATCCCGCCGATCCGGGACCCGCGACGGATACGCCCTGACCGAGGGAGCGGAGAATGATCAGTACGCAGAACTCACGCCATTGGGCGAAGGCAGTCATGAAAGCCCAGGATTTCACCCATGATTGGGAGCAATACGTCACCATCAAGGTCAAGAGCGTGCGCGCCCTTGCACTCACCGGGATACACCCCTTTTGCGACGAACACTTCACCGTGCCCCGCGCGACAGGGTTCATCGAATTGCTGGGCTCGCGGGCCGGCACGCTGCACACGGCCCTGAAAATCGGCTTTTCGCTGGAGCGCGACCTGCCGCCACCCACATTCGCCCTGTACGACACGATGGCATTGGGCACGCTCACGCTGCCGGCCGAATGCTTCGGCGCCATCTTGCAGTTTGCAGACTGCCCCACGGCCCACTTCCGTATCGGGGGGGACGGCAGCGCCAATGCCGTCGCTACCGAGGCACCGCTGCTGCAGCAAGCGCTCGCCACCACCACGAACTGACAAGCTCGGGCGTGCCGGACGCGCACCGTCCGGTTCGCGCCCGCGCCAGCTCCGGGCGTTATCTGCGCGCGCGAAACACGGGCAACGTCAAGCCCCGCTCGCCTGGCTGCGCTCATCGACCGCGGCAAACGTTTCCGCTGTGGGAACGAGCACCAGATGATCGTTGCTGAACGTGGGAATGAACCCGAGCTGCCCGCGAATCTTGTAGAACGGCGTCGAGAATTTTTCCAAGATGGCTGCCACTATTTTGTCGAAGAACGCCGGCGGCACTTTTTCCGAAATATTGCCACTTTCCAGTTGGTTCCAGCGCACGCGCCATTTTCCCTGGGCACGCTGCACGCCAATGCGGGCATGCTCTTCCAGGCAGTGGGAATCCTCGCGGATGAAAATGGTCAAACCAAAATAGATATACCCATCATCGCCCACCTGCAGTCGCGGCGACAGCGTGGTTCCTTCTCCTGCCACGCGCTCGAGGCGCTCGTCCATCTTGTGGAACTCCACATCCGTGGATTTTGCACCCAGGTAGGATATGAACTCGACTCGCAACCGCTCGGCGAATAACCGGCATTCTTCCTTGTATTGCTCGAAATCCTGGCACCAGGCAATAGCCTTGCTGCGGATATTTTGAAAAGGCGTCATTGTTGTAGTCTCCAGATGCATGGTGCCGATGTTGCACTCGCGCCATGCAAGGCGATATCGAATCTCTCTGAGGTTATCGTAATCGCGTTACGGCTACCCCAGCCGCTCCCGTGCATTTTAAGGCAGAAACTACCTATAGAAACCAAGAAGGCATTGCCGAAGGCACAGTTTGGCGATAGCGGTTACGTGTGTGCAAACCAGAATTCTTGGGTCGCACCGAAAGCCGGGAATTTCAACATGGCGGGCGCTTCCCGCACCCGTCGAGGGTGTCCGACAAAGGGCGACTGCGGTGAATGGTGCAATTGCGCCACCCCAACTTCGGATCCGGCCATGCCCATCGCCTTACAGCGCAGCACCGATAAACGCCTGAAGCCCCGTGCCGTCAAGCGCATGCGCCAGCAGGAAGCCCTGCGCACCAGAGCAAAACCTCCCTTGTACTTTCCCGAGCCCGAGCCACCCGTGTGGAAGCCGCTGGGCTGAGCCCCCTCGCGGGCATCCCCGCGCCAGTTTCACACCCCTTTCTTTCCTTTCGTTCTTCAGAAAGAAAAACCATGACCCAAGATTCACGCAAGTCCGATACCACCGCTGCGGAGAAAGCCGCACAGGCGCAGCGCCAGCTCCAGCAGGAACAGGACCAAAAAAGCACCGGGGCTGCCCAAGACAAGGAAGGCGGCAGCCAAGGCAAGAAGGCCGAAAAAAGCGCTGCACCCGGCCCTGGCCGCGAGGAGCCGAAGCCACCGCTGCCGCGTCAGCACCTGGAAAAGCCGGGAAAACAGCATGAAATGGAGCTGCAGCCGCACAGTGACGCTCCGGCTTACGAGGGCAGCGGAAAGCTGCGGGGCATGACGGCGCTGATCTCCGGCGGAGACTCCGGCATCGGCCGGGCAGTCGCGATCCTCTTCGCGCGGGAAGGTGCGGATGTGGCCATCGTCTACCTGAACGAACACGAAGATGCGAAAGAGGCCTGCCGCCTCATAGAGGCGGAAGGAGGCCGCAGCCTGGCCATTTCCGGAGACGTGAAGGACGCCGGGTTTTGCGCACGGGCCGTCGAGAAGACGGTGCAGACGTTCGGAAAGCTCAACGTGCTGGTGAACAATGCTGCCTTCCAGGAACATGCCGACTCCCTGCTGGACTTGACCGAGGACCGGCTCGACGAGACCTTCCGCACGAACATCTACGGGTACTTCCACATGACCAAGGCTGCCTTGCCCCACCTGGGCCGGGGAGACGCCATCGTGAACACGGGGTCGGTGACGGGGCTGCGCGGCAGCAAGAAGCTGCTGGACTATTCGGCGACCAAAGGCGCGATCCATGCCTTCACCAAGGCCTTGGCGCACAACCTGGTGGACAAGGGCATTCGTGTGAATGCGGTCGCCCCGGGCCCGGTCTGGACGCCACTCAACCCGGCGGACCAAACCCCCGAGAAGATCGCCGAGTTTGGAGCCAGTACCCAGATGGGCCGCCCGGCGCAACCGGAAGAGCTAGCGCCCGCTTATGTCTTCCTGGCGGCGCCCAGTTGCTCGAGCTATATCACCGGCATCGTATTGCCCATCACCGGCAACGCGGGCGACGGCGCCTGAGCAACTCCAGTGCCCCGGCGGAGTCCGGGTGCAGGCCCCTGGGCCGGGCGGGATCCGGCTTTTCCAATGGCGATCGGGCCACGGTTCACCCAAGAAAAAATCCCGCAGGCCGGTCGGACCAGCCTGCGGGATTTCTCACG
Source organism: Burkholderiaceae bacterium (assembly GCA_032059585.1). Lineage (GTDB taxonomy): Bacteria > Pseudomonadota > Gammaproteobacteria > Burkholderiales > Burkholderiaceae_C > Melaminivora. The sequence goes on from DAMCAL010000009.1 coordinate 37,754, forward strand.
GATCAACCAGCTCAACGGTCGTTCTTGTGGCTTTGCGAGCCGGCACGGGCGTGCTGCTCGCTGGAGCCGCCACGCGTGTTGCCCGAGTTGCCGCTGTTGGATTGGTTGCTGTTGACGCTGGACCCCTGATTCGACGAACCCTGGCCGCCATGGCTCTTGGAACCAGCTTCGCGAGCCTCCTGGGAGTTGAACTCGTGGGCGTTGCCCGACGCGTGTGCTGCACGGCCGCCCTCGGAGGCGATTTCGCGCTGGCGCTGCGGGTCCATGGAAGCGAAGCCGCGGCCACCACCCGACTGGTTGTTGTGGTCCGTTGCCTGGCTGCGCTGGCTGTTCTGGGTTTGGCTGCGCTGGCTGTTCTGGCCCTGACTGCGCTGGCTGTTTTGGCCTTGACTGCTCGAGTTGCTGTTGTTGTTGGTGTACTGGTTGTGACCCTGCGGGTTGTTGTTGGGCATTGCTGTTCTCCTGTCGATTTTCAAACAAAGAAGCATGCTGGCGAATTCCAACGTGCGGACTTGAATTTGCGCCGCAGGTCGGGACCGGCCCGTCAGTGCGGTCCGACATGACGGTAGGCAGCGCCCCCATGCAGGTAACAAGATGACGTCCGCATCTCGAGACCCAACAAAGCCGCACGAGAAGCAACGAAGCTTCGCGAGAGGTCTCCAAAGCAGCGACCTTCCCCGCGTTCTCGGTCCAGTACACGTCCATGAAGGACGGTCCAGTCCGCCGCGGGGTCCGTGATCGAGGCGCTGAGGGTTTTCCACCGTCCGGCGCGCCGAGTGGCCGTGCACGCTTGCCCGCGCCGCTCTGCCAGCAACCTCATGCACCGGCGCCGCCGCGTGCGACAGGCCTGGCAGAAAACAGCCAGCGCACCACGCGCGAAGGTGCAGGCCGTGCCTGCATGCGGCATCCCGGCGGCGTTGCCGGGTGCTACACGCGCCCGGCGAAATCTGCATGAAAAACGGCTCCGGCGCTTGATGGACAAGCGCTGATAGCTATCTATTTAATAGCGTTTGACGTGTTTGCGCGCGTGTCCTCGCGCGCCTGGAGCGTGTTTCGGACTGGCTTCGCACGCCAGGCTATAGGCCAAGGTGTGCGGAGCCGACGCGGGCGGGCTCCGGCAATGCGGAGATCACGCGCCCCGCGAGCCGCTCGAACCCCGTGTGGTCGTGCGAGCAGCACACCCGCATGGTGCCGACCCACTCCCGCGCGAGTGCTCTCAGCCGGGCATGGTTGTCCGGGCGGGCGCACGGGCCTTGACCCATCAGCACCCGATACGCGCGCAAGCCCGGGGTGCATCAGGGCGAATGGACATCCGGCTCGCGGCAATGGAATTACGCGTCACCCGCCTGCGGCAATGAGCCTCCGGCAGACTGCGCCGCCACGCCGGCGGGGCCCAGCGTGTGGCCGCGCGGTGGCACCCGCCGCATCTCGGGCGGCAGGCCCGCCAGGTCTCGCACACAGCCAAAGCCGAACCAGCGCTCGCCCTCGCCGCTGGCATAGGTGCGCCGGCGCTGCCGGGTGAACGTCGGCTGCTGCGGCTTGCGCTGGCGGCCGAGCCAGGACCACTGGGACTGCGCATCGCCCCGCTCCGGCCCCAGCAGTCACCGTGGCCTTTGGAACATCGTCCAGTCCGCCTGCATGGTCGAAGTCCAGATGCATGAGTGCGATGTGGCGAACGTCCTTCGGATCGAACGCGATGCGGGCTATCTGCCGCTGCGCCTTCGTCTCGTCGCGCAGGTCGGGAGTCCTCAACCACAGGAAGAATCCAGCCACGCGGCTGCTGGGGTGCGCACCTCGCGCAGCCCATGGCCGGTGCCCGCCGGCACCAGGCCGGCCGACATCTCCACCAGCAGGCAGTGGCGGCACGGCGGTGCCGGTTGCAGCAGCGACGGCGTGCAGCCCTCCATCAAGCGCCCGCACAGGGCGCAGCGCGGGCTGCAGGGCAGGTGGCGACGCGCAAGTGTGTGCTCGCAATGGACGGGAAATGGCTCTCCCCTCAGGCGGACGGAATACCAGCGCCCAGTCCGGTTCAGCGGCCCTGCGAGGCGGCCGATGCGGCGGCAGGCGCGCCATCGGGAGCGCCGCCATGGACGCCTGTCGGGTCGGGTAGCTGCACGACCTGGCCCCGCTGCCATGCGTCCGCACCGGGCACGACGGGGGGTGCGTCGATATCGGCGCGGTTGCGGCGGCGCTCGTCGGTGCTCACGCCAAAGCGCGCATCGCGCGCAGCGACCATCGCAGCATCGGCCTGCCCGTCCGCGGTGAACCCCATCATGAGCTGCGGCATGCCCAGCGGCAGTCCCTTGCCCTGGTCGGTGTGCCAGGTGTGCCAGGTCTTGCCATAGGTGGAGACCAGCTTCTTCATGAGCGCATGCTCGGCCGCCTCGGGCAGTCCGGGGGCGATGAGCTGGCCGGACTTCACCTCGTGCACATGGCTGTGCCACAGAGGCTTTTCGGCTTCCGGCAGGCTTTCGAACTGGCGCCGGCTGACGATGTACTCCACCCCCATGAGCTTGGCGCTGGCCGTATTGCCGTCGTAGATCACGCACTGGATCATCTCTTCGCCCAGCACCGCGCAGTAGTGATGCGCCTCGGTCTGCTGTTTCAGGCGGTCGTTGTAGAAATGAAAACCGTCCAGGTAGGCGTTGAGTGCATCGACGGGCGGACGGTCTTGCAGCAGCGCCGCGCCGGCGTCGAGCGCACGGGTGCCGGGCGCCGCCGGCTTGCCGGCCACTTCGACGCTGGAGGTGGTCGTGTCCGCGCCACACGCCATCATCAGCACCACGAACGGCAGAGCACCTGCGATGCACAGGCAGCGCTGCTGAAAACGAGAAAGACCACCGGACATGCATGCCTCCTGCAAATTCCTTCCAGATGCCCCAATGGGCAGGCAGGCGAGCTTGCGCCCGCCCCGAGGCCGACCTGTAGGACTTTGGAGGCAGTGGCCGTAGAGCCGGCGCCGATGGTTGGGCATGCCCGGGCAAGCGGGCAGCGAAGCGCCCAAGAAAAACGCCCGACAGCCTTCATGGGGCTGCCGGGCGCGATCCGTGGCGGAGAGGGTGGGATTCGAACCCACGGTAGTGTTGCCACTACGCCTGATTTCGAGTCAGGTACATTCGACCACTCTGCCACCTCTCCTGTGTGTCGAAGCGCGGGATTGTAGCAGGCAATTGCGCCCTTTCAGGCGCGCGCCGCGCAGATTCAGAACAGCACCCGCGTGCGCAACGTGCCCGGCACCTGGGCCAGCTTTTCCAGCGCCACGTCCGACGACCGGGCATCCAGGTCGATCACCACGTAGCCGATGTCCTCGCGCGTTTGCAGGTACTGCGCGGAGATGTTGATGTCGTTCTCCGACAGGATGCCGTTGATCTGCGACAGCACGCCCGGCATGTTCTGGTGGACGTGCAGCAGACGGTGCTTGCCCTCGTGCGCCGGCAGCGCCACCTCGGGAAAGTTCACCGACGAGGTGCTGGTGCCGTTGTCGCTGTAGCGGATCAGCTTGGCGGCCACCTCCACGCCGATGTTGGCCTGCGCCTCCATCGTGGAGCCGCCGATGTGGGGCGTCAGGATGACGTTGTCCAGGCCGCGCAGGGGCGAGACGAATTCTTCCTTGTTGCCCTTGGGCTCCTTGGGGAACACGTCCACGGCCGCCCCGGCAAGGTGTCCGCTGCGCACCGCCTCGGCCAGTGGGTCGATCTCCACCACGGTCCCGCGGGAGGCATTGATGAGGATCGCGCCGCGTTTCATGGCGGCGATCTGGGCCGCACCCATCATCCACTGGGTGGAGGGCAGCTCCGGCACATGCAGGCTGACGATGTCCGCCTGGGCCAGCAGCGCCTCCAGCGAGGGCGCCTGGCGGGCATTGCCCAGGGGCAGCTTGGCCACCACATCGTGGAAGATGACGTGCATGCCGAGGCTTTCGGCCAGCACCGACAGCTGCGAACCGATCGCCCCGTAGCCGACGATGCCGAGGGTCTTGCCACGCGCCTCGAACGACCCTTCGGCGCTCTTGAGCCATCCGCCGCGGTGCGCCACCGCGTTTTTCTCGGGAATGCCGCGCAGCAGCAAGATGGACTGGGCCAGCACCAGCTCGGCCACGGAGCGGGTGTTGGAGTACGGCGCGTTGAAAACGGCAATGCCGCGCGCGCGCGCCGCGTTCAGGTCGATCTGGTTGGTGCCGATGCAAAACGCTCCGACAGCGACCAGCTTGTGCGCGCTGGCAAGGGCCTCGGCCGTGAGCTGGGTGCGCGAGCGGATGCCCACGAAATGCGCGTCTGCCAGCTTGCCCTGCAGCTCCTGCCCTTCCAGCGCTCCGGACAGCCGCTCCACGTTCGTGTAGCCTGCGGCGGTCAGCGCGTCGACGGCACTGGCATGGATGCCTTCGAGCAACAGAAACTTGATCTTGCTTTTGTCCAGGGAAGTCTTGGGCATGGCGTAAAAACTCGGCAGTGAAGAATGTGAACCATCATTGTGCAGTGCACAAACCCTTGCTTGCGAACGGGCCATCGCCGAACTGGCCGCGCGCCTTCGAAGGGGCATTAGTCGCCAGCTTGTCAGCCAGGCGTAAAGGAAGTGTCACAATTTGCACCTTCGCCCTGGCGGGCCGGCGGGTTATCCCGGTTGTTGGTGTATTTTTGCTGTGCGACAACGACATGTTTCCGTCATACGGCGGCGCCACCATGGCGCGTTGCAGTTCGTATCTTTCCGTTCATTCCTGAGGAGATCCCCTTCCATGCAAGTCAAACATCTGGCGTTGGCCGCTTCCCTGCTCGCTGCCAGCCTGGCCGCCCAGGCGCAGACCGAGATCCAGTGGTGGCACTCGATGACCGCCGTGAACAACGAGTGGGTCAACGACCTGGCCAAGCAGTTCAACGAGAGCCAGAAGGACTACAAGATCGTGCCCACCTTCAAGGGCAGCTATGACGAATCCATGACGGCCGCCATCGCCGCCTTCCGCTCGGGCAACGCGCCGCACGTCCTGCAGGTGTTTGAAGTGGGCACGGCCACGATGATGGCCAGCAAGGGCGCCACCGTGCCCGTGGGCAAGGTGATGAAGGATGCGGGTGCGGACTTCAACCCCGCCGGCTACATCCCCGCCGTCGCCGCCTACTACACGGCTCCCAGCGGCGAGATGCTGAGCATGCCGTTCAACAGCTCGACCACGGTCTTCTACATCAACAAGGACGCCTTCAAGAAGGCCGGTCTGAACACCGACAAGGCCCCCGCCACCTGGCCCGAGGTGTTCGAAGCCGCCAAGAAGCTCAAGGCCAGCGGCCACAGCTGCCCCATGACGCTGGCCTGGATGGGCTGGACGCAGCTGGAGTCGTTCTCCGCCTGGCACAACGTGGAGTTCGCCACCGAGAAGAACGGCCTGTCGGCCAACGGCT
>DAMCAL010000010.1:0-39154 GCA_032059585.1 Burkholderiaceae bacterium
AGCGCGCCGAGGCCGGCATGCCGCCGTTCGCCTTCCAGGCGCTGGTGCGCGCCGATGCCCGCACGCAGGAGGTGGCCCAGGCCTTCCTGGCCGCCGCCGCGCAGGCCGCGCGCGACGCGCTGCTGCCCGGGCTGGAGCAGGTGCACCTGTTTCCGCCGGTGCCGCTGGCGGTGCAGCGCGTGGCCGGGGTGGAGCGCTCGCAGATGCTGCTGGAGAGCGCCTCGCGCGCGGCGCTGCAGGCCTTTCTGGCGGCGTGGCAGCCGGTGCTGCACGCCGAGCGGGCGCGCCACCGCGGCCTGGTGCGCTGGCTGGTGGACGTGGACCCGCAGGCGATCTGAACGGCGCAGCGGCCAGGGCGCACGCCGGCGTCCGTCGACCGCCAGATTTTGGGCGTTTTCGGGCTCCAGCGCTTGCCAGTCAAGCGTGGCTAGCTATATTGTTTATAGCATCAGGTCAGCAGTGCCACCGCGCCCGAGAAGGTGAAGAACGCCAGGGCCGTGCTCACCAGGATGATGCGCGCCACGCGCCCGCCGTGCGCCTCGAAGCGCTCGGCCAGCAGCGAGACGTTGCTGGCGCTGGGCAGCGCCGCCACCAGCACCAGCGTGGTGATGGCCAGCGGCGCCAGCGGCAGCCCCAGCGCCAGCGCCGCCTGGCAGGCCAGCCACATCAGCAGCGGATGCACCAGCAGCTTGGCCAGGGCAATGGGCACGTACTGGCGCGGGGCCACACGCTCGTGTGCGTTCATCTGCGAGCGCGCCAGCACCGCGCCGATGGTAAACAGCGCCACGGGCGATGCGGCTGTCGCCAGCATGACCACGGTGCGCGCCAACGGCCCGGGCAGCGAGAACGACGCGGCCGAGGCCAGCGCGCCCAGCACGATCGACCAGGGCAGCGGATTGGCCAGCACCCCGGCGAGCGCCAGGCGCAACGCCCGCCCGGCGCTGCCGCCGCCCGATGACAGGCGCGACAGGGCGATGCACAGCGAGGTGGTGACCACCATGTCCAGCGCCATGGTCGGGATCACGGTGCCGGCGCTGGCCTCGCCCAGCAGCGCCACCAGCAGCGGCACGCCCATGAAGCCCGAGTTGGGGAAAGCCGCCACCAGCGCCCCGAAGGCCGCGTCGTTCCAGCCCAGGGCGCGGCGCGTGGCGGCCACCGTGCCGGCCACCAGCACCAGCGCGCACAGCAGGTAGACCAGCGCCACCACCGGGTCGAGCAACTGCCCGATGGGCGTCTCGGCGCCGAAGCGGTACAGCATGCTGGGCAGCGCAAAGTACAGCACGAAGCTGTTCAGCCCGGGGATCGCCGACAGCGGCAGCAGGCCGGCGCGCGTGGCCGCATAGCCGGCCAGCACCAGGGCGAAAAAGGGGAAGGTGACCGACAGGACCGACAGCACAGGGGCGATTGTGGCAGCGCCGCCGGGGCGGGGCGGCCCTCGCTATCATGGTGCGTTTTGCACGGGCGGCCCGCAGCCTTGCACGGCCTTGCCGCCTTGGCCCCCTGGCGCCCCGCCTGCTCGCGCGGCGGCACTGCCTGCCTGCCTGCCCTGCCAGCGCCGTGCCGCGCTCCCCGTGTCCCTGCCTGTGTCCTCGCCCTTGCCCCGCGCCCTCTGCCCATGTCCGGTCTGAACCTGGCCCAGCTCCAAGCCGTGCACTACACGGAAGGCCCCTGCCTGGTGCTGGCCGGCGCCGGCTCGGGCAAGACGCGCGTCATCACGCACAAGATCGCGCGCCTGATCGAAACCGGCCTGGCGCCCAAACGCATCGCCGCCATCACCTTCACCAACAAGGCCGCGGCCGAGATGCGCGAGCGCGCCGCCGGCCTGATCGGCCGCCAGGCCAAGGACGTGCTGGTATGCACCTTCCACGCCCTGGGGGTGCGCATGGTGCGCGAGGACGGGCACGTGCTGGGCCTCAAGCCCAACTTCAGCATCCTGGACCAGGACGACGTGACCGGCATCCTGAAGGACTGCGCCGGCGGCACCACCGACGCGGCCACGGCGCGCCAGTGGCAATGGACGATCAGCGCCTGGAAGAACCAGGGCTGGGACGCGCGCAAGTCGCTGGCCATGGCCAAGGACGACCACGAGCGCAGCATCGCCCTGATCATGCAGCGCTACGAGGAGCGCTTGGCCGCCTACCAGAGCGTGGATTTCGACGACCTGATCGGCCTGCCCATGCGCCTGCTGCGCGGCCACGCCGAAGTGCGCGAGAAATGGCAGCGCGTGCTGGGCCACGTGCTGGTGGACGAGTACCAGGACACCAACGCCACGCAGTACGAGTTGCTGAAGATGCTGGTGGGCGAACGCGCCCGCCTGACGGCGGTGGGCGACGACGACCAGAGCATCTACGGCTGGCGCGGCGCCACGCTGGACAACCTCAAAAAACTGCCGGTGGACTTCCCGCATTTGAGAGTCATCAAGCTGGAGCAGAACTACCGCTCGACCAGCGCCATCCTGCGCGCGGCCAACCACGTCATCGGACCCAACCCGAAGCTGTTTCCGAAGACCTTGTTCAGTGAACTGGGCGAGGGCGAGCCGGTGCGCGTGGTGGACTGCGACAACGAGGAGCACGAGGCCGAGCGCGCCGTGGCGCGCATCCTGGGCCTGCGCGCCGCGGCCAACCCGCCGCCGGCGTGGAAGGGCTTTGCCATCCTGTACCGCGCGAATCACCAGGCCAAGCCGTTCGAGAAGGCACTGCGCAAGGCCAGCATCCCGTACAAGGTCTCGGGCGGCACCTCGTTCTTCGACCGCGCCGAGATCCGCGACCTGTGCGCCTGGTTCCGGCTGTGGATCAACAACGACGACGACCCGGCCTTCCTGCGCGCCGTGGCCAATCCGAAGCGCGGCATCGGCCACACCACGCTGGGCGCGCTGGGCGCCTTTGCCGCGCAACACCGCACCAGCATGTTCGGCGCGCTGTTCAACGCCATGCTGCCGGCGGCCGTCCCGAAGCGCGCGCTGGACGGCCTGACCGAGTTTGGCCGCGCCATCAACGACCTGGAGTACCGCGCCCGCCACACGCACGGCTTTGAAGCCGCGCGCGCCTTTCTGGCCGACTGGCTGAAGGACATCGGCTACGAGCAGCACCTGTACGATGCCGAGGACAGCGAGAAGGTGGCCGCCGCCCGCTGGAGCAACGTGCTGGAGTTCTGCGACTGGATGGCCCAGCGCGCCGGCGGCCAGATCGAAGACGCCGCCGGCACTACGACCCAGAAGGAAACCAAGAGCCTGCTGGAAGTCGCCCAGACCATCGCCCTGCTGTCCACCATCTCCGAGCGCGAACAGGAGCAGGACATGGTGGTGCTGTCCACCCTGCACGCCAGCAAGGGCCTGGAGTGGCCGCACGTGGTGCTGGCCGGCGTGACCGAAGGCATGCTGCCCTTCAAGCTGGACGACGAGGAAGGCCGCGCCACGAGCGTCACGGAGGACGTCGCCGCGCGGCTGCAGGAAGAGCGCCGGCTGATGTACGTCGGCATCACCCGTGCGCAGCGCACGCTCGCCGTGAGCTGGACCAAGAAGCGCAAGAAGGGCCGCGAGATGGTCGCCTGCCGGCCCAGCCGCTTCATCGCCGAGATGCAGCTGGACGCCGCCACCAGCCGCGAGGACCCGCGCGAGAAGCTGCGCCAGCTGCGCGCCGAGTTCGCCGCGCGGGCCGCCGCGGCGCAACCGGCCCGCGCCTGATGGCCACCCGCCCTGCTCCCCTATTGATAGCTTGTAGCGCTTGTCCCACAAGCGCTGGAGCCCGAAAACCCCACAATGCGCCGCGGCGCACCGCGCCACCTGTCCTTCGAATGGCCTGACCCATGCACCCTCGCTTGTCCTCCTTCCGCCTGGCCTTGCTGGCCACGGCCCTGTCGCCCCTGGCGGGCACCGCCCAGACCACCGGCAGCACACCCGATCCGGCTGGCACCGGCTGGCGCCAATGCGCCGCGCTGCAGGACGGGCCGCAGCGCCTGGCGTGCTTCGACCTGTGGGCCGGCCAGCAGGCCTGGACCGCGCCTGCCGCCAGCGCCAGTACCGGCACGGGCGGCGGCGATGCAGCCACGGCCGCCGCGCTGGCCGCGCTGCCTGCGCCGGACAGCGCACCGCTGCCCGAGACGCAGATCGCGATCAAGGCCGCCGACGGCTGCCGCGACGACGACTTCACCACCCTGTCGCGCTTTTGGGAGCTCGAGGCCGGCACCGACTGCGGCGCCCTGCGCTTTCGCGGCTACCGCCCGATCAGCGTCTTCGCCGTGGGGGCCGACACCGTCAACCGCCTGCCCACTTCGGACAACCCGGACAACAGCGCCCAGACCCCGGTGGACTACCGCCGCGCCGAGATGCGCGTGCAACTGTCGGTGCGCACCAAGCTGGCCTCGGGCCTGCTCACGCGCGACCACCCGCAGCTGCGCGACTCGCTGTGGGTCGGCTACACCCAGCAGTCGTACTGGCAGCTGTTCTCGCACGAAATCTCGCGGCCGTTTCGCAACACCGACCACGAGCCGGAAGTCATGTACGTCTACCCGACCGATGCCCAACTGCCCTTCGGCTGGCGCTGGCGCTACAGCGGCATCGGGCTGGTGCACCAGTCCAACGGCCAGAGCGATCCGCTGTCGCGCAGCTGGAACCGCGTCTACCTGATGACCGGCTTTGAGCAAGGCGACACGTGGAGCCTGACGGGCCGCATCTGGAAGCGCCTGCACGAGGACGCGGAAAGCGACAACAACCCGCACATCAGCGACTACGTGGGCCGCGCGGAGCTGGCGCTGGGCTGGAACATGGACAAGGACAACCGCCTGACGCTGACCACGCGGCACGCGCTGGCCGGCAGTTGGCGCGGCTCGGCGCGGCTGGACTGGATGCGCAGCCTGGGCACCAGCTTTGCCGGCCCGCGCACCAACCTGCGGCTGCACACGCAGCTGTTTTCCGGCTACGGCGACAGCCTGATCGACTACAACAAGAAGCGCAACGTCTTCAGCATTGGCCTGAGCCTAGTCGATTTCTGAGCGCCGGGCGCGGCCGCCGCCGCGCCGGCGGCTACAGCGCCAGCACGATGCGCTCGCCCGCCGCGCGCGAGCAGCAGGCCATCATGCGCCGCTGGCTGGCGCGCTCGGCCCGGCTCAGCACCTTGTCGCGGTGCTCGACCTCGCCCGAGAGCACCGCCACTTCGCAGGTGCCGCACAGCCCCTCGCCGCAGTCGCATGGCACGTCGAAGCCGGCGGCCTGCAGCGCCTGCTGCAGGGTGCGGTCCGCCGGCACCGCCACTTCCACCTGCGAGTCCTGCAAAAAGGCGACGAACGGGCGCGCCTGGCCCGGCTGCAGCGTGCTGCCGTCGGTGCTGAAGTGCTCGAAGTGCAGCACGCCCGCCGGCCAGTGCGCGCCCAGCGCCTCCAGCTCGTCGATCAGCCGCGCCGGCCCGCAGGCGTAGACCCGGCACGTGGGCCCCACCCCGGCCAGCACGGTGGGCAGATGCATGCGCGTGCCTTCGGCCTTGACGTGCAGCGTCAGCGCGTCGGCGTGGTCGCGCTGCACGCGCTCGAGCATGGCCATCTGCGCGCGCGAGCGGCCGGCGTAGTGCAGCGCATAGGGCTTGCCCAGGCGCCGCAGGCGGTCGGCCATGGCCAGCATCGGCGTGATGCCGATGCCTGCGGCGATCAGCACGTAGCGCTCGGCCTGCTCGTCCAGGCGGAACAAGTTCTTCGGGCCTGCCAGCTGCACGGTGTCGCCCGGCTGGAGCGTGTCGCAAAAGTGGCGCGACCCGCCGCGCCCCCGCGGCTCGCGCTGCACCACCACCTGCAGGCCACCCCGCTCCTCGGCCGGCCCGCACAGCGAGTACTTGCGCCGAAAACCGCCCCCCACCAGGTCGACGTGCGCGCCGGCCGACCAGGCCGGCAGGCTGGCGCCCTGCGGATCGGCGAAGACCAGGCGAAACAACCCCTCGCCCTCGCTGTGGCGCTCGCGCAGCACCACCGTGCGGGCGATCGAGTCCTTGGCGGGTGGGCCGATGTAGAAGGCGCCGGCCGCGGGCGCCGGCGGCGCCGCCTGGCGCTCGGGGTTGCGCGCCGGGTCCCATTCCACCCACAGCTGCGCCGGGCCGCGAAACGAGGTGTTGGACAGGTACTGCAGGCGCTGCTGCGGCACCAGGCGCATGTGCGGCAGGCGCCGCACGAACTCCTCCAGCAGCACCCGCATCTGCAGCCGGGCGATGTTCTTGCCCATGCACTGGTGGGCGCCGTAGCCGAAGGACAGGTGCTCGACCGCGCCCTGGCGGTACACGTCCACCTCGTCCGGGTTCTCGAAATGCCGCGGGTCCAGGTTGGCCGAGGCCTGCACCAGCAGCAGCTTGCCGCCGGCCGGAATGGGCACGCCGCCCACCACCGCGTCGGCGGTGGCCACGCGCCGCCAGGCGATGATGGAGCCGGCCACGCGCAGGCACTCCTCCACCGCATTCGGGATGAGCGCCGGGTTGGCGCACAGGTCCTGCCAGGCCTGGCGCTGCGACAGCAGCGTGTGGAAGGCGTTGGCGGTGGCGTTGGCGGTGGTCTCGTGCGCGGCCGCCAGGATGGCCATCATCATCGAGCGCAGGTACGACTCGGGCACCACGTCGGGGTGCGCCAGGTGCTGGCGGATGGTGTCGTACATCCAGCCCTCGCCATCGGGCTGCGCGCGCATGGCGTCCAGGATGCGCTGCGCCGTCTGCCAAAAGCGCCCGACGTTCTCGGCGATCTCCAGCTGCTCCTGCTCGGTGGGCCGCCCCCAGGTGTTGAGCGTGTGCGCCACGGCGAACGCCCGCAGTTCGTCGGCGCCCTCGTCGGGCACGCCGAGGAACTTCAGCGCCACGCTCAGCGGAATCTCGTGGAAGATGGCGTCCACCAGGTCGGCGCGGCCGCTGTCGACGAAACGGTCCATGTAGCGCCGCGCCAGCCCGCGCACCATGGGCTCGAGCGCCATCAGCCGCTCGGGCAGGAAGGCGTCCATCAGCAGCCGGCGGCGCTGCATGTGGTCGGGCTCGTCCTCGTTGACCATGGTGCGCTTCATGGCGAAGCCGTAGCGCGCCAGGATGTCCGCCACCTGCGGCGTGGCCGGGGTGATCTTCTCCAGCGCGATGGCGGGCGAAAACAGCAGGTGGTCGCGGAACACCGCCTTCACGTCCTCGTAGCGCGTGACCACCCAGTAGCCCAGCTGCGGGCTCCAGAAGACCGGCTCCTGCTCGCGCGCCCAGCGCAGGTACTCGCCCGGCGCCTGCATGTAGGCGGGGTCGAACGGATCGAACGCCGCCGCACGCGGGCTCACCGGGCAGCCGTTGGGCGCCCGCGGGGCAGCGTCCTGCGAGAACGGGCAACGGGCGGCGGGATCGGCGGATGCAGGCAGCGGATTCATGGCGCCAGCATATTTCGCGCAATCAATTTACGCAATGCGTAAGTCCCCTCGGGCGCCGCGGGCACGGCGGCTGTGGTCAGGCCGCCGGGTACCCCATGGCGGCACTGATGCCCGCCGCTGCCTGCACCACGCGCGGGCGGATCGGCCCGTCCGCTGCGGTGTCGAAGCCGTTGCTGGCGCCCAGCGCCGTCAGGACCGCGCCGACATGCCCGCGCGCGTCAAAGACCGGCGCCGCCACCGCGCTGATGCCTGCCAGCAGGGTGTCGCGCACCGTGGCGCAGCCGTGCTGGCGCACCTGGCGGCGCAGGGTGTCGATGGGGTCGGCATCCTGCAGCAGCGCGCGCTGCGCAGGCGTGGCGGCGCCGTATTCGCTGCTGGCCTGCAGCCGCAGCGCCCGGTCGTCGGAAAACGCCAGGAACGCCTGGCCCGAGGCCGACCACAGCAGCGGCAGCACCGAGCCCGGGCGGATGTTCACCGTGACCGGCAGCGAGGGCTCCTCCATGCGCATCACCGTGGGGCCCAGGTTGCCCATGACCGCGATGAAGCACGTCACCTGCAGCGCCTCGCGCAGCTCCAGCAGCACCGTCTCGCCCAGCCGCACCGGGTCGCACTGGCGCAGCGCCGCCAGGCCGATGCGCACCGACTCCGCGCCCAGGTGGTAGTGCTGCGTTGCCGGGTGCTGCGCGACCAGCCCCTGCTGTGCCAGGCTGGACAGGTAGCGGTGGACCTTGGCCGCGCTCTCGCCCGATTGGGCGGCGATGGCGGTCAGGCTGGCCGAGCCTCCCAGCGCCGCCAGCGCCTTGAGGATCACCATGCCGGTTTCGGCCGATTGCACGCGCTGGCGGCGCTTGTCCGCCGCGTCAGGAGGAGCTGGAAGGTCCATGATCGAGGTCAAGGGTAATCACGACTGAAGGATTACGCATGGCGTAATAGGATTGCGACCCAACATTATTCAGGAGAGAACATGCTGAATCGTCGCTGTGTGGCAGGCCTGCTGGCAGCCGTCGCCTGCCTGGCCGGGCCCTCGCTGGCACAGGCCCAGAGCTATCCGTCCAAGCCCATCCGCTGGGTCGTGCCCTACCCGGCCGGCGGCGGCTCGGACTTCCTCGCACGCACCGTGGGCCAGCAGCTGTCGCAGCAGATCGGCCAGCCGGTGGTGGTGGAGAACAAACCCGGCGGCAACACGGCCATCGCGGCCGTGGAAGTGGGCCGCGCCACCCCGGACGGCTACACCATCCTGTCGGCCGACAACGGCACGATGGTGTTCAACTCGGCGCTGTACTCCAAGCTCACCTACAACCCCGAGAAGGACCTGACACCGGTCACGCTGATGGGCCGTTTTCCGATGATCCTGGTGGTCAACCCGAGCGTTCAGGCCAAGGACGCGCGCGACTTCCTCGCCCAGGCCAAGGCGTCCCCGGGCAAACTCAGCTACGGCTCGGCCGGCGCGGGCAGCCCGCACCACCTGGCCATGGAGCTGCTCAAGGTGCACGGCGGCGTGCACATGGTGCACATTCCCTACCGCGGCGCGGCCCCTGCACTGGCCGACCTGGCCGGCGGGCAGATCGCCGCGATGATGGTCGACATGGCCGCCGGCGCCGGCTTCATCAAGGGCGGCAAGGTGCGGCCCCTGGCGGTGGCCAACGCCACGCGCCTGCCGCAGCTGCCCGACGTGCCCACGTTCGCCGAACTCGGCCTGCCCGGGGTGGAGGCGTCCGCACAGGTGGGCATCGTGGCGCCGGCCGGCACGCCCCCCGAGACCGTCTCCGCGCTGCAAAAGCAGGTCGCGCAGGTGATCGCGCAGCCGGCCATCCGGCAAAAGCTGATCGACTTCGGCATCGAGCCGGTGGCCAGCACGCCGCAGCAGTACGCCGACCTGAACCGCGCGGAAGTGCAGCGCTGGCACAAGCTGATCCGCGACCAGAAGATCGCCCTGGACTAACCCCACCCGCGGGGCAGCGCGCCCCGCGTTACGTCTTGGCACGACGCGCGGCTTGCCCCGCGCAGGCCAGCCTCCCACAATCGCCCACGGTGCGCCGATAGCCGGCGCATTCGCGGTGCGTGCATCAAGCGGCGGTTTCACGCGGTTATCGCCCGATCGGCAGCACCATGGCCTTCGCACAATGTGCCCGAGGAGGAGAACGCCCATGGATCTGCAATACCAGCTCAAGGCCGGCAGCTACTACCTGTACGACCTGCGCGATGCGCCCAGCGCCGTCACCGGCGAGCGCCGTTTCAAGCTCAAGACCGACACCGTGGCCATCGCCTTCGACCGGCACACGGGCCACGTGCACCAGCACGGCAGCCCGGCGCGCATCCAGTCCTGGGCCTCGCACACCCGCCGGCGCCTGCGCGCGGCGGGCCGGCTGCAGGACGCCAACGACCTGGTCGTGGTCTCCGGCCCGCTGCCGGTCGAGGAAATCAACAAATGCCTGTGGGTGGCCGGCTACTGCCGGCGCCTGCTGGCGCGCCTGGCCAGCCTGCCGCACGGCAAGCTGCAGCGCCAGGCCGACGTCCACCCTGCATGGCAAAAAGCGGCCTGAGCGCTTGACCTGCAAGCGCTGGCAGCTATTCTTTTCATAGCATCAGCGCGGGTGGCCCATACGGGCGCGGCTTCCCCGGCGTTGCCGGCGTAGCTCAGGCAAGCGCGGCGCCGTCCGGCGGGATGTCCTGCTCGACCGGCTCGGCGTGCTTGACCACGGTGACCGGCACCGGGCTGTGTTCCACCAGGTGCTGCGACACCGAGCCCAGCCACGCCCCGCGCAACCCGCCCAGGCCGCGCGCACCGACGATCAGCGCGTCGCAGGCGCAGCGCTCGACCATGTCCACCAACGTCGCGGCCACGGGCCCCAGGCCCAGCTCGGTCTCGTAGGGCACGCCGGCCGCCTGCACCAGGGCCACCGCGTCCGCCAGCAGGTGCGCGCCGGCCTCGACGCTGGCCGCGGCCACCGCGTCCGCGCCCTGGGTGGCCAGCTCCAGCAGCGAGGCCTCTTCCTGCACCTGCCCCAGCACGAACGTGGCCTGCAGGCCGCCGCGGCGCACCAGCGCCAGGGCGTGGTGCACGGCGTCCAGCGACAAGGCCGAGCCATCGACGGCAATCATGATCCTGAGCATGTTCTTCTCTCCTGCGGGCTTGTGAACGTAGGGCCAGTGTAGGCCGCCTGCTCTGGGACAATTGCGGTCCTATGCTGCAATTCGACCTGCTCGCCAACGATCCCGCCAGCCATGCCCGGCGCGGCCGCCTGACGCTCAACCATGGCGTGGTGCAAACCCCCATCTTCATGCCGGTGGGCACCTACGGCACCGTCAAGGGCGTGATGCCGCAAAGCCTGCGCGACATGGGCGCCCAGATCATCCTGGGCAACACCTTCCACCTGTGGATGCGCCCGGGGCTGGACGTGGTGCAGAGCTTCGGCGGCCTGCACGCGTTCGAGCAATGGGACAAGCCCATCCTCACCGACTCGGGCGGTTTCCAGGTCTGGTCGCTCGGCGCCATGCGCAAGATCACCGAGGAGGGCGTGCATTTCCAGAGCCCGGTCAATGGCGACAAACTGTTCATGTCGCCCGAGGTCAGCATGCAGATCCAGACCACGCTGAACTCCGACATCGTCATGCAGCTGGACGAGTGCACGCCGTACGAGACCAACGGCAAGCCGACCACCGAGGCCGAGGCGCGCCAGAGCATGGAGATGAGCCGGCGCTGGGCGGTGCGCTCCAAGGCTGAATTCGAGCGCCTGGGCAACCCCAACGCGCTGTTCGGCATCGTCCAGGGCGGCATGTTCCCGCACCTGCGCCAGGAGTCGCTGGACGCCCTGGTGGAGATGGACTTTCCCGGCTACGCCATCGGCGGGGTCAGCGTCGGCGAGCCCAAGGACGAGATGCTGGAAATCATGGCGCACACCCCGCACCGGCTCCCCAGTCACAAGCCGCGCTACCTGATGGGCGTGGGCACGCCCGAAGACCTGGTGCAGGGCGTGACCGACGGCGTGGACATGTTCGATTGCGTCATGCCCACCCGCAACGCCCGCAACGGCACGCTGTTCACCCGCTACGGCGACCTGAAGATCAGGAACGCCCGCCACCGCGAGGACCACCGCCCGCTGGACACCACCTGCACCTGCCATGCCTGTGCGGGGCCGCAAGGGGTGGCCTGGGACGACGGCGGACGCGGCGGCTTCTCGCGCGCCTACCTGCACCACCTGGAGCGCTGCGGCGAAATGCTGGGCCCGATGCTGACCAGCATCCACAACCTGCACTACTACCTGAACCTGATGCAAGAGATCCGCGACGCGCTGGACGCGGGCACGTTCAGCCAGTTCCGCGCGCAGTTCAAGGGGGACCGGGCGCGGGGCGTGTGAGCGGCAGGGCGCCTACCGCCTGACCGGCCGGGCGTCGCTGCGGGTTGCCTGCACGGGGCGTGCGGCTTTTTTGCGACGCCTGTGCGACCCACCTCTGCGCGTGGAACGGCGCCGCTACCATGGCGCGTTTTCCACCCGCCGGGCAGCCAGCGGCCCGGCGCGGGCCTGCGTCGGCCCCGGTGTTTCACCACTGCAACGACCGGAGACCCACCCCATGCACCGCAAAGCCGCCAACCCCCTTGCCCTCCCGCTGTCCCTGGCCCTGCTGGGCCTGCTCGGCGGCTGCGCCTCGCAAAAGGCGGCCGCGCCGGCGGCAGAGGCCCAGGCCAGCAGCAGCAGCAGCAGCAACAGCAGCAGCGCGCCGAGCCAGACCGTGAAATCGCGCGACGGCAGCTACGAGGGCGAGGTCATCGGCAAGCCCCGACCCGGCAGCAGGTTCGCCCGCCTGCAGATCGGCATGCACATGGACGAGGTGCAGGAAAAGATGGGCCACGCGCCCGATCGCTTCCACACCTACGAGTCGGGCAAGCGCTGGATCCCGTTCTACTTCGGCAGCGATGCGCGCCGTCTGCAGGCCCTGTACACGGGTGAGGGCTGCCTGATCTTCACCGGCGGCAACGTCTGGGGCGGCGCGGGCGGGGAGCTGATGAGCATCCAGCACGACAGCACGGGCGCCTGCTACCAGCCCTGAGCGCCGCCGAGCCGCGCTGCGCGCCGGCGGCGCGCCAGGCGCGCTGCGCGCGCCCCTCGTTTCAGTGCGTGCTCGTTCCTGCGTGCACGTCATGCCCGCGGCCGGTGCCACAGGCGTGTGTCGCGCCGGCCATGCACGCGGTGGCATATAACCACGTCTTTCCCTGCCGAAAGCGAGCGCGCCGATGCTGACACTGCACCACCTTGAAACCTCGCGCTCGCAGCGCATCCTGTGGCTGCTGGAAGAGCTCGGCGTGCCTTACGAAGTGAAGCGCTATGCGCGCGACCCGCGCACGAAGCTGGCGCCGCCGGAGCTGAAAAAAATCCACCCGCTGGGCAAGTCGCCGGTCATCACCACCGACGAGGGCGAGGTGATCGCCGAGTCCGGCGCCATCCTGGAGTACCTGGCCGAGCGCCATGGCGAGCGCGCCACGGGTGACCTGGCGCACCTGCTGCCGGCGCCTGGTACGCCCGAACACCGGCAGTGCCGCTTCTTCATGCACTACGCCGAAGGGTCGCTGATGAACTGGCTGGTGATGAAGCTGGTGTTCCAGTCGCTGCCGCGCCAGCCCATGCCGTTCTTCGTGCGGCCCGTGGCGCGGGCGATCTGCAGCGGGGCGCAACACAAGCTGGTCGACCCCAACCTGGCCACCGCCACGGCGTTCCTGGAGCAGCACCTGACCACGCACGCCTGGTTCGCCGGCGAGCACCTGACGCTGGCCGACTTCCAGATGAGCTTTGCGGTGGAGGCGCTGCTGTCGCGCACCGGCGCTGCCGCGCCGCGGCTGCACGCACTGCAGCAGCGCATGCACGCCCGCCCGGCCTGGCAGCGCGCGCTGGCCCAGGGCGGGCCGGTCCTCATGGGCTGAGGCCCTGCCCTGCCGCCCCCGCGGCGGCCACGCCTGCCAGGGACGAAGGCGCCAGCGGCGGCGCGGCCGGGCGCGCGTCGGCCGGTGCGTCCCCGCCCGGCGCTGCCGGCGTGCCGCAGGCATGGCAGAAGCGCGCGAAAGCGCCCTTGCGCGTGCCGCAGGCGCCGCAGCGGTCGAACAGCCCGATGCCGCAGTGCGGGCAGAAATCGATGGCCTCGTTCTTCAGGTCCACCGGCCGCTCGCAGCCCGGGCACACGCCCTTGGCCAGGCGCGCCAGGGCCACGTCGTAGCCCAGCTCGCGCCGGCGCTGCGCATCGGGCAGCTCCTCGGCCTGGCGCTGGCGCTCCAGGTAGCGGTTCAGCGCCACGATGGCGTAGCGGCCCACCAGCACCGTGACCACGATGCCCACCGCGTAGCGCACGTAGCCGCCGTAGCTGGGCAGGTAGGGCACCAGCTCGACGAAGAAGCTGAACAGCGCGAAGTAGATGAAGCCCCAGACGAACGGCCACCAGGTGCTCTTGCGCTTCTTGGCAAACAGCCAGCCGGCGGCCGCCAGCAGCGGCAGGGTCAGCGCCAGGCGGTACAGGAACACGCGCAGTTCCACGCGCCGCTGCTCCACGGCCAGGCGCGCGTAGCCGTCCTGCTCCAGCTCGGCCAGGCGCCGCTGGGCCTGCTGCGCGCTCTGGCGCGCGTCCAGCAGGGCTTGCTCCTGGCGCTCCAGCGCCTGCTCGGTGCTGCGCTCACGCGCTTTCAGGGTGTCGAGCTGGCGCGTGCGTGCCACCACTTCCGGGTCGTGCTCGGCGCGCTGGGTGGCGCTGCGCGTGGCCAGCCAGTTGTCGAAGGTTTCCCGCTCGGCCTGGGTCGCGCTGCGCGCCTTGGCGCGCTGCAGCCGTGCCTGCTCCAGCGCGGTCTGCGCCTGGCGCTGGGCCTCGCGCGCGGCCTCGGCCTGGGCGCGCAGCGGCTGCACGGCGCGCTGGTCCAGGAAGTCGTCGAGCTGCAGCGGCGCTTCGACGCGCGGCAGGTCGCCCACCAGCGTCCCTCCCAGCCCGATCAGGAAACCGCCGAACGCGAACGCCACCAGCCACAGGCCGCGGCGAAACCATTTCTCGGACAGACGCAAGGCCTTGCTCATAAAAGCTCTCCTGGAAGTCTCATGCTATGTAAACCATAGCTGCTCGCGCTTTCTGGTATTGCGCTACAGCCGCTTTTCATCATAAATTCGCACCGTCCAGCACCACCTTGCGCGGCGCCTGCGCCAGCTGCGCGCGCTCCAGCCAGGCCAGCACCGAATCGACCGTGACGGTCTCGATGCGCCCGGCCATGCGCTGCCCGGCTGGGTGGTCGTCGAAGGCCACGTTGGCGCTGGTCACGCGGGCGCCCAGGCGCGTCAGCGGGCCCAGCGACAGCGCCGTGGGCACGTAGCCCTGTGCGCGCAGCCAGCCCTGCGCCTGGCCGCGCGTGGCCACCGCCTGCGGCGCCAGGGCCGCGGCCAGGGTTTCGATGGCCCACTGGTTGGACTGCTGGTAGCGCGTGCCCCAGGCGTAGCTGACCATGCTGTAGTGCGGCTCGTGCAGCTGCAGGCTGCGGGCGTCGTCGCGCAGCAGCGCGGCCAGGCGGGCCTGCACGGCCGGCGCCGGCACGGCCCAGACCGCCTCGTGGCGCCACAGGTCGTCCAGGAAGAACTCGCCCAGGCCCTGGCGCCAGATATGCGCCTGGGCCGTGCCGCAGTCGTTGAGCTTGTGCGTGACGCGCCAGCGGCCGTCGGCCGTGCGCCAGGCCCAGCCCAGGTGCGACCAGTGCAGGCCGTAGCGCGTCAGGTCCTGCCCGGCGCGGGCCAGCAGCACCACCTGCGCGCCGCTGGCGTCCAGCGCGGCAGCGGTCTGCTGGGCCAGCTGCATGCCGCGGGCGATGGCGCGCGCGTCGGGTTGGCGCGCCTCGCAGGCGCGCCCGGCGTGCACCGGCGCGGCGGCGGCCAGGGCCAGTCCCAGGGCCAGCGCGAAGGCCATCTGCGAGAGCCGGGAGCAGGGGGAGCGGCGCATCACAGCCTCTCGTTGTGCAGCAGCGCCTGGCCGAGCGCATTGGGCACATAGGCCAGCACCTCGCCGGCCGCCGACAGGATGACGCCGGTGCCGATCACGCTGCACGTCACCACCGCGCCCACGCCGGCCGCACTGGCCGCTGCCGCGCTCCCGGCGAGCACGATGCTGGCCTGCGCGCCGTCGGACGCCCGCTCCAGCAGGTACACGGTGCCCTGGGCCGACACCTGCACTGCGCGCACGGTGAGCACCGCGCCGCCCACCGACAGCGCCACGGGCAGTGCCAGGGCCGCGCCGCCCGCCACCGACGCCCCACCCGCGGCCAGCACCACCGAGGCCACCGGCATCAGCGACAGCGCGGCCGAGGCTTCGCTGTGCGCCCGTGCCGGGCCGCCGCCCAGCAGGGCCAGGGCAAAGAGGGTACCGGCGCAGGCCCGCCGCAGGCGCGCCCCGGCGCAGCGCACCAGGACCAGGGAAGAGACAGTCATGGCGTTCTCCAGTGGAGCAAAGGGGGTTGGGCGAGTCACGCCTGGGCAGCCGAAACCGAAGCCGCTGCGCCGCGGGCCTGGGCCGCATCGGCCTCGTGGCGGTCGCGCAGCATCTTGGCCAGGGTGAAGGCGCTGGTGATCAGGTACAGCCAGCTCACTGCCAGGAAGGCCTTGTAGGTCGGGTTCACCGGCATGTCCCACAGGCCCCAGCCGGTCAGCCCCATGGCGGTGGCAAAGCCACCCCACACGACCGGCCGCCACAGCGGCACGTCGCGCGGCGCCGCGCCGGTGGCTGCCTCGGCGTGCTGCTGGTCGCGCACGAACTTGGCCAGCGCGAAGGCGGTCGACAGGCAGAAGACATAGCCCATGAACATGAAGGCACGCGCCAGCGGTTCGCCGGGCAGCCAGGCCAGGCCGGTGGCGCACAGCGCCAGCGCGATGCCGAACGATGCCCAGACCTGCCACTGCCAGGCGCGGGTGTCGCGCTGGACAGCGGGGCAAGCAGAAGGAGCCGAAGAAGCAGAAGCGGGGTGCATGGCGTTCTCGTCAGAAGAGTGGGACATGGCCGCATGGTCGGCCGTCGGCGCGCGAAAGTCCTGGTTTTTCAGCCGAAGTGGCACCCGTTGCTGCCGGCGGTATCGCCTGGCGCTACCGGAGCGTGGATCAGCCTCGCGCTGCCAACCCTGCGACGTACTCGCGCAGCAGCCCCGGCTGCACCCGGCCTGCCGGCAGCGGCGCGCCCACGTTCAGCCCCACCCGGTTGAACATGCCGCGGCGGAACGGCCGCACCATGGCCCCGCCCTGCTCGATGCGGCTGAAGAACGAGCCCCACAGGTCGGTCAGCGCCATGGGCACGACCGGCGCCTCGACGCCGCTGGCGCGGGCGCGCTCGATGATTTTCATGATGCCGCCCTTGAACGGCTGCAGCTGCCCGTCGCGGGTGATGCCGCCCTCGGGGAAGATGGCCAGCAGGTCGCCGTCCTGCAGCACCTGCGCGGCGCGCTCGAACGCCGCCTCGTAGGTGGCAGGGTCCTCGCGCTGCGGCGCGACGGGAATCGCCCGCGCCAGGCGAAACAGCCAGCCCAGCACCGGCACGCGGAAAATGCGGTGGTCCATCACGAAGTAGATCGGCCGGGGGCTGGCGGCCATCAGCAGTACGGCGTCGACAAAGCTCACATGGTTGCACACCAGGATGGCCGGGCCCGTGGCCGGGATGTGCTCGTCGCCGCGCACCCGAAAGCGGTAGATGCAGCGCGACAGCACCCAGGCCACGAAGCGCAGCAGGTATTCGGGCACCAGCAGGAAGATGTAGCCCGCCACCAGCGCGTTGGCGATCGCCGTGAACAGAAACACCTGCGGCACTGTGAACCCGGCCGACAGCAGCGCCCCGGCCAGCACGGCGCTGGCGATCATGAACAGCGCATTCAGGATGTTGTTGGCGGCAATGATGCGCGCGCGGTGCGTCGGCTGGCTGCGCAGCTGGATCAGCGCGTACATCGGCACGCTGTACAGCCCTGCGAACAGACTGAGCAGGGCCAGGTCGGCCATCACGCGCCAGTGCGCCGGCTGCGCGACGAACGCCGCCAGGCCCATCAGCGGCACGGCCGGCAGCGACCGCGAGGCGAAATACAGGTCGACGGCGAACACGCTCATGCCGATGGCCCCCAGCGGCACCAGGCCGATCTCCACGTGCCGGCGGCTCAGCACCTCGCACAACAGCGAGCCGGTGCCGATCCCCACCGAGAACACCACCAGCAACAGCGACGCCACCTGCTCGTCGCCGTGCAGCACGTCCTTGGCGAAACTGGGGAACTGCGACAGAAACACCGCGCCGAAGAACCACATCCACGAGATGCCCAGCAGCGAGCGGAACACCACCGTGTTGCCGTGCGCCAGCTTCAGGTTGCGCCAGGTTTCGCTGACCGGGTTCCAGTTGATCACCAGTTGCGGGTCGGTGGCCGGCGCCGGCGGGATGAAGTGCGCCACTGCGCGCCCGACGAGCGCCAGCAGCACGCAGGCCGCCGCCACGCTGGCGTGTCCCACCTGCGGGAGCGCCACCAGCAGTCCGCCGGCCACGTTGCCCAGCAAGATGGCGACGAACGTCCCCATCTCCACCATGCCGTTGCCGCCGGTGAGCTCGCGCTCATCCAGCGCCTGCGGCAGGTAGGCGAACTTCACCGGCCCGAACAGCGTGGAATGCAGCCCCATCAGGAACACGCAGGCCAGCAGCACGGCCGCGCTGTCCACCACGAAGCCGGTGGCGGCCACCAGCATGATGGCGATCTCCAGGTCCTTGACGAAGCGGATGATGCGCGTCTTCTCCAGCTTGTCCGTGATCTGCCCGGCGGTGGCCGAAAACAGCAGGAACGGCAGGATGAACAAGGCCCCGATCACCAGCCCGGCCACCGACGCAGGCAGCCAGGCCACCTGCAACTGGTAGGTCACCATGACGGTGAAGGCGAACTTGAACAGGTTGTCGTTGGCCGCGCCGGCGAACTGCGTCCAGAAGAACGGCGCGAAGCGGCGCTGCGCCAGCAGGGCGAACTGGTTGGGATGGGGCTGCAGGGTAGGCTCGGTCATGGCAGGCGGCCGCGAGGGCGATGGAACAGGTGGCGCGCATTGTGCGGACATCTGCCGTGCGGCGGCGCGACTTCTGCCGCGGCGCCGCCCGGCAGCTCTGGCGGTATCGCCATGGGATACTTTTGCCGCATGAGCACCACCGCCGACCTGATCGCCGCGCTGAAAAAGGAACTCAAGGCCGCACGCATGACCTATGCGGAGCTGGCCGAGCAGCTCGGCATGGCCGAGTCCAGCGTCAAGCGCATGCTGGCGCGCGGCGAGATGCCGCTGTCGCGCGTGGACGCCATCTGCCGCGTGTTGAAACTCGACTTCGCCGACCTGGCGCGGCGCGTGGCCGACAGCCGCCCGCTGCTGAGCGAGCTGACGCAGGAGCAGGAGCGCGCCGTGGTGGCCGACAAGAAGCTGCTCTTGATGGCGATCTGCGTGCTCAGCCAGTGGACGCTGGCCCAGGTGCTGGCCACCTACCGGCTGAGCGAGGCCGAGGGCGTCAAGTACCTGGCGCAGCTGGACCGCATCGGCATCATCGAGCTGCGCCCGGGCAACCGCTACCGCCTCAAGCTCGCCAAGACCTTCCGCTGGCGCCCGCGCGGCCCGGTCATGGACTACTTCCGCGAGCACGCGCTGCTGGACTATTTCGGCGGCGCCTTCGACGGCCCCGGCGAGGGCGTGCTGCTGGTGCACGGCAGCATCGCCCGCGGCCAGCTGGCCGCCTTCACCGAGCGCCTGCAGCGCGTGGCGCAGGATTTCGCCCAGCAGCACCTGGCCGACCAGCGCCTGCCCGAGGCCGAGCGCGAGGGCTGCACGCTGCTGCTGGCGCTGCGCAGCTGGGAGTTCGAGGCCTTCACCGCCATGCGCCGCACGGCGCCCCCCCTGGCCTCTGCCGCCTAGCGCAACAGCCCGTGCGGGCGCTGCATTCGGGGGCTGTACGGGCGTTTTCTGCCGGGCGGTGCGTCACATCTGCTCACACAGCTTTGCCTGCGGGCTACCTTGGCCGGCACTGCGGTTGACGCCCTGAAGAGACCATGGAAACCATCGCCAATCACAACACCAGGAGGACCCCATGGCCCGACACGCACTCTTCGCCGCTCCCTGGGCAGCGCTCACGCTCGCCCTGGGCATGGCGGCCGGCGCCGCCCACGCGGCCCCCAGCGCCACCGTTGTCATCCAGACCGGCCCGCAGCGCGTGGCGCAGCCGGCGTACGTCGTGCCTCCGCCGCCGCGGGCGCGCTATGAGCGGGTGCCGGCACCGCGCCGCGGGATGGTCTGGTCGCAGGGCCACTGGGAATGGCGTGGCCACCGCCACGTGTGGGTGCCGGGGCAGTGGATGCGCGTGCGCCACGGCCAGCACTACCGCCAGCCCCAGTGGCGCGAGCGCCACGGCCGCTGGTACTACGAGCAGGGCCGCTGGGACCGTGATGGCGATGGCGTGCCCAACCGCCACGACCGCCATCCCCGCAATCCCCACCGTCGCTGACGGGCGGCGCCGTCGCGCCGGCGGCGCACGGCGCGGCGATGGTGGTGCATGCTGTTACCATGGCCGCTGCAGGAGAGACGGCGCCCGCACGGGCGCCGCACCGAAGGCGCAAACTCCCATACACGCTCAGGTTCCGCACTGCACCATCACATCAGCCGTCTGGAGAGCCGCCCTGCCCCGCAGGGCGCACCGAAGGAGCAAGCCGATCGCGCACGAGGCGCGGACGGCGAATCTCTCAGGTACCAAGGACAGGGGGAGCGGCAGCCAGACCGTTGGCGTGGCCTGCTTTTCCTGCTATTGAAAACATAGCTGCAAGCGCACGTCCGGTCTGCGCAAACCTTGAAAAAGGCTTTGTCGCACCATGCGTATCACCGTCCTGGGCGCCGGCGTCATCGGCACCACTTCCGCATACTTTCTCCAGCAGCTCGGTCACGAGGTCACCGTCATCGACCGCCAGGCCGCGCCGGGCGCAGAAACCAGCTTCGCCAACGGCGGGCAGATCTCGGTCAGCCACGCCGAGCCCTGGGCCAACCCGTCGGCGCCGCTGAAGGTGCTGCAATGGCTGGGCAAGGAAGACGCCCCGCTGCTGTTCCGCCTGCGCGCGGACATGCACCAGTGGCTGTGGGGCCTGCAGTTCCTGCGCGAATGCACGCCGGCCCGCACCCGCCACAACATCCACCAGATCGTGCAACTGGGCACCTACAGCCGCAGCGTGCTGCGCGAACTGCGCGAGCACCTGGGCCTGCAGTACCACCAGCGCGCGCAGGGCATCCTGCACTTCTACACCAGCGAGCGCGAGTTCGCGGGCGCGCTGGCGCCGGCCGAGCAGATGCGCGCGCTGGGCTGCGAGCGCCAGGTGGTCAGCGCCGACGAGGCAGTGCGCATCGAGCCGGCGCTCGCCGCCATGCGCGAGCACCTGGCCGGCGCCACCTTCACCGCCGAGGACGAGTCGGGCGACGCCAACCTGTTCACACGCGAACTGGCGCGCGCTGCCGCCGCCGCCGGCGTGCGCTGGCGCATGGGCTGCCACATCCAGGCACTGCACCAGGCGGGCGGGCGCATCGACCATGTGGAGATCACCAACGAGGACGGGCGCTACGAGCGCGTGCAGGCCGACGCCTATGTGCTGGCGCTGGGCTCGTTCAGCGCCCAGCTGGCGCGGCCCCTGGGCATGCGCCTGCCCATCTACCCGGCCAAGGGCTATTCGGTGACGCTGCCGGTGCGCGATGCAGCGCGCGCCTACGAAGTCAGCCTGACCGACGACGAGTACAAGCTGGTGTTCTCGCGCTACACCTGCGACGAGGCCGAAGGCCGCGAGGCGCGCGACGTGCTGCGCGTGGCCGGCACCGCCGAACTCAACGGCTACTCGCGCACGCTCAACGGCGTGCGCTGCGCGGCCATCGTGCGGCGCGTGGAGCAGCTCTTTCCCGGCGCCGCCGACACCACCCAGGCGCAGTACTGGACCGGCCTGCGCCCGGCCACGCCGAGCAACGTGCCGCTGATCGGCCGCTCGCGCGTGCCCAACCTGTTTTTGAACACCGGCCATGGCACGCTGGGCTGGACCCACGCCTGTGGCTCGGGCCGCTCGATCGCGCGCATCGTGAGCGGACTGGAGCCGGAACTGGACTTCGCGTTCAGCGGCACGTCCGGCGGCGGGCGGTCGGTGCAGGCGGCAGGCGCCACCGCCTGAACCCCGCGGGGCGCGCAGCGGCCAGCTCCTGAATACATAGCTATCCGCGCTTGCCAGGAGCGCGTCAGAGCTACTTTTGGCTCTTATTGCGGGCAACGCCTGGCTTCTGGCCCGCCTTGGCGCCGCGCGCGGGAGCCGCGTCGGCAGGACCAGGCGCGGCGGCGGCTGCCTTGCCTGCGGGCGGCGGCGGCGCTGCACTGCGAGCGCCCTGCCCCCCTGCAGGCGCCGTAGCGTCGAACGCGGCCTGGTGCGATGCGGCATCCTGCATGGCGCGCGCCGCGATGTCCTGGAACTGCTGCGTGAGCGCGCTCCACCACTGCACGGGATCGACCATCGCAGCAGGCGCGGTGCCGTCGGTCCGCGGCCGCTCGGCGGGGGTGCCTGCGGCGGCCGCTGGTCCCGGGTCGGGCTTGGGTGCGGGCGCCGCCGGCTGCGGCGCTGCGGCAGGCGACGCACCGGCAGCGCCGCCCAGCCCGCCGAAGGCGGCGGCCATGTCGCCCATGGCCACGTTCATGCCGGCCAGGGTGGCCAGCGTCATCTTCTGCACTTCGAGCGCCTGCACGGTGGCCGTGAGCGCGCGCGCGTTCTGCTCCAGCCAGAACTGCACGGTTTTCAGCTCCTGGATGCGCTTGTCCAGCTCCTGCACGCTGGCCGTGGGCGCCACCCAGGGTGGCACGCCGGCAGCGCCCGCGTTGGCGCCCTTGGCCAGGTTTTGCAGGAAGTCGAACCCCGGGATGAAACGCCCGAAGCCAAAAGGTGAGGTGTCGTCTTGCATGCCGCTGCTCCTTGTTCTGGCGTGGTGGCGCACCGCCGTTGCGGCGTGCGTTCGCCAGCTTAGCGCCCAAGGCCCATGCGGCCAACCGTTGCCCGCCGGCCGATTGCCGGCGTGGATCGTCCGCTGCGGCGCGAGTGGCGTGCAATCGCCTGCGCAATGCGCTGTTTTCCGACGTACAAGCACGCGTCAGGGGACCCTGCGCGCAGGAACAAGTCCTAGAATCCGCCCACCAGCGCCCGCTGGGTTTTCCACACGCAACTTCCAACAAGCATCGACACCATGGCAACTGCAAAGAAAACCGCCGCCGCACCGGCAAAGAAGGCCGCTTCGGCCAAGGCATCCGCGCCCGCCAAGAGCGCGGCCGCCGCCAAGAAGGCTCCCGCCGCGCTCAAGCCGGTGAAGGACGCCTTCAACAAGACCACGCTGGTGGCGCACCTGTCCGAGCAATCGGGCGTGGAGCCCAAGAACGTGAAGGCCGTGCTCTCGGCGCTGGAAGGCGCGATCCTGGCCTCGGTGCACAAGAAAGGTTCGGGCGAATTCACGCTGCCCGGCCTGTTGAAGATCAACCTGCAGCAGGTCGAGGCGCGCAAGAAGCGCTTCGGCAAGGACCCGTTCACTGGCGAGGAGCGCTGGTTCCCGGCCAAGCCCGCGTCGGTCAAGATCAAGACCCGCGCGCTCAAGAAGCTCAAGGACGCGACGGTCTGATCCGCACCCGGCAGCCACCGCGCAAAAAAAAGCAGCCTGCGGGCTGCTTTTTTTATGAACCGCCCGCGGCGGCAAAGCCGCGTGTCCGTCAGCCGCCCGGCGGCTGCAGGTACAGCTGCCGCAGCCGCATGCGCGCCGTGTCCCCGACGTTCAGCCGCCCGGCCAGGTAGCGCTCGAAGCCGCCATGGTCGCGCTCGACGGCCTCGAAGGCCGCCTCCAGGAAGTCCGCCTGCACGCGCCAGATCACGTCCAGCACTTCCTGCGGCGCCGAGCCGGCCACGGCCTCGGGGCGGCGGTACAGGCCGTTGGTGAGCAGGTAGTCCTGCATCACCACCTCTTGCGAGACGCCGAGCGCGCGCAGGATCAGCGCGGCGGCGAAGCCGGTGCGGTCCTTGCCGGCGGTGCAGTGGAAGACCAGCGGCGAATCGTCGTCGAGCAGGTGCGCGAACAGCGCCGCGAACTGCGGCGCGTTGTGGGCGACGAAGGCGCGGTAGGTGTCCTGCATCAGATCGCGGGCGATGGGCGCGGTCATCTGCTGCCCGGCCCGTGCCATTTCCTGCGCGCGCTGCACCACCGTCGGCTCGATCGGCAGGGGGTGGTAGCGCACGCCTTGCAGGTCGTAGGCCTGGGCGGTGCTTTCCAGGGCCCCGCGCAGGTCGACCGCGCGGGCCAGGCCGAGGTCGGAGAGGGCGCGGGTGTCGTCGGCGGTGAGTCCGGCCAGATGGTCGGAGCGGAACAGGCGGCGCCAGCGCACGGCGCGCCCGCCATGGCCGGCGTAGCCCCCGAGATCACGAAAATTGGAAGCCCCGGCCAGCGAGACGCTGCGCGGAAAATCGTTCATGCGGTGCCCTGTGGTGCAAAGCCGCGCGCAGTGGGTGCAGGCGGCAACGCAGGGCGCGGCACCGTTGCACGGGGCGAAAGAAAAGGAGGAAGGTGGCGCGGCTGGCGGGGATCGAACCCACGACCCTTGGCTTCGGAGGCCAATACTCTATCCACTGAGCTACAGCCGCTTGGCTTCTGGCAGGTCTGGCACGCGTGTCGCTGCCGGCAAGGGCAGCGGCTCGGGCCAAGCTGCGCATTATCGCACGGACCTCACAGTCTGAAGCCCAGGCCGCGCAGGTACACGTCGACTGCCTGCCGGCCGGTGGTCGACAACGGAAACGATGCACCCCCCAGCAGCCAGGAATGCAGCAGGCCGTCGAACAAGGCCTGCAGTCCGCCCGCGGCCGCTTCGGTGGGCAGGGGCAGGACCACGTCCTGCTGCGCCGCGGCCTGCCCCAGATCCTGCGCGAACAGGGCGTGGAAGCGGGCGTGCGCTGCCAGGTGGCGCTCGCGCACGCCGTTCAGTTCGCTCACGTACTCGACACGGTACATGGCGATCTCAAACACGCGGCGGGTGCGCTCGTCGCGCTCCACGCTGTCCATCACTTGCCACAGCGCCGCGCGCAGGCGCTGCAGCGGACCTGCCCCCCCATCCGTCTCACTCGCCCGGCACACGCTCTCCAGCGGCAGCGTGACGCGGTCCATCATCGCGTTGAACAGGTCGGCCTTGTCCTTGAAATGCCAGTAGATGGCGCCACGGGTGGCGCCCGCTGCCTGCGCGATGTCGCTCAAGGACGCGCGCGACACGCCCTTGTCATAGAACACGCGCTCGGCCGCATCGAGCAGGCTGTTGCGCGTGGCCTCCGCATCGTCCTTCGTGCGCCGTGCCATGGTGAGACCTCCAAAAACAACAGTCATTATACATTCACGAATGTATGTATAATCGCCCCCCTTCAGATACGGATACTCATGGCCTGCAGCATGTGCGCTTTGCCTGCAGACTCCACACGCACCATTCCCACCCGAAGGATCTCCATGCCACGCCTGAACCCCGTGCCCGGCCGCGCTGTGCGCCCCTCCCCGTTGATGCTCGTGCCGCTGGCCTTGGCGGCCGCGCTGGCGCTGGGCGCCTGCGGCAAGAAGGAAAGCGACGCCCCTGCTGCGGCGGCCGCCTCCGCCCAACAGCCGCCGCCCCAGGTCGGCGTGGTGACCGTGCAGTCCGGCGCGATCGGCCTGGTGACGGAACTGCCGGGCCGCCTGGAAGCCTCGCGCGTGGCGCAGGTGCGGGCCCGCGCCGCCGGCATCGTGCAAAAGCGCCTGTTCACCGAAGGCAGCGAGGTCAAGGCAGGGCAGAAGCTTTTTCTGATTGACAGCGCTCCTTACGAGGCCAGCCTGGCGCAGGCCCGCGCCAGTGTGGCGCAGGCCGAGGCGGGGCTGTCGCAGGCGAAGTCGATGGCCGAGCGCTATCGCCCCCTGGTGGAGGCGAACGCCGTCAGTCGCCAGGAATACGACAACGCCGTGGCGGCGCAAAAGACCGCCGAGGCCAACGTGGCGGCAGCGCGCGCTGCCGCGACCGCGGCGAGCATCAACCTGGGATACGCCACCGTCACCGCCCCGATCGCCGGGCGCATCGGCCGGGCGCTGGTCACCGAGGGCGCGCTGGTCGGCCAGGGCGCAGCCACCGAGCTGGCGGTGATCCAGCAGATCGACCCGCTGTACATCAACTTCACCCAGTCTGCGGCCGACGCGCTCAAGCTGCGCGCGGCCGTGGCCAGTGGCAAGTACAAGCAGTCGGAGAAGGGCGGCGCGGACGTGACGGTGGTGCTGGAAGACGGCAGCGTGCATGCGCGCAAGGGCCGGCTGCTGTTCACCGACCTCACCGTGGACCCGACCAGCGGCCAGGTCAGCCTGCGCGCCGAAGTGCCCAACCCCGATCGCTCGCTGCTGCCCGGCCTGTACGTGCGCGTTCGGCTGGAGCAGGCGCAGGTGGAAGGCGGGGCGCTGCTGCCCCAGCAGGCCGTCACGCGCTCGTCGCGGGGCGACACGGTGATGGTCGTGGGCGAGGGCAACCAGGTCACCCCACGCGTCGTCAAGCTCGGCCCGGCCCAGGGCGCCAACTGGGTGGTGACGGAGGGCCTGCAGGCGGGTGAAAAGGTCATGGTCGACGGTTTCCAGAAGTTGCCGCGCGGCAAGCCTGGCGACCCCATCGTGGTCACGCCGGTGCCATGGCAGCCGCAGGGCGGCAAAGCCCCTGGCGCTCCTGCCTCGGCACCGGCCGCCGCAGCCGCCAGCCAGCCAGCCGCTTCCGCCGCGTCGCAGTGAACCGTTAAGAACAACCAGGAGCGCGGCACATGGCCAAATTCTTCATCGAGCGCCCCATCTTCGCGTGGGTGATCGCCATTTTCATCATGGTGATCGGCGCCGTGTCCATCACCCAGCTGCCCATCGCGCAGTATCCGGCGGTGGCGCCCCCCACCATCCAGATCTCGGTGGCCTACCCCGGCGCGACGGCGCAGACGCTGGAAGACAGCGTGCTGTCGGTCATCGAGCGTGAAATGAACGGCGCCACCGGACTGGCGTATGTCGAGGCGACCAGCCAGGCCAATGGCACCGGCTCCATCACGCTCAGCTTCGAGCCGGGCACCGACGACGACCTGGCGCAGGTGGACGTGCAGAACCGGCTGGCGCGCGCCACGCCGCGGCTGCCCGCCGCCGTGACGCAGCAAGGCGTGCGTGTGGACAAGTCGCGCTCGAACTTCCTGCTGTTCGGCGTGCTCACTTCCAACAACCCGGACGTGAGCATCGATGCGTTGAACGACTACGCCGCACGCAACATCATCCCGGAGCTCCAGCGCCTGCCCGGCGTCGGGTCGGTGACGCAGTTCGGCAGCGAGCTGGCGATGCGCGTATGGGTCGACCCGGCCAAGCTCAAGGGCTTCAACATCTCCCTCGACCAGGTCAACGCCGCGATCCGTGCGCAGAACGCGCAGGTGTCGGCCGGCAACCTGGGCGAGCTGCCCAGCACCGCCGAGCAGACCATCACGGCGACCATCGTGGTGCGCGGTCAGCTGTCCACCGCGGAGCAGTTCGGCGACATCGTGTTGCGCGCCAACACCGACGGCTCGACCGTGCGCCTGAAGGACGTGGCCCGCATCGAACTGGGCGCGCAAAGTTACAGCACCAGCGCCCGCCTGAACGGCAGCCCGTCGGTGGGCATGGGCGTGCAGCTCACCTCCACTGCCAACGCCCTGGCCACCGCCGATGCGGTCAAGGCCAGGCTGGCGGACCTGCAGCGCTATTTCCCGCAGGGCGTGCAATACACCATCCCGTACGACACCTCGACCTTCATCGCCGTGTCGATCGAGAAGGTGGTGCACACGCTCCTGGAGGCCGTGGCGCTGGTGTTCCTGGTGATGTTCCTGTTTCTGCAGAATTTCCGCTACACCATCATCCCGACCATCGTCGTGCCGGTGGCCCTGCTGGGCACCTTCGCCACACTGCTCGCGTTGGGCTTTTCCATCAACGTGCTGACGATGTTCGGCATGGTGCTGGTCATCGGCATCGTGGTGGACGACGCCATCGTGGTGGTGGAGAACGTCGAGCGCATCATGAGCGAGGAAGGCCTGCCGCCGCTAGCCGCGACGCGCAAGGCCATGGGCCAGATCTCGGGCGCCATCGTCGGCGTGACGGTGGTGCTGATCTCGGTGTTCGTGCCGCTGGCGTTCTTTGCGGGCTCCACGGGCAACATCTACCGCCAGTTCGCGGTCACCATGGGCACGTCGATTGCCTTCTCGGCGTTCCTGGCGCTGTCGCTCACGCCGGCGCTGTGTGGCACGCTGCTCAAGCCCATCAAGGAAGGCCACGAGGAAAAGCGCGGCTTCTTCGGCTGGTTCAACCGCGGCTTCAAGCGCACCACGCACCGCTACGAGTCGGCGCTGTCGCGCCTGGTGCGCCGTGGTGGGCGGATGATGGTCATCTACGCAGCGCTGGTCGGCGCGGTGGCGGTGGTGTACATGCGGCTGCCAACGTCCTTCCTGCCGGGCGAGGACCAGGGCTTCCTGATCACCAACGTGCAGTTGCCGGCGGGTGCGTCGCTGTCGCGCACCGAGGCGGCCATGGCCAAGGTCGAGGAGTTCATGCTCGCCCAGCCGGAAGTGGCCAACATCGTGACGGTGGCCGGCTTTTCCTTCTCGGGCCAGGGCCAGAACGCCGGGCTGGCTTTCGTGACGCTCAAGGATTGGAGCGAGCGCAGTGGCGCCGAGCATTCGGCCGAAGCGCTGGCCGGTCGGGCCACCGGGGCGCTGTTCGGCTTCCGCGATGCCTTCATTTTTGCCATCAGCCCTCCCCCCATCCCCGAGCTGGGCGTGGCGGCGGGCTTCACGTTCCGCCTGCAGGACCGCGGCGGCAAGGGCCACGAAGCCCTGGTCGCGGCGCGCAACCAGTTGCTGGGCATGGCCGCGCAGAGCAAGGTGCTGGCGGGCGTGCGCCCCGACGGCATGGAAGACGCGCCGCAAATGCAGATCGACATCGACCGGGACAAGGCCAGCGCGCTGGGCGTGCCGTTCGAGAACATCAGCAACGTGCTGTCCACCGCCCTGGGCTCTGCCTACATCAACGACTTCCCCAACCAGGGCCGGTTGCAGCGGGTGGTGGTGCAGGCCGAGGCGCGTGCGCGCATGCAGCCCGAGGACGTGCTGGAGCTGCCGGTGTTGAACAAGCAGGGGCAATTGCTGCCGCTGTCCACGTTTGCCACCACGCGCTGGATCACCGGCGCCATGCAGACCGTGCGCTACAACGGCTACCCCGCCATGAAGATCGCGGGTGCGGCCGGGCCCGGCTACAGCACGGGCGACGCCATGCAGGAAATGGAGCGCCTCGCCGCACAACTGCCCGAGGGCTTCGGCTTCGAGTGGACGGGCCAGTCGCGCGAGGAAAAGCTCGCGGGCGCCCAGGCCACCGTGTTGTATGGGTTCTCGCTGCTGGCGGTGTTCCTGTGCCTGGCGGCCCTGTACGAGAGCTGGTCGATTCCGTTCTCGGTGCTGCTGGTGGTGCCCCTGGGCGTGCTGGGCGTGTTGCTGGCAACGCTGCTGCGCGGCATGTCCAACGACGTGTACTTCCAGATCGGGCTGGTGACCATCATCGGCCTGTCGGCCAAGAACGCCATCCTGATCATCGAGTTCGCCAAGGACCTGCAGGCGCAGGGCAAGGGCGTCATCGAGGCAGCACTGGAAGCGGCCCACTTGCGCTTTCGGCCCATCGTCATGACCTCGCTGGCATTCACGCTCGGGGTGCTGCCGCTGTTTTTGGCAACCGGCGCCAGCTCGGCCAGCCAGCGCGCGATCGGAACCGGCGTCATCGGCGGCATGATCACCGGCACGGTCCTGGCCGTGATCTTCGTTCCCGTGTTCTTCGTGCTCGTGCGCAGCTTCTTCAAGGGCAGCCGGCGCCAGCAGGAACACGACGCCCTGATGGCCCAGCAGCACCACAGCGAAACCTGAACGGCGCATCAACAGAAAGACACACCCCATGGAACCTCGTTCCTTCTCCCCCTCATCGGCGCTGCCCGGGCGCCCCTTTCGTGCGCTGGCACCGGCACTGGCTGCGCTGACCCTGGCCGGCTGCAGTTTCATCCCGGTGTACGACCGACCTGACGCGCCCGTGCCCGCCGGGTATCCGCTGGCCGATGCACAAGCCACCGATGCGCGCGCCGCCGCCGACATCGACTGGAAGGACTATTTCACCGACCCAAGGCTGCAGCGGCTCATCGGCATGGCGCTAGGCAGCAACCGCGACCTGCGCGTGGCCATGCTCAACGTGGAGCAGGCGCGCGCCCAGTTCCAGATCCGCAGCGCGGACGAGTACCCCACCGTAGCCGGCGTGGCCAGTGCCACGCGGCAGCCCAACGCAGCCACCGGCCGCTACGGCAACGCCTTCCAGGTCGGCCTTGGCATCACGGCCTGGGAAATCGATTTCTTCGGCCGTATCGCTGCCCTGAAGGAGCAGGCGCTGGAGCAATACCTGGCGACCGCCGAAGGACGCAACGCCGCACAGATCAGCCTGATCTCCGCAGTCGCCACCGGATGGCTGAACCTGGTGGCCGACGAGGAGCTGCTGGACATTTCGCGCCGGACCCTGGCCACGCGCGAAGAGTCGGTGCGGCTGACACGGCTGCGGCTGGAGAACGGGATCAGCTCCGAGCTGGACAACCGCCAGGCCACCAGCCTGGCCGAAGCGGCGCGCGCCACCCTGATCCAGCAACAACGCCAGCGCATGCTCGACGAGAACGCCCTGGTGCTCTTGCTGGGCCAATCGCTGCCCGACGACATCCGCGCCAGCCTGCCGTCCGCGCGGCTGTCAGGCGCCGCGCCCATGCAACCGCTGCGCGCCGGCCTGCCCTCCGACTTGCTGGAGCGCCGCCCCGACATCCGGCAGGCCGAGCACCAGCTGATCGGCGCCAACGCCAACATCGGCGCGGCGCGCGCGGCGTTCTTCCCGCGCATCGCGCTCACCGCATCGGTCGGCAGCGTCAGCGATGAACTCTCAGGCCTGTTCAAGGGCGGCTCCTGGGCCTTTTCGCTCGCCCCGCAGCTGGCGCTGCCCTTGTTTGACGCCGGCCGCAACGAAGCGACGTTGCAGTCGACGCGGGTGGGCCGCGAGATCGCGGTCGCCCAGTACGAGAAGTCGATACAGACCGCGTTTCGCGAGGTCTCCGATGCGCTGGCGGGCCGCGCCACGCTGAGCGAGCAGCTGCAGGCGCAGCGCGCCCAGGCCGAGGCGGACGCCAAACGCCTGGAGTTGTCCGACCTGCGCTACCGCAACGGCATCGCCAACTACCTCGACGTGCTGGACGCCCAGCGTTCGCTGTTCGCGACGCAGCAGGGCCTGGTTCTCACGCAGCTGCAGCAACTGCAAAACCAGGTGGTGCTGTACAAGGTGCTGGGCGGCGGCTGGAGCGGCGGCCCTGCCACCGATACGCTGGCCCGAAGGGTGGCCCCGCGGCCGTGACGGGCAAGGCGCCGCCGCGGTTGCCGGGACGGCGCCTCTTATAATGAAAAGCTTGTCCTTCCGTCCCTGCATCACCCCAGATCTTTCGAGGATTTCCGCATGAGCGACACCCACGACGCGGCGCATTCCGGGCCCATCAAGAACCCGAAGCAGCTGCTGGCCACCGTGATCTTTGCCTTTGTGCTGCCGGTGTTCGCCATCATCGGACTGGTGATGTACGTCACCTCGGGCGTGAAGCCCGCCTCGGGCGCCGCCAACCCGGAGCTGGCGGTGGCGCAGCGCATCCAGAAAATCGGCTTGGTGGAAGTGCGCGACGCGAATCGCCCTCTGCGCGGCGGAGAAGCCGTGTACCAGGGCCAGTGCGCTGCCTGCCACGCGAGCGGCGCGGCGGGCGCGCCCAAACTCGGCGACGCGGCTGCCTGGGCTCCGCGCATCCTGACCGGGTTCGAGGCCATGGTGCATTCGGCCCTGGCCGGCAAAGGTGCCATGCCCCCCCAGGGTGGCGGCGAATTTAACGACACCGAAATTGCACGCGGCGTGGCGTATCTGGCCAACGC
This sequence comes from Burkholderiaceae bacterium, assembly GCA_032059585.1. Classification (GTDB taxonomy): domain Bacteria; phylum Pseudomonadota; class Gammaproteobacteria; order Burkholderiales; family Burkholderiaceae_C; genus Melaminivora. Next base: position 31,413 of record DAMCAL010000010.1, read on the forward strand.
TGCAGGCGGCAAATTCGAGGAGCCTGCAGCGCCTGCGGCAGAAGGCGCTGCGGAGCCTGCCTCGGCGGCGCCTGGTAGCTGAACCTGCTTCCCCCCGTCACGTCAGAGCCGGCCGTCGGAAACGACGGGCCGGTTTTTTCATGTCTGCGCGCCAGCGGCATGCCCAGCACCTGTTGGCCTGAGACACGGACAACGAAAAAACCCCAGCCGCGGTTCACGGCTGGGGTTTGGGTTTTGGTGGCCTGGGACGGAATCGAACCGCCGACACAAGGATTTTCAATCCTCTGCTCTACCAACTGAGCTACCGGGCCTAAGCCTTGGATTCTAACCCGAAACTTTCATCCGAAACGGCACAACGCCCGAACTTTTCCCGCCCTCAGCCGTTCCTGCGGCTGCGTCCCAGATCCACGCCCAACTGCCGCAGCTTGCGGTACAGGTGGGTGCGCTCCAGCCCGGTCTTCTCGGCGACGCGCGTCATGGACCCGCCTTCGCGGGCCAAGTGGAATTCGAAATAGGCTTTCTCAAAGCCGTCGCGCGCCTCACGCAGCGGCCGGTCCAGATCGAACCCCTGCCGTGCGGAAGGACCTTGCGGCATGCTGGGCGCAGGAGGGAGAGCGTGGGCAGGCTCTTCCTCGCCGTCGGCCACCACTGCGACCTGCACCGGTGCGGCCACGTGCTGGACGGTAGAGGCCTTGCTGTCCGCCGCGGCGTGGGCGGCCTGGACGTTTGCCGCGTTGCGCGACAGCCCCTGCTCCACCGCCTTGAGCAGCTTTTGCATGGTGATGGGCTTTTCGAGGAAAGAGAACGCGCCGATGCGCGTGGCCTCCACCGCGGTCTCGATGGTGGCATGGCCGCTCATCATGATCACGGGCATGGTCAGCGTGCCCGCCATCGCCCACTCCTTGAGCAGCGAGACGCCGTCGGTGTCGGGCATCCAGATGTCCAGAAGCACCAGGTCGTAAGCGCCGGACAGCCGCGCACTGCGCGCCTGCGTGGCGTTCTCCGCCAGGTCCACGCTGTGACCTTCGTCGTTGAGAATTTCGGACAACAGGTCGCGAATGCCCAACTCGTCGTCAACCACCAGAATGTTTGCCATGTACTGCGATGCGCCGTTGCTGATACGTGAAAGGTGTTGCTAACGCGCAACCGCCGGTTCAGGCGCGAATGATAGCGACACTTGCGCGCCTTTCACCACATCGCCTTCCAGGCGATTGCCCAGCTCAATGCGCGCACCATGCTCGTCGGCGATCTTCTTGACCACTGCCAATCCGAGCCCGGTGCCGCGCGCCTTGGTAGTCACGTACGGCTCGAAGGCGCGTTGCAGGATGTGGGGCGGAAAGCCGCTGCCGCTGTCGGCGACGACCAGCCGCACACGTTGCGCCTTCTCGCTCCACCGCGTGGCGATGTGCACGACCGCCGCCTCGGGCGCGCTGCCCGCTTGCTGCAGCGCATGCAGCGTCGCGTCCAGGGCGTTCTGCAGCAGGTTGTGCACGACCTGGCGCAGTTGCTGTGGGTCGCCCGCGATCGGGGGGCAGGCGGGGTCGAGCTGCGCCTGCACAGGCACCCGGGCGTTTTCGGCCTCGTACAGATGCAGGATGTCCCGCACCAGGTCGTTCAGGTCCAACGGCTGCAGCTGCGCGGCCGGCAGGCGAGCGTAGTCGCGGAATTCATTCACCAGCCGCTTCATGGCGTCCACCTGCTCGACGATGGTCCGCACCGACTTGGCGAGGATGGCCTGCTCGGGCGGCGGCAGCTTGCCGTCGAGTTTCATCTCCAGGCGCTCGGCCGAGAGCTGGATGGGCGTAAGCGGGTTCTTGATCTCATGGGCGAGGCGGCGCGCAACCTCGCCCCAGGCCTTGGCACGCTGCGCCGACACCAGCTCCGAAATATCGTCGAACACCAGCAGCCGTGTGCTGTCGGGCAGCTGTGCACCCCGCATCACCAAACTGGTGCCCTGGTGGTCCAGCCCCTCGCCCGACGCATGCAGCTCGAATGCGTGCTGCCAGTGGTCCGGACCGTGCCGGTCGCTCTGGTCCTGGGCGAACGCAGCGAACTGGCCCTGCACGGCCGTTGCAAACGCCTCCAGTCCCGGCACTTCGCCCAGCGGGCGCCCCTCCCATGCCGCCAGCGGCGCCCGCAGGATCCGTGTCGCACCCGGGTTGCTCGACTGGACCCGCCCTTGCGCATCCAGCACGATGACGCCGGCCGTCAGGTTGTCCATGATCGTCTGCAGGTTGCCGCGGGCGGCGTCCAGCGCCGACATGCTGCGCTCGGCGGTGCTGCGCGCATCTGCCAGCTGCTGCGTCATCAGGGCGAAGTCACGCGTCAGCCCGCCCAGTTCGTCCTGGCCCTGCAGCGCCGCTTTCGGGGCCAGGTTGCCGGCCGCCACCTCGCGCACCCCTTGCGCGAGCACCAAGAGCGGCCGCACCAGCTGGTTGCCCAGCACCACGGCCAGCAGCACGGCGCCGAAGACTGCCAGGAACAGCGCCAGGGTGAGGGTGCCGATGTACATGCGCCGCAGACCGCCCCGCGCCAGAGCGCGCTCCTGGTATTCGCGGTTCGCCTCCTGCACCGCGATGGCGTTGGCCACCAGGGTCTGCGGCAATGGAATGGTCGCCTGCACGTAGCGCGGCTCCGCCAGCAACCCTACCCCCGGATGGACGACGGCCACCAGCAGCCGCACACGCGCGTTTTCCGGAGCTTGCGGATCGCGCAGGTCGTCCAGCCCCTCGATCTGGAACGTGAGTCGCCCCTGCCGCGCGGCACGGAAGTCCTGCCCGGCGGGGCGCTCGTGGCTGAGGGAAAAACGCGATTGGCCGGTGCTGGCCACCGGCTGGCCGTTGGCGTTCCACAGCACCAGGTCGGTGGCGCCCAGCTGGTCGCGCATGCGCTCGATGACCACGCCGGCCGCGGCGTCCGGCACCTGCACCAGCTGGGTGCTGGCGGTGCGGGTCTTGGCCACCAGATCGGCCGCCAGGGTGTCCAGCGTGGCGCGGCCCAGGCTCACCCCCGCGCTCAGGGCGCCCTCGACCTTCACGTCGAACCAGCTTTCGATGGAGCGCGAGACGAACTGGTAGGACACGACATAGATCAGCAGACCAGGCACCACCCCGACCAGGCCGAAAATGCCCGCCAGCTTGATCAGCAGCCGCGTGCCGAACCGGGCGCGCCGCACCTGCAGCAACAACCGCACGCCGCCCCAGGCCAGGGCTGCGAGCAGCAAGCCTGCGACCAGCACGTTGATCCCAACCAGCCAAGCGAAGTGCCGCTCGTACTGCACCCGGTTGTTGGTCGCGAGCGTCAGCATGAACAGCAGCACCAGGCCGATGGCGCACATGACGCCGATGCCCATGCCCACCGCCCAGCGCACCGCATGGCCCCGGTGCACCGCCCTCCGCGCCGAGCCCGCGGGACGCTGGGGCGCCTCGGTCATGGGGTGGCCTCCGCCGCCGTGAATTCCATGCGCCGCCTGATGGCGACCTCCCAGCTCGATCGCCCGACCGCGCCGAACTGCAGCAGCCGCGGCAGCTGCGCCGTATCCAGACGGAACTGGAAATCGAGCACATAGCGAGAGCCCTCGTCCAGCGCTGCGGCGTCGGCGATTTTCCAGCCGGCGACGCGCTGCAGTGCGGCGAGAGCATCCTCCAGTTCGTCGAAGCTTTGCCCGAGCGATGCGGCGGCGCCCTCTGTTTCGCTGCGGTCGGTGGAAGACTGGACCAGCCGCCAGCGGCGCGTCAGGGGCTGGTAGCTCAGGCGCAGGTAGCGCACCGCATGGGCCACGGTCTTGTCGCGCCAGTACCAACGCGGACGCACCACCTGGACTTCCGCGATGAAGTGCATGGCAATACCCTGGTACAGCGCGTTTTCCACCAGCAGCGGCAGATCCATGCGCCAGGCCGCGCTGAGCAGCACGCCGCGCGGGGTGCGCTCGATGCGCAGGTCGGTGACCTCGCCCTGGCTCCCCGCCCAGGCGCCTGCTGGCAGCAGCGCCGTCGCCACCAGGGCCGTGCTCGCGTGCAGCAGGTAGCGCCGCCGCACGAGCGGCGATCGGGACGCGGGTGGTGGTGGTTCGAAAGTCACGCCCCGCATTGTCCGGGAGAGTGCGCCGCCCGCGCGGTACATGGCCGAAAACGCGGCATGTCGCCGTCTGGCGTGGGCACTGTTACAACGTCCGTGCGCTGTGAAAGCCGAACAGCCAGGCCAGCACGCTGGCGGGGAACTGGCCCACGGCAGCGTTGTACTGCGCGACGGCCGCGTTGAACTGCTGCAGCGGCAGGGCGCCGTGGACACCCAGCTGCTCGCGTTGCTGCAGCCATGCCGCCATGGTGGGCGGGGCAACGCCTTCACTGTGCCGCGCGGCGGCCTGCACCAAGGCTTCCCACGCCGTTTCCACGATGTCCCTGCCGGTGGCGAGCGCGGCCACCGTGGCCGCGTCCAGCGGACGCGCGCGCGCCACCGCCAGAGCGGCCGCGAACTGGCCGGCGGCGGCCTGCAGCGCCGCGTGGTCGCGCGAGGAGTGCGCTGCATCGTGCGGCTGCGCGTTCGGCCTGTCATCGTTGTCGGGCACTGGCTGGGGCAGCGGCGCCTGGTCCGTCGCCAGCGCAAGCCACTGCACCAGATGCGCATCGACCGCTGCAAAGGCCCGCAGGGCTGCCGAGCGCAGCCGCACCAGCCGGTTGTAGGCGCCGATGGCCCAAAACAGCAACAGTGCCAGAACGATTACCAAGGTCCACATCGGTGCCGGTCTCCTGCCACACGCCCGCGCCCAAAGCGCAAGGCCCATAAAAAAACTCCCGGCGCGCCGCCAGGCAGGCCGGGAGTGTAGAGCCCGCGGATCGCGCGAGCCCCGGGGCGCGGGGTGGCCGCGCGGCGTCAGTCGGCCAGGCCGGCGTCGCCGTCCGCATGCGCGGCAGCGTCGGCCGCTTCACCGGCTTCCGCAAGCTCGGCAGCCTCGGCCTCGGCGATGGCGCGGCGCTCGGCCTCGTCCATGGCGTCCTTGGCCTTGCGCGCCTGGTGGTAGGCCAGGCCCGTGCCGGCCGGGATCAGGCGACCCACGATCACGTTCTCCTTCAGGCCCCGCAGCTCGTCGCGCTTGCCCATGATGGCAGCCTCGGTGAGCACGCGGGTGGTTTCCTGGAACGAGGCCGCGGAGATGAACGAGTCCGTGGACAGCGAAGCCTTGGTGATGCCCAGCAGCACGTTGTTGTACGTGGCCGGGATCTTGCCCTCGGACTGCAGCTGCTCGTTGGTGTTGAACAGCTGCGAGCGCTCGACCTGCTCGCCGGCGATGTAGGTGGACTCGCCCGGGTTGTCGATCACGACGCGGCGCAGCATCTGGCGCACGATCACCTCGATGTGCTTGTCGTTGATCTTCACGCCCTGCAGGCGGTACACGTCCTGCACCTCGTCGACGATGTAGCGTGCCAGCTCCTCGATGCCCAGCAGGCGCAGGATGTCCTGCGGATCGGCCGGGCCGTCGACGATCAGCTCGCCCTTGTTGACCACCTGGCCTTCGTGGACCAGCATGTTTTTTTCCTTGGGCACCAGCTCGTCCCAGACCTTGCCGTCCGGGTCGGTGATCTGCAGGCGTACCTTGCCCTTGGTCTCCTTGCCGAACGACACGGTGCCGGTGATCTCGGCCAGCATGCCCTTGTCCTTCGGGGACCGGGCTTCGAACAGCTCGGCCACGCGCGGCAGACCGCCGGTGATGTCGCGGGTCTTCTGGCCTTCCATGGGAATGCGCGCCAGCACTTCGCCCGGACCCACGTCCTGGCCGTCGCGCACCTGGATCAGCGAGCCGACCTGGAAGCCGATGGTCACCGAGTGGTCGGTGCCCGGGATCTTCACTTCCTGGCCGCTGGCGTCGATCAGCTTGACCTGCGGACGCACGACCTTGGCCGCGCCGCGGCGCTTGGGGTCGATCACCACCAGCGTGGACAGGCCCGTGACCTCGTCCAGCTGCTTGGCCACCGTCAGGCCTTCCTCGATGTTCTCGAATTTCACCTGGCCGGCGAACTCCGTGATGATCGGGCGGGTCAGCGGGTCCCAGCTGGCCAGGATGGTGCCGGCCTTGATCTGCTGGTCGGCCTTGACGGTGAGCGTGGCGCCGTACGGCACCTTGTGGCGCTCGCGCTCGCGGCCGTGCTCGTCCTGGATGGTGATTTCGCCCGAGCGGGCGATCACCACCAGCTCACCGCGGGTGTTGGTCACGTAGCGCATCGTGGCGTTGAAGCCGATGATGCCGTTGGACTTGGCTTCCACGCTGGAGGCCACCGCCGCACGCGACGCCGCCCCCCCGATGTGGAACGTGCGCATGGTCAGCTGTGTGCCCGGCTCGCCGATGGACTGCGCGGCGATCACGCCCACGGCTTCGCCGAGGTTGATCAGGCCGCCGCGGCCCAGGTCGCGGCCGTAGCACTTGCCGCACAGGCCGTAACGCGTCTCGCAATTGAGCGCGGTGCGCACCTTGATCTCGTCCACGCCGGCGGATTCCAGCGCGTCCAGGGTGTTCTCGTCCAGCAGCGTGCCGGCCGGGGTGATCACGGCGCGGGTCTCGGGGTGCAGCACGTCCTCGGCCGCCACGCGGCCCAGCACGCGCTCGCGCAGCGACTCGACCACCTCGCCGCCCTCGACGATGGCACGCATCAGCGAGCCGTTGGAGGTGCCGCAATCCTCTTCGGTCACCACCAAGTCCTGCGTCACGTCCACCAGGCGGCGCGTCAGGTAGCCGGAGTTGGCCGTCTTCAGCGCCGTGTCGGCCAGGCCCTTGCGGGCGCCGTGCGTGGAGATGAAGTACTGCAGCACGTTCAGGCCTTCACGGAAGTTGGCCGTGATGGGCGTCTCGATGATGGAGCCGTCGGGCTTGGCCATCAGGCCGCGCATGCCGGCCAGCTGGCGGATCTGCGCGGCCGAGCCGCGGGCACCGGAGTCGGCCATCATGTAGATGGAGTTGAACGACTCCTGCTCCACTTCCTTGCCGTTGCGGTCGGTGGTCTTTTCCTTGGCCAGCTGGGCCATCATGACCTTGGAGACTTCGTCGCCGGCCTTGCCCCAGATGTCCACCACCTTGTTGTAGCGCTCGCCGGCCGTAACCAGGCCCGAGACGTACTGCTGCTCGATCTCCTTCACTTCCTTCTCGGCGCGGGCCAGGATGTCGGCCTTTTGCGGCGGCACCAGCATGTCGTCCACCGAGATGGAGATGCCGGCGTGCGTGGCCAGGCGGAAGCCGTTTTGCAGCAGCTTGTCGGCAAACACCACCGTCTCCTTCAGGCCGCACTTGCGGAAGGAGGCGTTGATCAGGCGCGAGATTTCCTTCTTCTTCAGCGCCTTGTTCAGGTTGGAGAATGCCAGGCCCTTGGGCAGGATCTCCGACAGCAGGGCACGGCCCACGGTGGTCTGCACCAGGCTGGTGGTGGAGTGCCACTCACCGCTGTCCTGGTCGCGGCTCCAGTCGGGCAGGCGCACGCTGATCTTGCTGGTCAGCTCGACCTCGCCCGCGTCCAGCGCGCGCTGCACTTCGGCGATGTCGGTGAAGACCATGCCTTCGCCCTTGCCGTTGATCTTCTCGCGCGTGGCGTGGTACAGGCCCAGCACCACGTCCTGCGACGGCACGATGGACGGCTCGCCCGAGGCCGGGAACAGCACGTTGTTGGACGCCAGCATCAGCGTGCGCGCCTCCAGTTGCGCTTCCACCGACAGCGGCACGTGCACGGCCATCTGGTCGCCGTCGAAGTCGGCGTTGA
>DAMCAL010000011.1:0-38051 GCA_032059585.1 Burkholderiaceae bacterium
ACCTGTCCTACGCCGGCAACTTCCTGCGCATGATGTTCGGCACGCCGTGCGAGGAGTACCAGGTCAACCCGGTGATCGAACGCGCGATGGACCGCATCTTCATCCTGCACGCCGACCACGAGCAAAACGCCTCCACCTCCACGGTGCGCCTGTGCGGCAGCTCGGGCACCAACCCCTTCGCGGCCATCGCCGCCGGCGTGGCCTGCCTGTGGGGTCCGGCGCACGGCGGCGCCAACGAGGCAGCGCTGAACATGCTCGAGCACCTGCAGGCCAACGGCGGCATCGCCAAGGTCGGCGAGTTCATGGAACAGGTCAAGGACAAGAACTCCGGCGTGCGCCTGATGGGCTTCGGCCACCGCGTGTACAAGAACTACGACCCGCGCGCCAAGCTGATGCAGGAGACGACCAACGAAGTGCTGGAGGCCCTGGGCCTGCAAAACGATCCGCTCTTCGCCCTGGCCAAGAAGCTCGAGCAGATCGCGCTGGAGGACGAGTATTTCGTGCAGCGCAAGCTCTACCCGAACGTGGACTTCTACTCGGGCATCGTGCAGCGCGCCATCGGCATCCCGGTCAACCTGTTCACCGGCATCTTCGCCCTGGCCCGCACCGTGGGCTGGATCGCGCAGCTGAACGAGATGATCAGCGACCCCGAGTACAAGATCGGCCGCCCGCGCCAGCTGTTCGTCGGTTCGCCGCGCCGCGACGTGCCGGATCTGGCACAGCGCTGAGCGCCACCGCGCCCATCGGCGGGGGCGCAAGATCCCCTTGCCGCACGGCCCGCAGGCCTTTGCCTGCGGGCTTTTTCATCTGTGCGCCATCTGTCCTACAGTTGGCAAGTTTCCTTCCCTGATCCTCTGCAGAAAGCCCCACCGATGAAATCACGCGCCGCAGTCGCCTTTGCCGCCGGACAACCCCTGGAGATCGTCGAGATCGACGTGGCCCCTCCGAAAGCCGGCGAAGTCGTGGTGCGCATCACGCACACCGGCGTGTGCCACACCGATGCCTTCACCCTCTCGGGGGACGATCCGGAAGGGGTCTTTCCGGCCGTGCTCGGGCACGAAGGCGCGGGCATCGTGGTGGAGGTCGGCGAGGGCGTGACCAGCGTGCAGCCCGGCGACCACGTCATTCCGCTGTACACCGCCGAGTGCGGCGCGTGCCTGTTTTGCAAGTCCGGCAAGACCAACCTGTGCGTGGCGGTGCGCGCCACGCAAGGCAAGGGGCTGATGCCCGACGGCACCACACGCTTTTCCTACAACGGCCAGCCCATCTACCACTACATGGGCTGCTCGACGTTCTCCGAGTACACGGTGGTGGCCGAGGTCTCGCTGGCCAAGGTCAACCCCGCCGCCAACCCCGAGCAGGTGTGCCTGCTGGGCTGCGGCGTCACCACCGGGCTGGGCGCCGTGAAGAACACGGCGAAGGTCCAGCCGGGCGACAGCGTGGCGGTGTTCGGCCTGGGCGGCATCGGCCTGGCGGTGGTGCAGGGCGCGAAGCTGGCCGGCGCTGGCCGCATCATCGCCATCGACACCAACCCGGCCAAGTTCGACCTGGCGCGCACCTTCGGCGCCACCGACTGCGTCAACCCCAAGGACTTCGACAAGCCGATCCAGCAGGTCATCGTCGAGATGACCGGCTGGGGCGTGGACCACAGCTTCGAGTGCATCGGCAACGTGCACGTGATGCGCGCGGCGCTGGAGTGCGCGCACCGCGGCTGGGGCCAGAGCGTCGTCATCGGCGTGGCCGGCAGCGGCCAGGAGATCAGCACCCGTCCGTTCCAGCTCGTCACCGGGCGCAAGTGGCTGGGCACGGCGTTCGGCGGGGTGAAGGGCCGCAGCGAGCTGCCCGGCATGGTCGAGGATGCGATGAACGGGCGCATCCAGCTCGCTCCGTTCGTCACCCACACCATGCCGCTGACGGAAATCAACGCAGCCTTCGACCTGATGCACCAGGGCGAGTCCATCCGTTCGGTGGTGCACTACGCCGAGTGAGGCGCAACTGGCAGACTATCAAATTCATAGCTGCTGGCGCTTGGCACATCATGGTTTGACAGACATTTACACTGCGAAAGCCCGTTCGACAAGCGCCAACAGCTACTTTTTTAGGAGCAACCCATGTCCGACTCCCTGGAGCTTCTGAGCACGCACGCCTGCTTCGGTGGCGAGCAGCGCTTTTACCGCCACGCCTCGCGCGAAGTCGGGTTGCCGATGCGGGTGGCGGTGTACCTGCCGCCCAAGGCGCTGGACGGCGCGCCCGTGCCGGCGATCGTGTACCTGGCCGGCCTGACCTGCACGGAAGAAACCTTTCCCACCAAGGCCGGCGCGCAGCGCCTGGCCGCCGAGCTGGGCCTGGCGCTCATCGCCCCGGACACCAGCCCACGCGGCGCGGCGGTGCCGGGCGAGTCCGATGCCTGGGACTTCGGCGTCGGGGCAGGTTTTTACCTGGACGCGACGCAGGCGCCCTGGAACGCCCACTGGCGCATGGAGAGCTGGCTGCTGGCCGAGCTGCTGCCGCTGCTGGCAGACCACCTGCCCATCGACGGCCAGCGGCTCGGCCTGACCGGGCACAGCATGGGCGGGCATGGCGCGCTCACCCTGGCGCTGCGCCACCCTGGCCGCTTCAAAAGCCTGTCTGCCTTTGCGCCGATCTGCGCGCCGACCCGCTGCCCCTGGGGGGAAAAAGCCTTCACCGGCTACCTCGGCGCCGACCGCACCGCCTGGAGCGGGCACGACGCCACCGAGCTCATGGGCGGCCGCACCGCCGCCGCCTACCCGGACGGCATCCTGGTCGACCAGGGCCTGGACGACAAATTCCTGGCCGAGCAACTGCACCCGCACCTGTTCGAAGCCGCGTGCGAAGCCGCCAGGCAACCGCTCACACTGCGCCGGCACGCGGGCTACGACCACGGCTACTACTTCGTGCAGACCTTCATCGACGACCACCTGCGCCACCACGCGCGCCAGCTCGCCGGCTGAAAGGCCGCGGCGCCGCGTCAAGTCGCGCGCGGCGCCCCGACGTCGTACAGGCGAAGGTTGCGCTGGCCGATGCCCAGCGCCGCCCAAGCGTCCCGCCAGCGCAGCAGGTGCGCCGAAGCGAAATGCGCATCCAGCGCCTGCTGGCTCTGCCAGAGCTCCCTGACGTGAATGACGCCGGGCTCCAGCACATCTTGCGCATAAGCGTACTCCGTGCACCCTGGCTCCGCGCGCGACGCCGTGACCATGGCCTGCATCGCCGGCAGTGCCGCCTGCAGATTTTGCGCTGGTACGCGGATGGTTCCGACGATCAACAGCATGCGACGCCCCCCTCAGGAAAAGCCGCAATGTTATCCGTGAGGCGCCGCGCGATTTACGATCAAAACAAGGCGCCCTGCCCCGCTGCCAGGCCCGGCCGGTACTGCGACAGGTCCAGCTCGAAGCGCTCGGGCTGGTAGCCCAGGCGCGTACAGGCCTGCTGGAAACGCTGGCGCAGCAGGTCCGCCCACAGGCCTGCCCCGCGCATGCGCGCACCGGGACGGCTGTCGTACGCCTTGCCGCGTTCTCGCCCTGCGCCATCGATGCCATGCAGATCCTGGATGCGCGCCATGACGCGCGCCGCGCGCTCCGGGTAGTGCTGCTGCAGCCACTCGCGCATGATGGGGTCCACCTCCCACGGCAGGCGGATAACGGTATAAAACGCACGCGTGGCGCCGGCGTCGCGCGCGGCGGCCAGCACCTGTTCCAGGTCTTCGGTGATGAAGGGAATCTGCGGCGCCAGGCTCACCCCCACCGGCACGCCCGCGTCGGCCAGCGCGCGGATGGTGCGCAGGCGGCGGTGCGGCGCCGCGGCGCGCGGCTCCAGGATGCGGGCCAGCCGGGCGTCCAGCGTCGGGATGCTGACGTACGCCGCGGCCAGCCGGGCGCGGGCCAGCGGCGCGAGCAGGTCGAGGTCGCGCTCCACGCCGCTGGACTTGGTGATCAGCGACAGCGGGTGGCGCGCCTCGGCGAACACCTCCAGCAGCGCGCGGGTCAGGCGCAACTGGCGCTCCACGGGCTGGTAGCAGTCGGTGGCCGAACCGATGTTGACCACCGATGGCCGGTGTCCGGGGCGTGCAAGCTCGGCGCGCAGCACGGCGGCGATGTTGCGCTTGGCGATGATGCGCGTTTCGAAGTCCAGCCCCGGCGACAGTCCCAGGTAGCTGTGCGTGGCGCGTGCGTAGCAGTACGCGCAGCCGTGCTCGCAGCCGCGGTAGGGATTGACGGAATGCGAAAAGGAAATGTCGGGCGAATCGTTGTGCGTCAGGGCGCTGTGCGCGTCCTCCCAGGTGACCTGCGTGCGCACCGGCTGCACCGTGTCGGCGTCTGCTGCGCCGTCAGCGGTGGCCCACCCGTCGTCGAATGCCTCGCGGTCGTACACCGTGAAGCGGTGGGCGATGCGGCTGGCCACGCCCCGCCCCTTGAGCGGCGGCACCGGTGCGCGCGACAGCGCCGCCTCGCCTTCAGCAGGGGCCTGGTCAGCAGGAGCGACGGGCAGTTTCACCTGTACGAATATACAGGCCTCAACCCGTCTTCACCACTGCCTACGCGCTTTGCCCCCCATTGGCAAGCGGCGGCCTATTCGCAGCGGGCCTGTGCGAGATTGGTTGGCAAAGCGCGCCCGAGCCCGCACAATGGCAGCACAAGCGCACCCGCAGCGCCCCATGCAAGACGCTCTGGCCCGGACAACCCCGTTGCCCGGGCTTTTGTCCGTCTGGTGCGTCGATGCGGTGCGCGAGGCCCGCCTCAGAACTTGAACACATCTCCTCAGGAAGCCGCCCATGTTGCGTAAGCCCGCCATCACCCTGTCGTCGCTGGATCTGGAGCGCATCGAAGCGCTGCTGGACAAGACCACCACGCCCTTTCCGGGCCGTGACCAGCTGGAAGCCGAACTGGACCGTGCCGACGTGCTCGATCCCCAGAACATGCCCCCCAACGTGGTCACCATGAACTCCACCGTGCGTTTCACCATCCTGGAATCGTCCAAGACCAGCACGCTGACCCTGGTGTACCCCAAGGAAATGGACAGCTCGGGCGACAAGGTCTCCGTGTTCGCCCCGGTGGGCATTGCGCTGCTGGGCCTGGCCGAGGGTGACGAGTTCCAGATGCCCGGCCCGTCGGGCCAGGTCACCGTGCGTGTCGACTCCATCGCGTTCCAGCCCGAGAGCGCCGGAGAGCTGCACCGCTGACACTCCAGCGGCTTTCTCCTCCACAGGCAGCCTTCGGGCTGCCTTTTTTCTGGGCAGCGCCACGTTCGGGGCGCGCCCGGCAAGGCGCGCCAACCCCGCCCCGCCCCGCCACAGCGACGCCTTCGTGTTCGCCGGCAGGCGGCCATGGCCCGCCGGGCAACGCACCGGGCGCAAAAAAAACCGGCACCCGAGGGCGCCGGCTGGGCGCGGATGCGGCGCACCGAAACGGTCGCCGCGTCCGAGGGCCGAGGCGTCAGCCCAGCGTCAGGCGTGCCCTTGCGGCCTCGTATTCGCGGCGCAGGCGGGCTACGAGCTCGGCGGCGGGCATCACCGCGTCGATGGCGCCGATGCCCTGGCCGCAGCCCCAGATGTCCTTCCACGCTTTCGCAGCAGAGCCGCCGAAGTTCATCTGGCTGGGGTCGGACTCGGGAAGGTTGTCCGGATCGAGCCCCGCGGCGCGGATCGAGGCCGCCAGGTAGTTGCCGTGCACCCCGGTGAACAGGTTGCTGTAGACGATGTCGTCGGAGTTGCCCTCGACGATGGCCTGCTTGTAGGCGTTGGAGGCGCGCGCCTCGTGCGTGGCGATGAAGGCCGAACCGACATACGCGAAGTCTGCGCCACAGGCCTGCGCGGCCAGCACGGCGCCGCCCGAGGCGATCGCGCCCGACAGCGCCACCGGGCCGTCGAACCACTGGCGGATCTCCTGGATCAGCGCGAACGGACTCTTGACGCCGGCATGGCCGCCGGCGCCCGCGGCCACCGCGATCAGGCCGTCGGCGCCCTTCTCGATCGCCTTGTGGGCGAACCGGTTGTTGATGATGTCGTGCAGCACCACGCCGCCCCAGCCGTGCACCGCCTGGTTCACGTCCTCGCGCGCGCCCAGCGAGGTGATGACGATCGGCACCTTGTACTTGGCGCACACCTGCATGTCATGCTCGAGCCGGTCGTTGCTCTTGTGCACGATCTGGTTGATGGCGAACGGGGCGGCGGGCTGCTCCGGGTGCGCCCGGTCCCAGGCTGCCAGCGTTTCGGTGATTTCCGCCAGCCAGTCCTCGAGCTGCTCGGCAGGACGGGCATTGAGCGCCGGCATGGAGCCGACGATGCCTGCCTTGCACTGCTCGATCACGAGCTGGGGGTTGCTGATGATGAACAGCGGCGAGCCGATGACAGGCAGCGACAGCTTTTGCAGGACGGGAGGCAACGCCATGGATTCTCCGGGTTTTATGGATCAAAAGTGCCTCCAGCGCTTGTCGGACAAGCGCCGGATGCTATATTTTCAATAGCTGCGTCAGAACGCTTCCAGCGCCAGCGCCATCACGCTGGAGCCACCGTGGACGATCTCGTCGCGCAGCGCCGGCGCGCGCACCAGGATGTGCTCGGCATAAAAGCGCGCGGTGGCGATCTTGGCCTGCATGAAGGCCTGGTCCTGTCCCTGGGTGGACAGGGCCTCGGCCACCAGCAGCGCGCGCGCCATCTGCCAGCCCGCCACCAGATTGCCGGCCAGCATGAGGTAGGGCACGCTGCCGGCAAAAACCGCGTTCGGGTCCTGCCGCGCGCCCTCCACGACGAACGCCACCACATCCAAAAACGCCGTGCGCGCCGCGCCGAGGCGCTCGGCCATCGCCCGGGCTGCGTCGCTGCTACTCGCGCGCAGCTCGCCTTCGGTCTTTTCGATCTGCGCGGCGATGGCACGGGCCGTCTGCCCGCCATCACGGCTGGTCTTGCGGCCCACCAGGTCGTTGGCCTGGATGGCGGTGGTGCCCTCGTAGATGGTGAGGATCTTGGCATCGCGCAGGTACTGCGCCGCACCGGTCTCCTCGATGAAGCCCATGCCGCCGTGCACCTGCACGCCCAGCGAGGCCACGTCCAGGCTCATCTCGGTCGAGTAGCCCTTGACCAGCGGCACCAGGAACTCGTAGAACGCGGCGTGGTGCTGGCGCTCGGCCGCATCCGGGTGGTGGTGCGCGGCGTCGTATGCCGCGGCCGCCACGGTCGCCATGGCGCGGCACCCCTCGGTGTAGGCGCGCATGGTCATGAGCATGCGGCGCACGTCCGGGTGGTGGATGATCGTGACGCTGGTGCGCGCGCTGCCGTCGACCGGCCGGCTCTGCACGCGTTCGCGCGCGTACTGCACTGCCTTTTGGTAGGCGCGCTCGGCAATCGCGACGCCCTGCATGCCCACCGCGTAGCGCGCGGCGTTCATCATGATGAACATGTACTCCAGGCCGCGGTTTTCCTCCCCGACGAGGTAGCCCACTGCACCCCCGGCGTCGCCGAACTGCAGGACCGCCGTGGGCGACGCCTTGATGCCCAGCTTGTGCTCGATGGACACGCAGTGCACGTCGTTGCGGGCGCCCGGCTTGCCGTCCGCGTCGACCAGGAACTTGGGCACCACGAACAGGCTGATGCCCTTGACGCCCTCGGGCGCCCCTGCGACCCGCGCCAGCACCAGGTGCACGATGTTCTCGGCCATGTCGTGCTCGCCGTACGTGATGTAGATCTTCGTGCCGAAGATCTTGTACGTCCCGCCCTCCTGCGCGTCGGCGCGCGTGCGCACCAGGGCCAGGTCCGAGCCCGCCTGCGGCTCGGTCAGGTTCATGGTGCCGGTCCACTGGCCGGAAATGAGCTTTTCCAGGAACACCGCCTTGAGCTCGTCGCTGCCGGCCGTGAGCAGCGCCTCGATGGCGCCGTCGGTCAGCAGCGGGCACAGCGCAAAGCTCAGGTTGGCGCTGTTGAGCATCTCGCCGCAGGCCGCGCCGATGGTCTTGGGCAGGCCCTGGCCGCCGAATTCTTGCGGATGCTGCAGCCCCTGCCAGCCGCCTTCGGCGAACTGCGCAAAGGCATCGGCGAAGCCTGGCGTGGTGGTCACCACGCCATCGCGCCAGGAGGATGGGTTCTGGTCGCCGGCCACGTTCAACGGCGCCACCACGCCTTCGTTGAAGCGGGCGCACTCCTCCAGCACGGCAGCGGCGGTGTCCAGCCCGGCGTCCTCGAAACCGGGCATCTGCGCGATCTGCTCGATGCCGGCCAGGTGCTCGATGGCGAACAGCATGTCCTTCACGGGGGCGGTGTAACTCATGGGATCCTCGACAACAACATCGCGTGGGAAATGAAAAAAAAGGCATCGCAAGCGATGCCTCGGGTGGCGCCGTTCGCGTTACAGCGCGTTGACCAGCTCGGGCACGGCCTGGAACAGGTCGGCCTCCAGCGAGTAGTCGGCGATGCCGAAGATCGGCGACTCGGCATCCTTGTTGATGGCCACGATGACCTTGGAGTCCTTCATGCCGGCCAGGTGCTGGATGGCGCCCGAGATGCCGATGGCGATGTAGAGCTGCGGCGCGACGATCTTGCCGGTCTGGCCGACCTGCAGGTCGTTGGGCGCGTAGCCCGCGTCGACCGCCGCACGGCTGGCCCCGATGGCCGCGCCCAGCTTCTCGGCCAGCGGGCCGAGCACGCTCTGGAATTTCTCGGCGCTGCCCAGGGCGCGGCCGCCCGAGACGATGACCTTGGCGGCCGTGAGTTCGGGGCGATCGCTTTTGGTGACCTCGCGGCCGACGAAGCTGCTCTTGCCCGAGTCGTCCACGGCGGACACGGTCTCCACCTGCGCGCTGCCGCCCGTGCCGGCGGCCGCGTCAAAACCGGTGCCGCGCACGGTGATCACCTTGGTGGCGTCCTGGCTCTGCACGGTCGCGATGGCGTTGCCGGCATAGATCGGGCGCTCGAACGTATCGGGGCTGACGACCTTGGTGATGTCGCTGATCTGTGCAACGTCCAGCTTGGCGGCGACGCGCGGCGCGACGTTCTTGCCACTGGCCGTGGCCGGAAAGAGGATGTGGCTGTAGCCGCCCGATTGCGCGGCCTGCAGCACTTGCGCGGCCAGGTTTTCGGCCAGGCCGTCCTTGAGCGCGGCGCCGTCGGCGTGCAGCACCTTGGCCACGCCGGCGATCTGCGCCGCGGCCTGCGCTGCCGCAGCGGCGTTGTCGCCGGCCACCAGCACATGCACGTCGCCGCCGCAGGCGAGCGCGGCGGTGACGGTGTTGAGGGTGGAGGGCTTGAGCGAGGCGTTGTCGTGTTCTGCGATGACGAGAGCAGTCATGGTGTGTCCCTTGTTTCGTGTAGCGTCAGATGACCTTGGCTTCGTTGCGCAGCTTGTCGACCAGCGTAGCCACGTCGGGCACCTTCACGCCGGCGCCGCGCTTGGCAGGCTCGGCCACATTCAGCGTCTTCAGGCGCGGGGCAATGTCCACGCCCAGCTCTTCGGGCTTGACGGTGTCGAGCTGCTTTTTCTTGGCCTTCATGATGTTGGGCAGCGTGACGTAGCGCGGCTCGTTCAGGCGCAGGTCGGTGGTGATCACCGCCGGCAGCGTCAGGGCCACGGTCTCCAGGCCTCCGTCGACCTCGCGCGTGACGTTGACCTTGCCGTCTGCGGCCTCGACCTTGCTGGCGAAGGTCGCCTGGGGCAGGTCCGCCAGCGCTGCCAGCATCTGGCCGGTCTGGTTGGAGTCGTCGTCGATTGCCTGCTTGCCCAGGATCACGAGCTGGGGTTGCTCCTTGTCGACCAGGGCCTTGAGCAGCTTGGCCACGGCCAGCGGCTGCAGGTCCACATCGGCCGGCGTCTCCACCAGGATGGCGCGGTCGGCGCCGATGGCCATGGCCGTACGCAGGGTCTCCTGACACTGCGTGGGGCCGCAGGACACCGCGATGACCTCGGTGACCACGCCCTTTTCCTTCAGGCGCACGGCCTCTTCGACGGCGATCTCGTCAAACGGGTTCATGCTCATCTTGACGTTGGCGATGTCCATACCCGATCCGTCCGATTTCACACGGACCTTCACGTTGTAGTCCACCACGCGCTTGACAGGGACCAAGACCTTCATTGCTGCGGCTCCTTCGATGTTGAGAAACTGATGATTGGTTGATTGATTGATTGACGTTCACGTATCCCGGCCCATTCTAGGGCGGGGTGCCACGCCGGACGGAGGCGCAGAAAAACGAACGATCGTGCTTTTTGACGATTATGCCACCCTCGCGGTGGAGGGTGAAGCGCGCCCGCGACGCTGCAGGAGGGCCGCGCTCAACAGCTGTGTGCCGCCTTCCACGCGGGAGGGCGTTTGTCGGCAAAGGCGCGGGCGCCTTCCTGGGCGGCGTCGTCCATCATGTTGGTGGCCATGGCCTGTCCGGCCAGCTGGTAGGCCGCGTCCAGTCCCAGCTCCCGCTGCTGGTACACCAGCGCCTTGCCCATCGCCACGGCGACACGGGGTTTTTCGACGACCGAGCGCACCAGCGACTCCACTTCGGCGTCGAGCTGCGAGGGCGCCGCCACGCGATTGACCAGACCCTCGGCGAGCGCCGCCTGCGCGTCGATGAAGTCGCCCGTGAGCAGCATTTCCATCGCCCGCTTGGCGCTGACGCTGCGCACCAGCGGCACGCTCGGCGTGGCGCAGAACAGGCCATAGTGGATGCCGCTGGTGGCGAACGTCGCCTCGCTGCTGGCCACCGCCAGGTCGCACTGTGCCACCAGTTGGCAGCCCGCCGCAGTGGCCATGCCCTGCACGCGCGCGATGACCGGCACGGCCAGCCGGTGGATCGACAGCATCACCCGGCTGCAGCGCGCAAACAGCTGCTGGTACCAGGCCAGATCGGGATTGGCGGCCATCTCTTTCAGGTTGTGGCCGGCGCAAAACGCCCGGCCGCTGGCCGACAGCACCACGACGCGCGCATCGTCGTCGTGCGCCACCTCGTCCAGCGCGTGCTGCAACGCCGTCAGCATCTCCTCGCCCAGGGCATTGAAGCGCGACGGGTCGTTGAGGGTGAGGGTATAGACGCCGCGCGCATCCCGCGCGAGCAACACCAGGGAGGCAGACTCGGTCATGGCAGTCTCCTGTGCATTCAAAGATCGGCCAGCACGCGCAGGTGCGCCTCCACGCTGCGCGCGAGCGGGCCCATCATGTACCCGCCCTCGAGGCACGAAACGATGCGGCCCTTGGAAAAGCGCCGCGCCACGTCCTTGATCCGCATGGTGATCCAGGTGTAGTCCTGCTCGGTCAACCCGAGCTGGCCCATGTCGTCCTCCCGGTGGGCGTCGAAACCCGCGCTGACGAAGATCATTTCGGGCTTGAAGGCCTCCAGGCGGGGCATCCAGATCATCTCGACAATGTCCCGCACGTCCATGCCCTTGGTATAGGCCGGCACCGGCACGTTGAGCATGTTGGCGGCAGGGTTCTGGTCGCCGCTGAACGGGTAGAACGGGTGCTGGAAGATGCCCACCATCAACACGCGGGGGTCGCCGCCCAAAATATTCTCGGTGCCGTTGCCGTGGTGCACGTCGAAATCCACCACCGCCACGCGTTTGAGGTGGTGGCGCTGCAAGGCATAGCGGGCCGCGATGGCCACGTTGTTGAAGAAGCAAAAACCCATCGCCTTGTCGCGTTCGGCATGGTGGCCGGGCGGGCGCACGCTGCAAAAGGCGTTTTCCAGCTCGCCGCGCATCACCGCGTCGGTCGCCGCCAGCGCGGCCCCGGCCGCGCGCAGCGCCGCGGTCCAGGTGTGGCGGTTCATGGAGGTGTCGGTGTCGATCTGCGCATGGGGCGGGCCGCCGGCGTCCTCTTCCTCGACCAGGCGGTCGCTCATGCCGCGCAGCGAGGCCACGTACATCCGGTCGTGGGCCAGTTCGATGTCGGCCAGCGAGGCCAGCGGCACATCGCAGCGCTGCAGCGCATCGCCCACACCCGAGACGAGCAGCCGGTCTTCGATGGCATCCAGGCGCGCCGGGCATTCCGGGTGCCCGGCACCCATCTCGTGCTTCCAGAAGTCGCGATGGGAGTAATAGCCCGTCTTGCCCGCAGTCATTTGCCCTTGCCTCCGGAAATTTTCGGATAACGTCGCGCCATGCATGCACAGCACAAGATCAAAGCGCTATTGGACCAGCTTAACACGGTGATCGTGGGCAAAAATGAGCAGGTTCAGGACTGCGTGGCATGCCTGCTGGCGGGTGGCCACCTGTTGATCGAGGACGTGCCCGGGGTCGGCAAGACGACGCTGGCGCATGCGCTGGCGCGCACCTTCGGCCTGCAGTTTTCGCGCGTGCAGTTCACGGCCGACCTGATGCCCAGCGACCTGACGGGCGTGTCGGTGTACGAGCGCGGCAGCCAGGCGTTTGCGTTCCACCCGGGCCCCGTTTTCACGCAGGTGCTGCTGGCCGACGAGATCAACCGCGCCAGTCCCAAGACCCAGAGCGCTCTGCTGGAGGCCATGGAGGAAAAGCAGGTATCGGTGGAAGGCGCCACGCGCGCCCTGCCCGAGCCGTTCTTCGTGATCGCCACCCAGAATCCGCATGACCAGCTCGGCACCTTCGCGCTGCCCGAGAGCCAGCTCGACCGGTTCCTGATGCGCATCTCGCTGGGCTACCCGGACCGCGCGGCCGAGCGGCTGCTGCTGGCCGGCAGCGATCGGCGGGCCATGGTCGACACCCTGCTGCCGCTGCTGTCCTCGGACGAGCTCGCGATGCTGCAGGCGCGCGTGCTGGCCGTGCATGCCGCCGAACCGCTGCTGCACTACGTGCAGGATCTGATGGCAGCGACACGTTCGGGCCGCTGGTTCCTGCAGGGGCTATCGCCACGCGCGGGCATCGCGCTGATGCGGGCGGCCAAGGCGCACGCGCTGATCGAAGGCCGTGACTACGTGGCCCCGGACGATGTGCAGGCGGTGCTGCCGCAGACGATCGCGCACCGGTTGGTGCCCACGAGCGATGCCGGCCGCGGCGCGACTGCGCAGGTGCAGGCCATGCTCGAAGCCGTTCCGCTGCCCTGATGGAGCGGGCCGCTCGCTCAGCCGCTTCCACGCCTGCCGGGGGCTGGCGCCGGGCTGTGGCCGGCCGCTGGCAGCGCTGGTGGGAGGCCCGCCTGCCCCGCACCGACACGCTGGCGCTGACGCAGCGCAACCTGTACATCCTGCCGACGGCGGCCGGCTGGATGCTGGCTGCGACGCTGCTGGTGCTGTTGGTCGCGTCCATCAACTTCCAGCTCAACCTGGGCTACCTCCTCACGTTCCTCCTGGCGGGCAGCGCAGCCGCCAGCGTCCATGTGTGCCACGGCACGCTGCGGGGCCTGACCCTGCACCTGCTCACGCCCGCGCCGCAATTCCTGGGCAGCGCAGCGGTGCTGGAAGTGCAGCTGCACAGCACGCGGCGCCGTCCCCGGCGGGGCATTGCACTCGCGGTGCGTGGCTCCGGCCAGTGGAGCCTGGCCGACGTGCCGCCCGAAGGCACGGCCACGGTGCAGGTGGCGTTCGCGCCGCCGCAGCGCGGCCTGCATGCCGCCCCCCTGCTCACGGCGCAGACGCTGTACCCCTTGGGGGCGTTCCGTGTGTGGACCCTCTGGCGGCCCGCCGCGCGCATCCTGGTCTATCCGCGCCCCGAACTGCCGCCCCCTCCCCTGCCGCCGGGCGAGGCGCGCGCAAGCGGCGGCGCCAGCGCCAGCAGCCGCGATGGCGGCGAATTCGACGGTGTGCGCGCATACCGGCGCGGCGACACGCTCCGGCAGGTGGTCTGGAAGAAAGCGGCGCGCGCGCTGGCCACGGGCACCGACGATCTGGTCAGCCGCGATACACAGGACCAGCAACGCCATGAACTGTGGCTGGACGCCGCGGCCGCCGGCCTGTCCGACCGGGAGGCGCGCATTTCGCGCGTGACGAGTTGGGTGCTGCAAGCCGACCGGCTGGGCGTGGACTACGGGCTGCGCGTGCCCGGCCACGAGATCGCCCCGGCCAGCGGCGCCGCCCACCGCAGCCGCTGCCTGGAAGTGCTGGCGCTGTGTTGACCATGGGCATCCAATCGGGCTCCGGCGCAATCGGACAGGGCGCAGGCAGCTATTTTTTTGATAGCGTCTGCGTGCTTCGCACCGGATGGGCAGGAGTGCTGTGAGCGTGCGCAGCGCCGCCGCGTCGATGCCGCGCGAGGTGCGCGACACGCTGTTCCTGCTCGTGGTCATCGCCCTGTGCATCGCGCCGCTGGTGCTGCACATCCCCGCCTGGGCCAGCGCGCTGGCGGCCGTGCTGCTGGTGTGGCGGGGGACATTGGCCTGGCGCGCGCGGCCCTTGCCGGGACGCTGGGTGCGCGTGGCGCTGCTGGTGCTGGCCGTAGCGCTGACCGTGCTGCGCTTTCGCACCATCGTCGGCTACGAGGCGGGCGTCACGTTCATCGTCATGCTCCTGGCGCTCAAGACGCTGGAGCTGCGCGCCCGGCGCGATGCCATGGCCATTTTCTTCCTGGGCTTCTTTACCCTGGTCGCCAACTTCTTTTTCTCGCAATCGCTGACCACGGCGCTCGCCACGCTGCTGGCGCTGCTGGGTCTGCTCACGGCCCTGGTGAACGCGCACATGCCGGTCGGCCGCCCATCGTTGGCCGAGGCGATGCACACGGCGGCACGCATGGCGCTGCTGGGCGCACCGGTGATGCTGGCGCTGTTCGTGCTGTTTCCGCGCATGGCACCTTTGTGGGGCATGCCGAGCGACCTGCCGACGGGACGCAGCGGACTGTCGGGCCAGATGCGCGTGGGCAGCGTCGCGGAACTGGCACTGGACGACAGCATTGCGCTGCGCGTGCGTTTCGACGCACCGGGCGGACAGACGCCGCCGCAAAGTGCCCTGTACTTTCGCGGCCCGGTTCTCACGGTGTTCGACGGCCGGGAGTGGCTGGCGCTCACGCAGCCGGAGGCGCGCGCCATCACCTGGGCTTCCCCCACGCCCGCGCAACTGCAGGTCCAGGGAGACCCGCTGCCGTACGAGGTGACCCTGGAGCCCAGCCACAGGCCGTGGCTGCTGACCCTGGACGCCGTGCAGGAGCTGCCGCAGATGCCCCCCGGCACGCGCGCGTTCATGACGCCCGACCTGCAATGGATGGCATCGCGGCCCATCACCAGCGTGCTGCGCTACCGCGCCACGAGCCACCTCCAGTTCACGCATGGCCCCGCGGACAGGAGCCGCGCCCTGCGCCCCTACCTCGAGCTGCCCGGGGGCTTCAACCCGCGCACGCTCGCCCTGGCCCAGCAACTTCGGCAGCAGGCACAGACGCCTGCTGCCTTCGTGCAGGCCGCGCTGGCGCGCTTGCGCACCGGCGGCTACCGCTACACCCTGGAGCCTGGCCTCTACGGCGAGCACACGGCCGATGATTTCTGGTTCGACCGCAAGGAAGGGTTCTGCGAGCACATCGCCTCGGCCTTTGCGGTGCTGATGCGCGCCGGCGACGTGCCGGCGCGGATCGTCACGGGCTACCAGGGCGGCCAGGTCAACGGCATCGACGGCTACTGGACCGTGCGCCAGAGCGACGCCCACGCGTGGACCGAAGTCTGGCTGGAAGGCCAGGGCTGGACGCGGGTCGACCCGACCGCTTCCGTGGCGCCAGACCGGGTGGGGCTGCCGCTGCGCCTGCAGCCGCGGCGCGGTGCGTTCGGCGAGGCCATGGCGACCGTGGTCAGCCCGACGGCGCTTCAGCACCTGCGCGCCTTGTGGGAAGCGACGAACAACCGCTGGAACCAGTGGGTGCTGAACTACACCCAGGAGCGCCAGCTGGGCCTGCTGAAACACCTGGGCCTGGAGTCGCCGGATTGGCAGGACCTGGTGCGCGCGCTGGGCGTTCTGGCTGCGCTGGCAGCGCTGCTCGGCGTGGGCTATGCGTTGTGGCAACGCCAGCGCACGGACCCCTGGCAACAACTGCTCGGGTCCGCACGTGCCCGGCTGCTGCGCGCAGGCCTGGAACTGCCCGCGCACCTGCCGGCCCGCGGCATGGCCCGGGCGGCCATGGGGCATTTCGGCGACGCCGCGCGGCCGCTGGCCCAGTGGCTGATACGCGTGGAGCGGGCACGCTACGCGCCGCGCCCGGCGCCTCGGCTGGCGCAGCTGCGGCGCCAGTCGCGCCGGCTGCCATGGCCGCGTGCGCAACGCGGGCGAGCAGCCCCGCCGCGCTGACGCAACCCGGCTGCTTCAGGGCCGCTGCATGCGGCAGGTACTGGGCATTTGCGCCGTGTCGGGCGCAATCTGGCGCACCACGCGAAAGCCGTAGCCCGAGCCCTCCACATCGAACGGCACCCCGGCTGCGCCGACCCGGTCCATCACCCCGACCACCAGGGACTGCTGGAACTGGTGGTCCTCGGCGCGCATCCGTCCGCTCTGGCCCGCCAAGGACACCTGCGCGCCTTCCAGCGCGCGTGCCACTGGCAACGCGTCGGTGCTGTCGGCGCGCTCCAGCGCCTGTGCCAGCGCTTCGACCAGCAACTGCATGCGCATGTGGACGTAGTCGTCCTGCGGCTGGGGAAACCGCTGGCGGAAAGCGCGGTAGAACGCTGCACTACCCTCCGTGGGGACGTTGGGCAGCCAGTCAGCCACGGCCACCACCTTGCCCACCCCGGCCTCGCCCAGCGCGGCCGGCGCTCCGAGGGCGTTGCCATAGAAGGTGTAGAACATCCCTTCGTAGCCCACCTCCCGCGCCGCCTTGACTAGCAGCGTGAGGTCGTTGCCCCAGTTGCCGGTGATGACCGCCTGCGCACCGCTGGCCTTGATTTTCACCGCATAGGGAGCGAAATCCTTGACCCGTCCGACAGGGTGCAGCTCTTCTCCCGCGATGGCGATGTCCGGTCGCTGCACCCCCAGCTGGCGGCGCGCCTCGCGCAGCACGGCCTGGCCGAAGCTGTAGTCCTGTCCGATCAGGTACACCCTGGAGAGACGGCGATCCTCGCGCAGCACGTCCATGAGCGCGGTCATCCGCATGTCGGCGTGGGCATCGAAACGGAAGTGCCAGAAACTGCACTTCTCGTTGGTGAGGATGGGATCGACGGCCGAGTAGTTCAGGAACACCACCTGGCGGCCGGGTTCGCGCTGGTTGTGCTTGTTGATCGCTTCGATCAACACGGCAGCCGTCGCAGACGAGTTTCCCTGCAGGATGATGCGCGCCCCGTCGTCGATGGCGGCCCGCAAGGCAGACAAGGCCTCCTCGTTCTGCCCCTTGCTGTCGTAGCGCAAGAGCAGCAGCGGCCGCAGGCCGCCTGCAGCGTCGGACAAGCGCACGCCGCCTCTCGCGTTCACCCGCTCCACGCCCCAGGCGATGTTGCGGTAGACGGCTTCACCGGTGTTGGCAAAGGAGCCCGAGAGGCTCTCGACCAAGGCGATCTTGATGGGCGTCCCCATCGGGGCCGACCCGCCCGCGTGGGAGTGAGAAACCAAAGGAAAAAGGCCTGCAAGGGCGCTTGCCAGGAGATGGCGACGGGACAGAAAACGCATGGAACTGCAAAAAAGCAAGAGACAGAACAAGACAAGAGCGCCCGCATCCGGCGAGCGAGAGGTTGTCATTGTGCGAATGCGATGCGTCGCCTGTGCGCTCAAAGCACAAAAAATCCAGGCCGAAACGACCGCCGCCATCTGGCGGGATCAGCTGATTAAATTGAACGCTTTTAGACGTTTTGTGGAGGCAATTGGCGGCTCTTAGCGCCACAACAGCCTCTTGCCCAACGACGGTCGCGAACATGCGGCCTATCGTCGTCAATTCTGGGCATTTTCTGGTGCACGACGCCGGAGTTGCCACGACCTCTGCCATCAACAGGAGGACCAGGCAGACACGCGTCCATTTCCGGGCATTCGCACCAGAAGCCTTTGGCCCGGCGGTGTTCGCGAGAGCGCCCGCCTTGGCGATCCGATCTGCTACTGGGCTACGCTGCCCACGGCTTCCCGTTCTTGCAGCGGGACGACGGCAGGCTGGTCATTCGACAGGGGGAGTATCGGCACGTAGCGCTCGAACAGTTCGAAGAAGCGCGCATAGAACTGCGCATCGCCAATGGTCTCGCTGCCGACCTTGACCAGGGTGTCGTCCGTCGCGCTGAACGGCAGCGATACCGAACCGATGCCCCCGACACCGAGCGAAGCCGAGTTGTTGACCTTCTTGATCACGTACCGATCCTGCACAGCGCTGGCAAAGGCGGCCGTACGCTCGTCATGGCTGCCCTCGGACGCGCAGACGACACGCATCTCGACGGTGTAGTGGATGTCGGCCGTGGGCTGGTAGTACTTGCGAGCCGTCACCAGTTCATGCGTGGCTGCCTGCACCAGATACCCCTGGCTGAGCAGCGCGCGCCGGGCCGCCTCGCAGGTTCGCTGCTGCGAAGCGAGGATATGGCGCGTGTACATGCTGGCGGTATTGAAGTCGTTCGGCGTAAACGATGGCGCCCCCCGCTCCAGACCCGGCACGCTGTCCGGCAGCGTGCTGCAACCCGACAAGAAGGCCAGACAGCACACCACGGCGGCCGACGCCAGGCAACGATGCAACGATGGAAACGAAAGTGGGGAGAAAGAGAGCGGAAACGGCATGGTCAGGATCAGAATCGGGCGGCCTGTAGTGTGTCGCGTTGCAGCCTTTCAGGCTGCGACCCGGGCGCCCGGATTGTGTCCATCCGCAAGCGGTCCGGCCCACAGTGGGAAACAGGAAGGCCCTGCTTTGATCGGGTAGCAACGAAGGCGCCACGCGATTTTCGCACCGCGCCTCGCGGCACCAGGCTGTTCACGCGCCGCGCTCCGCCTTGCCGGCGCCCGCAATGGGCCGCGCCCGGGCCAGCAGCGCTGCGGGTGGCGCCGTCTTGCCATCACAGGGCCTCCATGGCGGTCGACAGCGTCCCGGCGCCCGAACCGCAAAAAACGCCCGGTGTGCGCCAAAGCGCCTTTGACAACACCATGCCGCCCGCGTCGGTACCAACCTGCCCAACGGAGTGATGCCACGGACACGGGCCACGGTGTCGTGCGAGGGCCAGACCGCCAACCCCGCCCTGCGCAGCCCGGCCTGCCGGGCAGCACGGCGCAAGGGCGCGGGGCCGTCATGCTATTGAACATATAGCTGCTGGCGCTTACCCATCAAGCGCTGGAGCCCAAAATGGCATCCAATGGCCAACGGGGCTTCACATCGAACAGGTATTCGCGGCGTGCCTCCTGCAAGCCGGACTCCAGTCGCATGGCGGCGGCCATGGCGATCATGGCCCCGTTGTCGGTGCACAGCTCCAGTTCCGGATAGTGCACCCGCACCCCACGCTCGGCGCACGCAGCATCGAGCTGCATGCGCAGCAACCGGTTGGCGCCGACGCCGCCGGCCACCACCACGCGGCGCAGCCCGGTGGCCGACAAGGCGGCCAGCGTTTTTTTGACCAGAACCTCGACGATCGCCGCCTGGGTGCTGGCCGCCAGGTCGGCGCGACGCTCCAGCAACGCATCGCCCAGCCGGTTCGCCTGGGTCAGCACGGCGGTCTTGAGGCCGGCGAAGGAAAAATCCAGGTCGCCGCTGTGCAACAGCGGGCGCGGCAACTTGAAAGCCCGCGGGTCGCCCTGCTCCGCCCACCGCGCCAGAGCCGGCCCGCCGGGATAGCCCAGCCCCATCAGCTTGGCCGACTTGTCGAAGGCCTCGCCCGCGGCGTCGTCAATGGTCTCGCCCAACAGGGTATAGCGCCCCACCCCATCCACCCGCATGAGTTGGGTATGCCCGCCCGAGACCAGCAGCGCAACGAAGGGGAACTCGGGCGGATCTGCGCTGAGAAAAGGCGACAGCAAATGCCCCTCCAGGTGGTGCACGCCCAGCACCGGCCGGTCGAGCGCAGCCGCCAGGGCGCACGCCACCCCGGCGCCCACCAGCAGCGCGCCCGCCAGCCCGGGCCCGCGGGTATAGGCCACCACGTCGACCTCCGACAAGGCGCGATCGGCCTGGCGCAACACCGTTTCGGTGAGCGGCAGCACGCGCCGGATGTGGTCTCGGCTGGCCAGCTCCGGCACCACGCCGCCATAGGCCTGGTGCATCTCGATCTGGCTGTGCAATGCATGGGCGAGCAGCTCGGGCGGCTCTCCTGCGCCGCGCGTGCGCACCAAGGCCACGCCGGTTTCGTCACACGAAGATTCGATGCCCAGGATCAGCTCGCTCATGCCCGCGAGTGTAGAGCGAGGTGCGCCAGGCAGAACGACGCCATGCCGGCGGCCCGGTGCGCTGCGCTCTACCAGCGGTCCGAGCGCATGCGCAGCTCCCAGCTTCCCTTGCGCAACTCGTAGACGCCCACCGCGCCGTAGCGCTGCTCCCCGGATTCATCCCAGGTCATGGTGCCGGTCACCGGTGCATAGCCGTTGATCGCACGCAGTGCCTTGGTAATGTCGGCAGGATCGGCCGAGCCCGCCTTCTTGATGGCCTCGCTTAACACGTACATGGCGTCGTAGGTGTAGTGGCCGCCGTAGGCCGGTGGCTTCTGGAAGGCTGTCGAATACTTCTCCAGGAACTGCCGGCCCGTGGTGAACTCGGTCACGTCCAGCACCGGCGAAGTGGCGTAGATCTGGTCGATTAGGCCCATGCCCTTGGTCATGTCGGCAGTCTTGATCAGATCGCCCCCCAGCAGCGTCATGCGCGTGTGACCAATCTTCTCGAGCTCCTTGAGCAGCGCCAGCGCCTGGAAATCATTGATCATGCAGACGAACACGCCGACCTCGGCAGCCTTGAGCTTGGCCGCGAGATCAGCGAACGCCACCGTCTTGTCGTCGAAGCTCTGGCGCAGGGCCACGTTCTTCTTGGCCTTGGTCAGTTCGGCCGCCGCGCCGTCCGCCAGCCCCTTGCCGTAGGGCGTGCCATCGTCTGCGACCGCATAGGCCTTGGCATTGAGCTGGCCAGCAGCGAAGGCCCCGATGGCGCGTGCCTGCAGGTCGTCGTTGGCCACGATACGAAACGTCGTGGGCAGGCCCAGCTGCGTGATCTTCGGGTTGGTGGAGATGATGAGCTGGGGAACGTTCTTTTCGGCGTAGATCGGCGCGGCCTCCAGGCTGACGCCGGAGTTGAGGTGACCGATCACGGCCGACACCCCTGCCTCCAGCAACTGCTGGGCAGCAGCGCGGCCGCCCTCGGCGCTGGCGCGGTCGTCCTGTGCGATCACTTCGAGCGTCACGCGCTTGCCGCCGACCGAGTAGCCCGCCTTGTTCAGCTCTTCCACCGCCAGGCGAACCCCGTTGAGCAGGTCCTGGCCCAGGCCGGACAACGGGCCCGACAGAGGCTGCGCCACCCCGATCTTGATCGTGTCGGGCACCTTGCTGCAGCCTGCCAGGAAGGTTCCCGCCCCCAGCGCGGCCATGCCTGCGGAAAACTGCCGGCGGCTGATGAGATGTTTCACGAAACGCTCCTTGTCCGAACACGTACAAATTTGTGAGCGAATGTTTATCGCAAGCACAAAAAAGCACCACAGGAAAACCCCGTAGACCGGGGCTTTCCTTTTGGTGCTGCTTATCGGGTAGAAGCGTTTGGGATCAACGGCCGGTGATGTACTGCTCCATCTGCTCGATGATGAACTGCTGTTGCGAGATCACGCTCTTCACCAGGTCGCCGATGGACACCAGGCCGACGACACGACCGTCTTCGACCACGGGCAGGTGCCGCAGGCGGTTTTCGGTCATCAGCGCCATGCACTGCTCGCTGCTTTGCGAGGGCCGCACGAAACGCACGGCGTGTGTCATCACTTCGCGCACCGGCGTGCCTCCCGAGGCGCGGCCATGCAGCACCACCTTGCGGGCGTAGTCGCGCTCCGTGAAGATGCCCACGATGTCGTCGCCTTCCATCACCAGCAACGCGCCGATGCCCTTGTCGGCCATGCGCTGCAGCGCGGTGAGCACGCTGTCCGAAGGTGACACGCTGTAGACCTGCGTATCGGGCTTGGAATTGAGGATGTGTGCGACGGTCGTCATGGCGGCCTCCCGGAATTGATGAAACGCAGGCGCAGTGTCGCCCGGATGGGGCTGGCGGCGCAACCGGCCCCCGCGGCCGGCGATGGTGCAAAGTCGCGTGAGCGCCGTCGGGCTGGAGGTGCTCGCGGATCAAACGTACCGCGCTATTGCCGCCCACCGAACAGGCCGGCTCCCATCTTCACCAGATCTCCCAGGTCCACCCGGCCGTCACCGTCACGGTCCAGGACGTGGGTCAGCAGACCCCCTGCGGCAGAGCCGCTGGTGCGGGCCTGTGCGTTCTCCTGTTCCAGCACGCCGCCCAGGTCGCTGGCGCCCAGACTGCCTGCCCGCACCCGCTGCGCCAGATACGCCATCACCAGCGGAGCCAGCATGCGCAGCAGCGGGGCCGCCTGGCTGCCCAGGCCAGTCACCTGCTCCAGCCCTTCCTCGGCCTGCTCTCGCTTGCCGCCCAGGATATGGCCGAGGATGGCTGCGCCGTCACCCGTGCCGTCACCCGCGCCGCTCGCGCCGCCCAACAGCGAACCGGCCAGGGCGCCCCAGTCCAGGCCTTCGGCAGACGCCTGTGCCGGCATGTGGTCGCGCTGCAGGGCGCCGAGCAGCTCCTGCGCCTTTTCTGGCCGCTGGGCGTTGTGCCCCATGGCGCCGAGCAGCAACGGGATCGCCACAGCAGCGGCGCCGTGCACCTGCTCGGCGCCGATCCCGAGCTCGCCTGCGATTCGCTGAAACGGCGCTCCCTGCAGCTGCTGCAGGAGTTGCCGGGCCAGCGGCCCACCCTGCGTGAAAGAGTGTTCGGAATGGGTGGAGTCGGGGTTCATGTGCGGCCTCGCTTGTCAGGTGGTCGCCATCGTAGGGCGCAGGCTGGGACAACTGCGTAGGGCGGCGAGCCGCATGCCTGCGAAACGCGCGGCCGAAGGCGCGCCTTTGTGTAAAGAAGCATGAAGATCACTACCATCCGCTACATGCAGCCAGCTGCACGTGCGACAGTTCGGCTACAACCGTCCCGTGGTGCGCCACCCTTTTCCCCCAACTCCGCAGGTGCGCCGGGCGTGTCGCTTCCTGCCGTGTCCCCCGTGCTCCTTCCATGATGTCTTCCGATGTTTTCAACCGCTCTGCACAGCGGTTTTCGCACCTTGTGGCGCGCACGGTGGCAGTCGTCGCTCCAGAGTGCGCCACGAAGGTGGCCTTTGCAGCAGTCCTGGCCGCGGCGCTCGCGGCTTGTGGCGACGGGGCCGCCAGCGGTGGCACCAAACCGGCGCCTGTTGCGGGCCCGGCAGAGGTGGGTGTGGTCACGCTGCAGCCTGAACGCCACGTCGTCACCACCGAACTGCCGGGCCGCACCAGTGCCTGGCTCACGGCCGAGATCCGGCCGCAGGTCTCCGGCATCGTGCAAAAGCGCCTTTTCACCGAAGGGGCCCAGGTGCGCGCAGGGCAGGTGCTCTACCAGCTCGACGCCGCGACCTTCGAAGTGGCGCTCGCCTCCGCAGAAGCGCAATTGGCCAAGGCGCGCACGCTGCTCGGCACCGCCGAAGCCAACGCCCGGCGCAACGCCGAACTGGTGAAGATCGATGCCATCAGCCGGCAGGTGCATGACGACAGCCAGGCCGCCGCCGCACAGGCCCGGTCGGAGATCGGGGTGGCCAACGCCGCCGTGCAGGCGGCACGCATCAACCTGGGCTACACGCGCATCCGCTCGCCCATCGCCGGGCGTACCAGCACGTCGGCCGTCACGCCCGGTGCACTGGTGACTGCCAACCAGACCGCGGCACTGACGACCGTGACGCAGACCGACCCGCTCTACGTGGACGTGACACAGACCACCACCGAGCTGCTGCGCCTCAAGGGCGAGCTGGCCAGTGGCCGCATACAGCGCCCGCAGGGCAGCAGCGGTGGCGAGGCCCGCGTCACGATCAAGCTGGACGACGGCAGCACCTATGCCCACGCCGGGCGCATGCAGTTCAGCGGGGTGCAGGTGAACCCCGGCACGGGTGCCGTGCTGCTGCGCGCGGTGGTGCCCAACCCCGAAGGGCTGCTCATGCCCGGCATGTACGTGCGCGCAGTGCTGGAGGCGGGCGTGAACGAGCGTGCGCTGCTGGCGCCGCAACAGGCCGTGACGCGCGACCCCGCCGGCAACGCCAGCGTGCTGGTCGTCACCCCCGAGGACAAGGTGGAGCGCCGCCGGATCGTGGTCGGCGCGGCGGTGGGCGACCGCTGGGAAGTGCTGTCCGGTCTGGCTGCAGGCGAGCGGGTGCTGGTGGACGGCGCGCAGCGCGCCCGCCCCGGCGACCGCGTCAAGCCGGTACCGTGGGCCCCGCGCCCGGCGGCCGTCAGCGACGCCGCCGGCGGCGCGGCGCCGGCTGCTTCCCCATCGGCACGCTGAACCAGCATGGCGCAGTTCTTCATCAACCGCCCGGTCTTTGCCTGGGTGCTGGCCATCGTCATCATGCTGGCGGGGGCGCTGTCCATCGCCACCCTGCCGCTGGAGATGTACCCGGACATCGCCCCGCCGCGCGTGACCATCAACACCACCTACACCGGCGCCTCGGCCGAGACGGTGGAAAACTCCGTCACCCAGGTCATCGAGCAGCAGCTCAAGGGCCTGGACAACCTGCTGTACATGCAGTCCACCAGCGACTCGGCCGGCCGCTCGCGCACCACGCTGACCTTCGCGCCCGGCGCCAACATCGACGTGGCCCAGGTGCAGGCGCAAAACAAGCTGCAGGGCGCCGTGAACCGCCTGCCCGAGGCGGTGAAAAGCCGCGGCGTGTTCGTCAACAAGGGTGGCCAGGACTACCTGGTGACCTACGTCTTCACCTCGCCCGATCCGCACGTCTCGCAGGTCACCATCGGCGACTACCTGTCGAGCAACGTGGTGGACGTGATCGCGCGCGTGGACGGCGTGGGCGACGTGACGGTGTTCGGCACCAGCTACGCCATGCGCATCTGGATGGACCCGCAGCTGCTGGAGAAATACGCGCTCATGCCGTCGGACCTGGTGGCGGCGCTCAATGCGCAGAACGTGCAGGTCTCGGCCGGTCAGCTCGGGGCGCTGCCGGCCGTGCCGGGCCAGATGCTCAACGCCACGGTCACGGCGCGCTCCAAGCTGCAAACCGTGCAGGAGTTCCAGGACATCGTGCTCAAGGCGCAGAGCGACGGCTCGGTGGTCACCATGGCCGACGTGGCGCGCGTGGCGCTGGAGGCGGACAACCTCACCGTGCGCTCCATCCTGAACGGCCAGCCCGGCGCCGGCCTGGGGATCGTGCTGGCCGACGGCGCCAACGCCATGGCCGTGGCCGACGCGGTGGCGGCAAAGATTGCCGAGCTGGCGCCCTACTTCCCGGACGGCATCACCGGCTTCGTCAGCTCCGACACCACGCCCTTCGTGCGCGCCTCGCTACACGAGGTGGTCAAGACCCTGGCCGAGGCCATGGTGCTGGTCACGCTGGTGATGTTCTTATTCCTGCAGAACTTCCGCGCCACGCTGATCCCGGCCATCGCCGTGCCGGTGGTGCTGCTGGGCACGCTGGGCGTGCTCTCGGCCATGGGCTACTCCATCAACATGCTGACCATGTTCGCCCTGGTGCTGGCCATCGGCCTGCTGGTGGACGACGCCATCGTGGTGGTGGAGAACGTCGAGCGCGTGATGAGCGAGGAAGGCCTGCCCGCCAAGGAGGCCACGCGCAAGTCCATGGCCGAGATCACGCCAGCGCTGGTGGGCATCGGCCTGACGCTGTCGGCGGTGTTCGTGCCCATGGCGTTCTTCGCCGGCTCGGTGGGCGTGATCTACCGGCAGTTCTCGGTGACCATCGTCGCCGCCATGGCGCTGTCGGTGTTCGTGGCGCTGACCCTCACGCCGGCCCTGTGCGCCACCCTCCTCAAGCCGGTGGCGCACGGCCGGCATGGCCGCACACCGCGCGCGGGCCCGCTGGGCTGGCTGGACCGCTTCTTCAACGGCTTCAACCGCCGTTTCGACGCCGGCGCCGCGCGCTACCAGGGCGCGGTGGCGCGGCTGTTGCACCGCGCGGGACGCATGGTGCTGCTGTTCGGGTTGGTGCTGGCAGCCGTGGCGTTCATGTTCCGGGCCTTGCCCACGTCGTTTCTGCCCAGCGAGGACCAGGGCTTCGTGCGCGTGAACGTCACGCTGCCGTCCGGCGCGACCGACGCGCGGCTGACGCAGGTCATGGAGCAGGTGCGCCTGTACTTCAAGGACAGGCCGGAAGTGTTCAGCACCAACGCCATCATGGGCCTGGGCGGCAACCAGAGCTCGGGCAGCATGTTCGTGCGCTTGACGTCCTGGGCCGAGCGCCCTTTGGATTCGCAAGCCGCCGACGCCATCGCCCGCCAGGCCAACCGCGATCTGGCCAGCATCCGCGATGCGCGCATCTTCGTCACGCTGCCGCCGCCGGTGCGCGGCCTGGGCTCGAGCGCGGGCATCAACTTCGTGCTGAAGGACCTGAACGGCCTGGGCCACCAGGCCCTGATGAAAGCGCGGGACGACCTGATCGCCGCCGCGCGCGACGTGCCGCAACTGGCCAACATGCGCAGCACGGGCTTCGACGACACGTCCGAGCTCAAGGTGCAGGTGGACGATCGCAAGGCCGCCGCGTTGGGCGTGGCCACTGCCGACATCAACGGCGTGCTGTCCGCCGCCCTGGGCGGCAGCTACGTGAACGACTTCGTCCACCAGGGCCGCGTCAAGCGTGTCTACATCCAGGGCGATGCGCCCTCGCGCATGCTGCCCCAGGACATCGGCCAGTGGGCGGTGCGCAACAAGAACGGGGAGATGGTCCGCTTCGCGGCGTTCGCCACCACCACCTGGACCAGCGGTTCGCCGCAGCTCATGCGCTACAACGGCAGCCCGGCCATCGAAATGGAGGCCAGCACGGCGCCGGGCGCCAGCTCGGGCGACGCGATGGCCGCCGTGGAGGCCATCATGGCCAAAATGCCGCCGGGCATCGGCTTCGAGTGGACCGGGGCTTCGCTCCAGGAGCGCCAGTCGGGCTCGCAGGCACCGCTGCTGTATGCCGTGTCCATCCTGTTCGTGTTCTTGTGTCTGGCGGCGTTGTACGAGAGCTGGAGCGTGCCGTTTTCGGTCATGCTGGCCGTGCCGCTGGGCGTAATCGGCGCCCTCATCGCCACGTATGGGCGCGGCATGGCCAACGACGTCTACTTCCAGGTCGGCCTGCTCACCACGGTGGGCCTGGCGTCCAAGAACGCCATCCTGATCGTCGAGTTCGCCGTGCAGCTGCAGCAGCGCGGCGTGGGCCTGGTCGACGCGGTGGTGCAGGCAGTGCGCCTGCGCCTGCGGCCCATCCTGATGACCTCGCTGGCTTTCGGCTTCGGCGTGCTGCCCCTGGCCATCGGCACCGGGGCGGGCGCCGGCGGGCGCCAGGCCATCGGCACGGCCGTGCTGGGGGGCATGGTGTTCTCGACGCTCCTGGGCATCTTCTTCGTGCCCGTGTTCTTCCTGGTCGTTCGCCGGCTGTTCACGCGCGGCACGCCCGACGGTGCGGCCGCAGCCGCGCCCGCACCGGCCACGCCTGCCACACCATGAACCAGCCCGCCTCCCCGTTTGCCGTGCTGCGCCTGCCCCTGCTGGCCGCGCCCTTGTGGCTGGCGGCCTGCACGTCGCTGGCGCCCTCGCCCGAGGTGCCGGCGCTGCCCGTTCCGGCCACGTTCGACGCGCCCGCGCCGCCGAGCGCGCCGTTGGCGGGCGCCCCCAGCAGCGCAACGCAGCCGCTGTACGTCCAGGACGCGCGCCTGCGCACCCTGCTCGGCATGGCGCTGGCCGACAACCGCGACCTGCGCGTGGCCCTGCTGGCCGTGGAGCGCGCGCGCGCCCAGTACGGCATCGCCCAGGCCGATCTGCTGCCCACGGTGAACGCCACCGGCGCTGCCAGCCGCACGCGCACCGCCGACGACCTGACGGCCGCCGGCCGCGGCAACGCCGGCAGCCAATACAGCGCCAGCATCGGCTCGGCCGCGTACGAGATCGACTTCTGGGGCCGCGTGCGCAACCTGAACGAGGCGGCGCTGCAGGAATTCCTGCGCACGCAAAGCAGTCGCGACAGCGTGCGCATCACCCTCGCCTCGGACCTCATCCTGGCCTGGCTGAACCTAGACGCTGATGCGCGGCGCCTGCAACTGGCACGCGCCACGCTGCGCGCGCGGGAGCAGCAGCTTCAATTGACGAGCCGCACGCGCGAGCTGGGCGCCGCCTCGGGCTTGACGCTGGCGCAGGTGCAAACCACGGTGGAAGGAGCGCGCGCCGACGTGGCGGCCTACCAGGCGCAGGTGGCCAAAGACCGCAACGCCCTGGCGCTGCTGGTCGGCGTGCCGGTGCCCGACAACCTGCTGCCGGGCAGCGTGGCCCCGGCGCTGCGCGCGCCGCCACCGCTGCCCCCGTTGGGGTCTTCCGAAGCGGGCAATGTCGGGGCGTCCGCACCAGACGCACGCGCGGCGGCCACCGCCACCGCCACTGCCGCCGCCCCTGCCGCGCCCGCGACCGCCCTGCCGGCCGTTCCGCCGGGGCTGCCCTCCAGCGTGCTGCTGGCGCGCCCGGACGTGCGCGCGGCCGAACACGCCCTGGCCGGCGCCAGCGCCCAGATCGGCGTGGCGCGCGCCGCATTTTTCCCCTCGATCAGCCTCACCGCCAGCGTCGGCACGGCCAGCAACGAGCTCGCGGGCCTGTTCGCCGGCGGCAACGGCACCTGGAGCTTCGGCCCGCAGATCCGCCTGCCGATCTTCGACGCCGGACGCAACCGCGCCAACCTGCGCGTGGCCGAGGTGGCGCGCGAAAGCGCCGTGGCGCAGTACGAGCGCGCCATCCAGGGCGCGTTTCGCGAGGTGCGCGATGCGCTGGCCGACCGGGACACGCTGGCCGAGCGCCTGCAGGCGCAGGAGTCGCTGGTCCAGGCCAGCGCCCGGGTGCTGGAGCTGTCGCAGGCGCGCTTTCGTCTGGGCGCCGACAACTACCAGGCGGTGCTGGATGCCGAGCGCTCGCTGTACACCGCCCAGCAGTCGCTCATCGCTTTGCAGCTGGCCGAGCAGGCCAACCGCGTGGCGCTGTACCGTGCCCTCGGCGGACAGTGGCGCCTGGGCGACCCTCTCGCCCCGGGGCAGGCGGACATTCCAGCCGTGCAGTAGCTCTCTTTTTTATAGCTATCGGCGCTTGTTGCATAAGGGCTACAGGCTGATTTGGCTGAAAATGTTCCGCGGCACATAGATATAACCGCACGTCATCAAGCATTCGCCACAATGCACTTCTTTTCCATAAGGAAGCGCAGCAGCGGCCATGCCCATCCGCCATTACCTCAAGGAACTCGGCCGCGGCGCGCGGGGCGCGCGGGCGCTCGACCGTGCCCAGGCCGCCGACCTGTTCGGGCATGTGCTGGACGGGCGTGCCAGCGATGTGCAGGTCGGCGCATTCTGCGTGGCCATGCGCGTCAAGGGCGAAACGGTGCCCGAGATGTGCGGTTTTCTGGATGCCACGCAGGCCCGCATCGCGCGCATTCCGGCCAGCTGCGGCGCCCTGCCTCTGGTTGTGCTGCCCAGCTACAACGGCGCGCGCAAGCTGCCGGTGCTCACGCCCTTGCTGGCGCTGCTGCTGGCGCGCAATGGCCTGCCCGTGCTGCTGCATGGCATGCGCACCGAAGCGCGGCGCGTGCTTGCCAGCGACGTGCTGGAGGGACTGAGCATTCCCGCCTGCGCGGCGCCTGAAGGCGTTGCCCCCGGCACGGTCGCACACCTGCCCACCTCCGCCCTGCATCCGGGCCTGGCGCGTCTGCTTGCCGTGCGCGAGGCCATCGGCCTGCGCACACCCGCGCATAGCGTGGCCAAGCTGATCGCGCCCTGCTCCGGTCCGGCGCTGGTGGTGGGCAGCTATACGCATCCGGATTATTTCGACCTCATGGGCGCCGTGGCGCGCGAACGCCGCATGCACCTGCTGCTGTCGCGTGGGCTGGAGGGCGAGGTCGCCGCCGACCCGCGCCGCCAGCCGCGCTACGACGGCTTCGTGCACGGCGTCCACCGGCTGCTGGCTGCGCAGCAGGCCGGCACCGCGGAGCACGTCCCCGGCCTGCCCGAGGCCATCGATGTGGACAGCACTGTGCGCTACACCCGGGCCGTGCTGGCGGGCGAACTGCCTGTGCCCGGGCCCATTGCCGACCAGGTGCGCCACGTCCTGCACATGGCACACCAGATCCAGGCCGAGCAGACCGAGGCCGAGTTGCCGCCCTCCAACGCCACCGAACCCCCACCATGAAGCCCTGCCCACCGCCTTCCCGTCCGCTCGGCACCTGCACCCTGGTCGGCGCCGGCCCGGGCGATCCGGAGTTGCTCACGCTCAAGGCCGCGCGCGCCATCGCCGCAGCCACAGTGCTGCTGGTCGACGACCTGGTGAGCGAAGAGATCATCGCCCTCGCCCCGCCCGGCGCTCGCGTCGTGCGGGTGGGCAAGCGGGGCGGTTGCCGCAGCACCCCGCAGGCCTTCATCGAGAAGCTGATGGTCGCGCAGGTGCGCGCCGGCGAACGCGTGGTGCGCCTCAAGGGCGGCGATCCGTTCATCTTCGGCCGCGGCGGCGAAGAGGTGCAGGCGCTGCGCGCAGCGGGCATCGATGCCGTGGTGGTCAACGGCATCACCGCAGGCCTGGCCGCGCCGACACAACTGGGCGTACCTTTGACGCACCGCGACCTGGCCCAGGGCGTGCTGCTGGTCACTGGCCACACCCGGCCCGGCGGTGTACAGACCGACTGGGCCCTGCTGGCGGCCACCGCGCGCCAGGCACGGTTGACGCTGGTCATCTACATGGGCATGCGCGGCGCGCGCCAGATCCAGGAGGGGCTGCTGGCCGGAGGCCTGCAGCCGGGCACCCCCGTGGCGGTGGTGCAGCACGCGACGCTGGCCGGGCAGCGCCACGCCGTGACCCGGCTGGACGCGTTGCACACGACCATCGCGCACGAGCGGCTGGCTAGCCCGAGCGTGATCGTCGTGGGCGACGTGGTGCAAGGCTTGCACGCCGTGGCCGCGTCTGCCCTGCCGGCGCACGGCTGCAGTGCGACGGGCTGAGCACGCGCACCCTGCGGCGCGCGCCCTGCCCGGCTGGGCGACAATCGCCCGCCCAACGCTGCCCGCTCCCGTGCCCCCTTCTTCTTCCTTCGACGCTGTCATCATCGGCGCCGGCGCCGCCGGCCTGTTCTGTGCCGCCCAGGCCGGCCGGCGCGGCTTGCGCGTGCTGCTCATCGACCACTACGCGCGCGTGGCCGAGAAAATCCGCATCTCGGGCGGCGGCCGCTGCAATTTCACCAACCAGGACCTCGACCTGCAGGCGCCCCAGCGCTACTTCGTCGGCGGCAACCCGCAGTTTGCCCGCTCGGCCCTGTCACGCTACACGCCGGCCGATTTCGTGGCGCTGGTGCGCCGCCACGGCATCGGCTTCCACGAAAAGCACAAGGGCCAGCTGTTTTGCGACCGCTCGGCCGAGGATCTGATCGCCCTGCTGCTGGCCGAGTGCGCGCAGGCCCACGTCGAGCACTGGCAACCGTGCGGCGTGAAGGCGGTGGCATTTTGTCCTTCTGACGGGGACGAGACCGGCATCGGCAGCTACCGCATCGATACCGACCGGGGCGCGGTGCAGTCCCGCAACCTGGTCATCGCCACCGGTGGCTTGTCCATCCCGAAGATCGGGGCGACGGATTTCGGCTACCGCATCGCGCAGCAGTTCGGCGTGCCGCTGGTCGCGCAACGCCCCGGCCTGGTGCCGATGACCTTCGACGGCGACGCCTGGGCGCCCTACGCGCAACTGGCCGGGCTGGCGCTGCCGGTGGCCATCAGCACCGGGCTGGGCAAAAAGGGCCGCACCACCTTCCACGAAGACCTGCTGTTTACGCACCGCGGCCTTTCCGGGCCCGCGGTGCTGCAGATTTCGAGCTACTGGCAGCCGGGCTCGGCCATCGCCATCGACCTCGCCCCCGGCGTGGACCTGCAAGGCGCGCTGATGCAGGCCAAGGCGCGCCAGTCGCGCAAGCTCATCGCCAACGAACTCGCGCAGTGGCTGCCGGCCCGCCTGGCCGACGCCTGGTGCGCGCAGGACCCCCAGTGGCAGCGCCCGATCGGCGAGGCCGCCGACCGCGCCCTGAGCCGGCTGGGCGAGCAACTGTCGCACTGGCAGCTCACGCCCACCGGCACCGAAGGCTACCGCAAGGCCGAGGTGACGCTGGGCGGGGTGGACACGCGCGCCCTGTCGCAGCAGAGCATGGAGTGCAAGGCCCAGCCTGGCCTGTACTTCATCGGCGAGGTGGTGGACGTGACCGGCTGGCTGGGGGGCTACAACTTCCAGTGGGCCTGGGCCAGCGCGTTCGCCTGCGCCCAGGCCCTCGCGCCGACGGACCCGGGCCGAAGCTGAGCCAGGGCGCGGCGCTTCAGACCGGCTGCTGCGCTATAATGCCCGGCTTTGCTGGCAAACGCCCGTCGGCCAATACTAGTTACAGACGGGCAAAACCGCCGCGCATGGCTGACGGGCCCGATCTTCCCGGCAACCCTCTGCGGGCACACATTGGAAATTTTGAGCTGATGACCACCATCCGTGTAAAAGAGAACGAACCCTTTGACGTGGCGCTGCGCCGCTTCAAGCGCACCATCGAAAAGCTGGGCCTGCTGACCGACCTGCGCGCCCGCGAGTTCTACGAAAAGCCCACCGCCGAGCGCAAGCGCAAGAAGGCCGCCGCCGTCAAGCGCCACTACAAGCGCGTGCGCAGCATGCAGCTGCCCAAGAAGCTGTACTAAGCACCGCTTCGGCGCCGTCCTTCACAGGAATCGCCCACAAAACCCGCGCTAGGGACGCCGAGCGCGGGTTTTTTGTTTTTTACCGAAAGCCACAGACATGAGCCTCAAGGACCAGATCACCGAAGACATGAAGACCGCCATGCGCGCCAAGGACAGCGAGCGCCTGGGCACCATCCGGCTGCTGCAGGCGGCGATCAAGCAGCGCGAGGTGGACGAGCGCATCACGCTGGACGATGCCGCCGTCATCGCCATCGTGGACAAGCTGATCAAGCAGCGCAAGGACAGCATCACGGCCTTCGAGGGCGCTGGCCGCCAGGACCTGGCCGACAAGGAAAAAGCCGAGCTCGCGGTGCTGGCTGCCTACCTGCCCGAGCGGATGTCGAGCGACGAGATTCAGCAAGCCGTCCAGGCCATCGTGGCCGAGCTGGGCGCCACAGGCCCGGGCGACATGGGCAAGGTGATGGGCGCCGTCAAGGCGCGCCTGGCCGGCAAGGCCGACATGGGGCAGGTGTCTGCCGCCGTCAAGGCCGCGCTGGCAGGCTGAACACGGGCGCGCCGCTGCTATTTTTATGATAGCTGACGGCGCTCAGTCCACGCCGTTTGCGCGCAGTTATTGCCTGAAACGCTGAGCTGGCAAGCGCGAGCAGCTATCATTTTTTCAATTCCACACGCCCACCACCTTTCGGAGCAGCCCCATGCAAACACGTCCCTTCCACATCGCCGTGATGGCCGGCGACGGCATTGGCCGCGAGGTCATGCCCGAAGGGCTGCGCGTGGTGCAGGCCGCAGCCGAGCGCTTCGGACTGGTGCTGCAGCTGCACACCTTCGACTGGGCGCACTGCGACTATTACGCGCAGCATGGCCAGATGATGCCAAGCGACTGGAAGGCGCAGCTGTCGGGCATGGACGCGCTCTACTTCGGCGCCGTGGGCTGGCCGGCGACGGTGCCGGACCACGTCTCGCTGTGGGGTTCGCTGCTCAAGTTCCGCCGCGAGTTCGACCAGTACATCAACCTGCGCCCCGTGCGCCTGTTCGAGGGCGTGCCCTGCCCGCTGGCCGGCCGCAAGCCGGGCGACATCGACTATTACGTGGTGCGTGAAAACACCGAGGGCGAGTACACCTCGCTGGGCGGCGTCATGTACGAGGGCACCGAGCGCGAGATCGTGATCCAGGAGTCGGTCTACTCGCGCAAGGGCGCCGAGCGCCTGCTCACCTATGCCTTCGAGCTGGCACAAAGCCGGCCGCGCAAGCATGTGACGCTGGCCACCAAGAGCAATGGCATCGCCATCAGCATGCCCTGGTGGGACCAGCGCGCGGATGAGGTGGCTGCGCGCTTTCCCGGCGTCACGCTGGACAAACAGCACATCGACATCCTCGCCGCACGCTTCGTGCTGCAGCCAGGGCGCTTCGACGTAGTGGCCGCCACCAACCTGTTCGGCGATATCCTGTCCGACCTGGGCCCGGCGACCACCGGCACCATCGGCCTGGCCCCCTCGGCCAACCTAAACCCCGAGCGCGCGTTCCCCAGCCTGTTCGAGCCGGTGCACGGCTCGGCGCCGGACATCTATGGTCAGAACATCGCCAACCCGATCGCGATGATCTGGTCCGGCGCGCTGATGCTGGACTTCCTCACGCAGGGCCAGGGAGCGGGCCGCGCCGCACACGACGCCATCGTGGCGGCGTTCGAAGAAGTGATCAGGAGCGGGCCGCGCACCCCGGACCTGGGCGGCAGTGCCACTACCACGCAGGTCGGCGAGGCGGTGGCGGCGCTGGTGGCTCAAAAATAGGCGCCAGGCCTGCGGCTGCCGTTAGCCTGGCAGCTTCTGGGAGCGTCGCCGCACAAAGCGGCAGCGCCAGACCCGGCCGCACCGCCTAGGACGGAGCGGGGCTGCCGCCGCGCTGCATCAGGCAGGGAACTTCGCGCAGTCCAGCGGCCGTTCGCCCGTGGACACCGGGCAGCGGTTCATCTCGAAGGGGGACAGCGACAGCAGCGTGGTCATCGCACTCGAGGCCATGATGACCGCCCAGAACACGAAGAAGGACACGGTGTAGACACCTTGGCGCGACAGGGCCAGCGGCTCGTCCGACCAGTGCAGCGCGCTGGGATCGACGAAAGCGAACACCACCATTTCCATCACCCCCGCCATGAGAAAGGCGGGCCAGGATATCCACATCATCCGTTGCATGCGCATCGCGTGCCTCCTTGTAGGACTTGCAGACTAGCACCATGCCGGCGCGCTGCAAAGATGGGCCTGCCCTAGTCGCCCTGTCAGACCAGGCCGCAAATCGACGCGCTGCCGCGGGACCGCCGCGCCCTTGACAGGTCGACCGCATGGGCACACAGGTGGTTGGCGACGGTCAGCGGCGCGGCTGGTCCTTGTCCGGCGTGGCGGCGTGGTTGCGGCCCTTCACGGCCGGCTGCATGGCCTGCTCGGACTGTTGCTGCTCACGCTGCAGCGTCTTGTTGATGTCCAGGCCCTGCTGGTAATAGTCTTCCGCCACGATCGGGTCAGCCCCGCGCATGGCGATCCACAGGGTGATGAAACCGGCAACGACCACGATGGCCGGGCCGGCGATGACCAGCCAGACATGGCCGAATTTCCACCACGGTTGCGGAGTCTGCTGCGGCGGCTGCGGCGGCGCCGCAGGCGCGGGGTTGTGGGGGGCGTTCATGGCAAGGATCTCCCAGCCCCGCAAGGGGCCGCTGTTCGGTGGTGTGGCGGGCGCTGCGGCATGGTCCACGGCGCGCCTCAGCGCGGCACCAGGAACACGGATTTTTCCGCCACATGGGCGCCGGTGGTCTCGGCGTGGATGTCGAAGTACACGGTGTGCGAGCCTGGCGCGGCGGAGCCATACGGGATGTGCAGGCGCACCGACACCCAGCGCGAATCGGCCGCGCCGATTTCCACCTGCGGGTCGGAGGCGAGTTCCAGCCCCGGCAGTCCGCGCGCCGAGATGGCGTACTGTTGCGGCTGTTCGGTGGCGTTCATGATCTGCAGCCGGTAGATGTTCTCCAGCTTGCCGCCCGCCACGATCCGCGACAGCGCGGCGCGGTCGCGCACCACGTCCACCTTGAAGGGCGAGCGCACCACCAGGCTGGCCAGCATGGCCACGCACAGGCCTACCAGCACGCCGCTGTAAAGCAGCACCCGCGGGCGGAACACGCGCCGGATCATCTGCGACTGCGTCCAATGGTTGGCCACGCCGTTCTGGGTGGAAAAGCGGATCAACCCGCGCGGGTAGTTCATCTTGTCCATGACGGTGTTGCACGCGTCCACGCACAGGCCGCAGCCAATGCACTCGTACTGCAGGCCGTTGCGGATGTCGATGCCCGTGGGGCAGACCTGCACGCACAGCGTGCAGTCGATGCAGTCGCCCAGGCCCTTTTCCTTGTGGTCGATGTTCTTGTTGCGCGGCCCGCGCGGCTCGCCGCGCTCGGGGTCGTAGGTCACGACCATGGTGTCCTTGTCGAACATCGCGCTCTGGAAGCGCGCGTAGGGACACATGTACTTGCACACCTGCTCGCGCAGGAAGCCGGCATTACCGTAGGTGGCGAAGCCGTAGAACACCACCCAGAACAGCTGCCAGGAGCCTTGCAGCGCCATCAGCTCGCCACCCAGCTGGCGGATGGGAACGAAGTAGCCTACGAAGGTGAAACCCGTCCAGAAGGACACGGCGATCCACACGGCCTGCTTGAGCGTCTTCTTCCAGATCTTCTCGAACGTCCAGGAGCCGTTGTCCAGGCGCATGCGGGCGCTGCGGTCGCCCTCGATCTTGTGCTCGATCCACATGAAGATCTCGGTATAGACCGTCTGCGGGCAGGCAAAGCCGCACCACAGCCGCCCTGCCACCGCCGTGAACAGGAACAGCGACAGCGCCGAGATGATGAGCAGGCCCGTCAGGTAGATGAAATCCTGCGGGTACAGCACCAGCCCGAAGATGTAGAAGCGCCGCGCGCCCAGATCGAACAGCACCATCTGCCGCTCACCCCACTGCAGCCACGGCAGGCCATAGAAGAGCAGCTGCGTCAGATACACCATCGCCCAGCGCCAGCGCGCAAAGACTCCGCTGATCGAGCGCGGATAGATCTTCTTTTGCGCTTCGTACAGCGAGATCATCTCGCCCTGCGAGTTTTCCTGCGCCGCAGGAACGATGGGAATGATCTTCTTGCGCGGCTGGCCGTCGGCTGGCTTCATGAAACGTCAATCTCCAAAGGCGGTGCGGCCGCGTCGGCCCCACCTGCGAAAACGGCAAAACGGCCGGCCCCTGCGCACGGGCCGCAGGGGTGCC
Source organism: Burkholderiaceae bacterium (assembly GCA_032059585.1). Taxonomy (GTDB): domain Bacteria; phylum Pseudomonadota; class Gammaproteobacteria; order Burkholderiales; family Burkholderiaceae_C; genus Melaminivora. The sequence goes on from DAMCAL010000011.1 coordinate 36,998, forward strand.
GGCCGTGCTGCACGGGCGTCAGCGGGCAGCGCCGGACGGGTTCGACAGGCCCCAGACGTACGCCGTGAGCACGTTGATCTGCGCATCGGTCAGCTTGTCCTTCTGCGCGGGCATTTCGTTGGTCTTGCCGTTGTTGATGATGTTCACGATGGCCGCCTCGCCCCATCCGTGCAGCCAGATGTCGTCGGTGAGGTTGGGCGCGCCCAGCGCCGTGTTGCCCTTGCCGTCCATGCCGTGGCAGGCGGCGCAGGCGACGAACTTGCCCTTGCCCAGCGACGCCTTGAGCGAGTCGTGCGGGCTGCCCGACAGGCTGAGCACGTAGTGCGCCACGTTGCGCACGTCCTCGGCCGAGCCCACCGCAGCCGCCATCGGCGGCATGATGCCCACGCGGCCTTCCTTGATGGTGGTGTGGATGTTCTCGGACGTGCCGCCGTGCAGCCAGTCGCCGTCGGTCAGGTTGGGAAAGCCCTTGCTGCCGCGCGCGTCCGAGCCGTGGCACTGCGCGCAGTTGTTCATGAACAGGCGGTCGCCGATGGCCATGGCCGCCGGGTCGCCCGCCAGCTCCTCGGTCTTCATGTCGGCAAAGCGGGCGTAGATGGGCTGCTCGGCCTCCTGAGCCTTGCTGACCTCGGCGCGGTACTCGTCCAGTTGCGTCCAGCCCAGCTGGCCCTTGTAGGTCCCCAGGCCCGGATAGGCGACCAGGTAGCCGGCGCCGAAGACCAGGGTCAGCACGAACAGCCACATCCACCAGCGGGGCATGGGGTTGTTCATCTCGGTCAGGTCCTCGTCCCAGACGTGGCCGGTGGTGTTGTCTGCGGCAGACTCGATCTTCTTGCGCGAGGTGAGCCACAGCAGCAGGCCGCAGGCCACGATGCCGACGATGGTGATGCCGGCCACATAGACGGACCAGAAATTACTGGTGAAATCGCTCATGGGTTCTCTCTTTTGTTGTGTGTCCGAGACCCTCAGTCCTCGGCGAAGGGCAGCTGCGCCGCCTCATCGAAGCGGCTCTGGTTGCTGCGCCGCCAGGCCCAGAACCAGATGCCCAGGAAGC
>DAMCAL010000012.1:0-33849 GCA_032059585.1 Burkholderiaceae bacterium
CCGACATCCGCCTGGCCATGACCGGCGCGGTGCGCAAGTTCCAGGCCGAGAACCCCGACAAGTTCGACATGCGCGAGTGGATGAAGCCGGCGCGCGAAGCGGCCAAGGCGATCTGCAAGGCGCGTTACCTGGAGTTCGGCTGCGAAGGCCAGGGCGCCAAGGTCCAGGGCTACACGCTGGAGCAGATGGCCGCGCGCTATGCCGCCGGCGAACTGGCGCAGGTGGTCCGCTGATCCTCGTGGGCGGGCCGCGCGCCGGTGGGCGGGCCGCCCCCCGCACACATGGCGCAGACCTGCCCCGGCTGGGCGACACTTGCGGGCCGGGCCGCGCGCCCGCCACGTCACAGGAACGCTGCCTTGAAACCTTCCCTTTCTCTTTGCGGCCCGCATCGCGCCGGCCTGGCACTGGGCGCGCTGGCGGCCTTGCTGGCCGCTTCGGGCTGCGCGCCGCTGCAGCCTGATCGCCTGCCCGTCGGGCGGGCGCAGCTCGCGTTGCCGGCCGGCCACTGGACACCGCTGGCGCAGGACGACACGGTGTTCGATGTGCTGCCCGAAGACACCGCACACGACCTGCCCATGCATTCGCGGCTGGTGGGCCTGCACGACGCCGGCGGCACGCTGCTGGCCAGCGTCTGGATTCAGACCAACGCCACGAATGCCCCGCGCGACACCACGCTGTGGACCTGGCGCTGCCTGCCGCAAAAGGGCGTGCAGGTGGAAGACGCCGCGCAGGGCAGTCCGGTGCGCATCGACTGCCTGCGCTACCGGCGCCGGGCCGACACCGACGGCTACCTGGCCGCCAGCCGGCCGCAACTGGCCCGCACACTGGCCGACCACCGCGCCATCCCGGCGCAGCCCTATTCGCACATCGCCTACCGCTATTCCACGCCCGAGGGCGGCTTCGTGGCGGTCGACGTGCTGGCCGACCAGCGCCTGCTGCGTCCGGAGACGCACAACAACCTGGAGTTCCTGCGTGCCGGCCGACCGGCGCAGGCATGGATGCACCAGTTGCGCGATGCGGCTCGCACCAGCACCGCCTTGCTGGACGGCCTGCTGGTGCTGCCGCCCTTTCCGCAGCCCCTGCCGCAGTGATCCGGGAGCCCTGCGCTCCCTGGCCGCAAAAAACGCATTACCCCACGGCAGCCTGCGGCGGTCGTGGGGTTTTCGCGTGCCCGGGTGGCGCGGCGTAGCGACAAGCAACTGGAATTTCTTCCTGTAAGCTTGCGTTCAGTCCCCCGTGTAGTCGCGGAGCCTTCCCCTGGTGCCTGGTCATTCAGCGCATGCGAGTCTTTGCGAGCCGGTCAAAGAATTTTCAACCTCCAGGAGCGAACGCATGCCCCACCCCACCGCGCCCCAGGCGCAGCGCATCGGCGTGCCCAGGGAAACCTTCCCGGGCGAAAAGCGCGTCGCCACCGTGCCCGACGTCGTCGGCAAGCTGGTCCAGCTGGGCTTTGTGGTTGCCGTCGAATCGGGCGCCGGCGACGCGGCGCACTTCGATGACGACGCCTACCGCGCCGCGGGTGCAGAGGTGCTGCCAGAGGCGGCTGCCTTGTGGGCCACCTCGGACATCGTGCTCAAGGTCCGTCCGCCCAGCAGTGACGAGGTTGCGCTGATGCGCCCGGGTGGCATCCTGATCGGTTTCGTCTGGCCGGCGCAGCACCCCGAGCTGATGCAGCAGCTCAGCCAGCGCGGCGCCACGGTGCTGGCCATCGACAGCCTGCCGCGCACGCTGTCGCGCGCGCAGAAGATGGATGCGCTCACCTCCACCGCCGGCGTCTCGGGCTACCGCGCGGTGATCGAGGCGGCCAATGCCTTCGGGCGCTACTTCAACGGCCAGATCACGGCCGCCGGCAAGGTGCCGCCGGCCAAGGTGTTCATCGCCGGGGCCGGCGTGGCCGGCCTGGCCGCCATCGGCACGGCGGCCAACCTGGGCGCCATCGTGCGGGCCAACGACACGCGCGCCGAGGTGGCCGACCAGGTCAAATCGCTCGGCGGCGAATTCGTCCGCGTCGACTACGAAGAGGAAGGCTCGGGCGGCGGCGGTTATGCCAAGGTCATGAGCGAGGGCTTCCAGGCCGCGCAGCGCGCCATGTACGCGCAGCAGGCCCGGGACGCCGACATCATCATCACCACCGCGCTGATCCCGGGCAAGCCGGCCCCGAAGCTCATCACCGCCGAAATGGTGCAGAGCATGAAGCCCGGCAGCGTGATCGTGGACATGGCCGCCGAGCAGGGCGGCAACTGCGAACTCACCGTGCCGGGCGAGGCGGTGGTGCGCCACGGCGTGACCATCCTCGGCTACACCGACCTGCCCTCGCGCCTGGCCAAGCAGTCCTCGACGCTGTACGCCACCAACCTGCTGCGCCTGGTGGAGGAGCTGTGCAAGGCCAAGGACGGCGTGGCGGTGGTGAACATGGAGGACGACGCCATCCGCGGCCTCACGGTGGTCAAGGACGGCGCCATCACCTGGCCCGCGCCGCCGCTGGCCGCCCCGCCCGCGCCGGCCCCGAAAGCCGCTGCCGCGCCGGTGGCCGAGAAGAAGTCCGCCCACGGTCCGGGCGCACCGATGTCGGCCAAGACCCTGACCATCGTCTTCGCCGTGCTGGCCGTGCTGTTCTGGGCCATCGGCGCCTACGCGCCGGCCGCCTTCCTGGGGCACTTCACGGTGTTCGTGCTGGCTTGCTTCATCGGCTACATGGTGGTGTGGAACGTCACGCCGGCGCTGCACACGCCGCTCATGAGCGTCACCAACGCGATCTCCAGCATCATCGCCATCGGCGCACTGGTGCAGATCGCGCCGCCCGGCGCCGGGGTGAACGGCCGCCCGGACGGGCTGATCACCTGGCTGGCGTTTGCCGCGCTGGTGCTCACCGCCGTCAACATGTTCGGCGGCTTCGCCGTCACGCGCCGCATGCTGGCCATGTTCCGCAAGTAAGCAAGCACTCCATGCACCCGAACACGGAACACGAAAGCACACAGCCATGATGTCCGCAAGTCTTGCCACGGTGTCCTACCTGGGCGCCGCCATCCTGTTCATCCTCAGCCTGGGCGGGCTGTCCAACCCCGAAACCTCGCGCAGGGGCAACCTGTTCGGCATCGTCGGCATGGCGCTGGCGGTGCTGGCCACGGTGCTGGGCCCACGCGTGTCGCCCGCCGGCCTGGGCTGGATCGCCGGCGCGCTGGTGATCGGCGGCGCCATCGGCCTGTACGCCGCGCGCGTCGTCAAGATGACGCAGATGCCCGAGCTGGTCGCGCTGATGCACAGCCTGGTCGGCCTGGCGGCCTGCCTGGTGGGTTTCGCCAGCTATGTCGACACGTCCATCGTGCTCACCGGGGCGGAAAAGACCATCCACGAGGTGGAGATCTACGTCGGCATCCTGATCGGTGCCGTCACCTTCTCGGGCTCGCTCGTTGCCTTCGGCAAGCTCAACGGGAAGATCGGCGGCAAGCCGCTGCTGCTGCCCGCGCGCCACTGGCTGAACCTGGTGGCGCTGCTGGTGGTCATCTGGTTCGGCGGCCAGTTCCTGGCCGCGCCCACGGTGCAGGCCGGCATGCCGGCGCTGATCGTGATGACCGTGATCGCGCTGCTGTTCGGCGTGCACATGGTCATGGCGATTGGCGGCGCCGACATGCCGGTGGTGGTGTCCATGCTCAACAGCTACTCGGGCTGGGCGGCCGCGGCCACCGGTTTCATGCTGAGCAACGACCTGCTGATCGTCACCGGCGCGCTGGTCGGCTCCTCGGGCGCCATCCTGTCCTACATCATGTGCAACGCCATGAACCGCAACTTCCTGAGCGTGATCGCCGGCGGCTTCGGCTCCGGCGCGCCGGCGAAGAAGGGCGACGCGGCCAGCGCCGAGCCCCAGGGCGAGGTGGCGCCGATCAGCGCCGCCGAGACCGCCGAGCTGCTGCGCGAGGCCAAGAGCGTGGTCATCGTGCCCGGCTACGGCATGGCGGTGGCGCAGGCGCAGCACACCGTGAACGACATCGTCAAGACCCTGCGCGAGCGGGGCGTGCAAGTGCGCTTCGCCATCCACCCCGTGGCCGGGCGCATGCCCGGGCACATGAACGTGCTGCTGGCCGAGGCCAAGGTGCCCTACGACATCGTCATGGAGATGGACGAGATCAACGACGACTTCCCCGACACCGACGTGGCCATCGTCATCGGCGCCAACGACATCGTCAACCCGGCCGCCGAGGACGACCCGGACAGCCCGATCGCCGGCATGCCGGTGCTGCAGGTGTGGAAGGCGCAGACCTCCATCGTCATGAAGCGCTCGATGGCTTCGGGCTACGCCGGCGTGGACAACCCGCTGTTCTACAAGGAGAACAACCGGATGCTGTTCGGCGACGCCAAGAAGATGCTGGACGAGGTGCTCGCGGCCCTCAAGGGCTGAGCGCCGGCAGGGCCCGCTGCCTGGCCGCGAGGGCCGGGGCAGCGGGCATAATGGTTAAAAAAAGCACGACCGTGCACATGTTGCAGGCAGAAGGTGGGCCTTCGGCCCGTGACCACTACAGCAGGAGACCTCGACCATGACCGACCGCCCCTGGCTCGCCGCCTACCCGCAGGGAGTGCCAGCCGACATCGACCCCACGCAGTACACCTCGCTGGTGCAGCTGATGGAGCAGGCCTTCCAGGACTTTGCCGGCCGCACCGCCTACAGCTTCATGGGCAAAGACGTGAGCTACGGCGAGACCGATGCCCTGAGCCGGCAGTTCGCCGCCTACCTGCAGAGCCTGGGGCTGGCCAAGGGCGATCGCGTGGCGTTGATGATGCCCAACGTGCCGCAGTACCCGGTCGCCGTGGCCGCCGTGCTGCGCGCGGGCTACGTGGTGGTCAACGTCAACCCGCTGTACACGCCGCGCGAGCTGGAACACCAGCTCAAGGACTCCGGCGCGCGCGCCATCGTCATCGTCGAGAACTTCGCCGCCACGCTGCAGGCGTGCATCGCCAACACCCCCGTGCAGCACGTGGTGCTGTGCGCCATGGGCGACCGGCTGGGGCTGCTCAAGGGGGCGCTGGTCAACTACGTGGTGCGCAACGTGAAGAAGCTGGTGCCGCCCTATGAGCTGCCCGGCGCCGTGCGCTTCAACGACGCGCTGGCCCAGGGCGCCAAGGCGCCGTTCACACAACCGGCGCTGGGCCCGGACGACATCGCCCTGCTGCAGTACACCGGCGGCACCACCGGCGTGTCCAAGGGCGCGGTGCTGCTGCACCGCAACATCATCGCCAACGTGCTGCAGTCCGAGGCCTGGAATTCGCCGGCCATGGGCAAGGTGCCGTCCGGCGAGCAGCCCACCGCCGTGTGCGCGCTGCCGCTGTACCACATCTTCGCCTTCACGGTGAACATGATGCTGTCCATGCGCACGGGCGGCAAGACCATCCTCATCCCCAACCCGCGCGACCTGGCCGGCACGCTCAAGGAGCTGTCCAGGCACACCTTCCACAGCTTCCCGGCCGTGAACACGCTGTTCAACGGCCTGGCCAACCACCCCGACTTCGGCACCGTGAACTGGAAGAACCTGAAGGTGTCGGTGGGCGGCGGCATGGCGGTGCAGGCGGCCGTGGCCAAGCTGTGGCTGGACAAGACCGGCTGCCCCATCTGCGAGGGCTACGGCCTGTCGGAGACCAGCCCCTCGGCCAGCTGCAACCCGGTCACGGCGACCGAGTTCTCGGGCACCATCGGCGTGCCGATCCCCAGCACCTGGATGCGCATCCTGGACGACGCGGGCAATGACATCTCGGCCACCGGGCAGGCCGGCGAGATCGCCATCAAGGGACCACAGGTCATGGCCAGCTACTGGCAGCGTCCGGACGAAACCGCCAAGGTCATGACCGAGGACGGCTACTTCAAGAGCGGCGACATCGGCACCATGGACGCGCGCGGCTACTTCAAGGTGGTCGATCGCAAGAAGGACATGGTGCTGGTGAGCGGCTTCAACGTCTACCCCAACGAGGTCGAGGACGTGGTGGCGCTGATGCCCGGCGTGCTGGAGTGCGCGGTGGTCGGCGTGCCCGACGAGAAGACCGGCGAGGCCGTGAAGCTGGTCATCGTCAAGAAGGACCCGCTGCTCACCGAGGAGCAGGTCAAGGCCTTTTGCCACGACAACCTCACGGGCTACAAGCGGCCGCGGGTGATCGAGTTCCGCACCGAACTGCCCAAGACGCCGGTGGGCAAGATCCTGCGGCGCGAGCTGCGCGACAACGCCAAGCAGGCCTGAGCCGGGCGCCGCGGCGCCGCGGCTCGCACGCGGCGCCCCTTCTGCTGCAGCAGGGATAATCCCGGCTTTTTTGCGCCTGTTCTTTTCCCGTTTTTCTTTCTCCGTCCGCCATGACCACCGCCATCCTGAGCGCCCTGCCCGAAGAGCAGGGCAGCCTTGTCCAGGGCCTCGACGCCCCCGAGCGCGTCGACCACGCCGGCCGCACCTTTTGGCGCGGACGCCTGGAGGGCCGCGACGTAGTGCTGGCGCTGTCGGGCATCGGCAAGGTGGCCGCGGCGACCACCGCCGCCGCCCTCGCCGAGCGCTTTGCCGTGCAGCGCGTGGTCTTCACCGGCGTCGCCGGCGGCGTGGGCGTGGGCGTGCAAGTGGGCGACGTGGTGGTGGCGCGCGAATACCTGCAGCACGACATGGACGCCTCGCCCATCTTCCCGCGCTGGGAGGTGCCCGGCCACGGCGGCGTGCGCATGGCCTGCGACGACCGCCTGACAGATACACTTTTGATAGCTGCCGGCGCTTACCTGGCAAGCGCCGAAGGCACTTTTGACCCTCAAAACGGCGGCGCAGCCCGGCCGCGCTTGCACGAAGGCCTGGTGGCCAGCGGCGACCAGTTCGTGAGCACCGCGGAGGCCTCGCGCCGGCTGCGCGCCGAGCTGCTGGCGGCCGGCCACGACGTGCTGGCGGTGGAAATGGAAGGCGCCGCCGTGGCCCAGGTGTGCCGCGACTACGGCCTGCCCTTTGCGGCCGTGCGCACTGTGTCCGACCGCGCAGACGACAGCGCGCATGTGGACTTCCCGCACTTCGTGCAGCACGTGGCGCGCCGCTACGCCGACGCCATCGTGCACGGTCTGCTGCGCGGGCTGTAGGGAGGCGACCGCCGGGGGTGAACGTTCTGGCGAGCGCGGCCGATCGCCGTTTTGGACGGTCGTCGCCTGCGCGGACACTTCCGGAGGCCGATCCGGGGCTCCCCTTCGTCCGGCCCTGCGCAAACACTGGCGCGGACGCGAAGAAAACCACGGGAAACGGGCTCGCGGCAATGCCTGGATAATGCCCCAGCTCCGCTCCGCCGCGCGCCGAGACACCCCGATCTCTCACTCCATCCCTTGCGACCCGACATGTCCCTGTTCCACCGTTTCCGTCCCCTGCCCGTGGTGGCCTTCTCCCTTGCCGCAGCCCTCGCAGGCTGCGGCGGCGGTGGCGGTGATCCGAGCGAGGAAGAGGCGCCCGTGGCCGCGCAGCAGTACCCGGCCGGCATCTGGGAGGGCACCGTCGGCTCCGGGACCAGCCAGCGCGTGATGGTGGGGATCGTGGAAGGGGGCGAGGATGGCAAGGGGGGAGAGTTCTACTTCGCCCGCGGCGCCACCGGGGCGGCGGGCTACGACGCGCTCTATGGGCTGCTGCGCACCAACGTGACGGCAGTGGCCGCCAGCGGCGTGACCTATTTCTCGGTGCAGGACGGCAAGTTCGCCAGCGGGCTCACCTTGCGCGGCACTGCCGCCCCCGATCCCGCCACCGGCAAGACCGCGACCATCAGCGGCACGTATTCCAGCCCGGCCGGCACGGCCGCGGCCACGGGCAGCCCGGCGTCGTTCAAGCTGCAGTACAGCAAGCTCAATGACTACCCCGCCAGCGCGCAACTGCTCGAAGGCACGTATCGGGGCTCCGGCGTGTTTGGCGGCAACTGGGTGATCACGGTGACGGGCCAGGGCTCGCTGGCGGGCCGCATTGGCGGCTGCAACGTGCAAGGCGCGATGGCGCCACGCGCAAAGGACTCTGCGCTGTACGCCGTGACCATGAACCTCATGGGCGACGAATCGTCCTGCAGCTTCCGCGGCACCCAACAGTCGGGCGTAGCGGTCCTGAGGTTCGACGCCAATCAGGTGCCTAACGGCATCTGGCTGTTCACACGCAACGCGACCGGCGCGCCCAACACTTACATGCTCAACGGGCTGGCCGACCCGCGCCACCCGACCAACCCCTCGACCGGCCCCTTGTCGGCTGCGGGCAACTGGGCCGGCTTGCTGAAGCTCCCTGCGGGGGTGGCCGGCGATACCGATATTCGCGGCGCCGTCCTGCCCGATGGAGGGTTTTTCTTCTATACCAACAGCAGCTTCAGCCACAACGTGCTCTATGGCAGGCTGAACCGCTATGGCAACGACGCCTCGACCACCAGGTTCGTCACAGCCAACGACGGGGTGTTCTTCGACCGCTTGGCGGGCGGCACCGGTGGCAATATCGGTGACGTCCTGGTCGATGCCACGCTGGAGAGCCTGGCGGGCGCCGGGGTGGCCAGCCGACTGACCGGCCTGTACAGCTATGCAGCCCAGCCGGGCGGCTACCCGACGCAGTTCACGATGCAGCCGGACTCGCTTTTCACCTTGCCCGCCGGCAAGCAGGCCAACGTCAACGCCATCGTGGGCAGCTACCGGATGGCGGGCAGCAGCTTCGGAGGGCACCAGGTGGATGTCGAGGTCGCCGCGGACGGCGCCATCACCGGCAGCACCAGCAACGAGTGTTTGATCGTGGGCAAACTGCTGGGCGACGTGCAGCCGCAACACAACCTGTACCGCGTGGAGGCGTTCGGCTTCTTGAAGAGCCCCACCACCCCGGACAACTTCATCGGCTGCGAACAGTCGACCGGCCCGTCGCAGTCGGGCTCGGCCTCCGCCACTTTCGATGCGCAAGGCAACGTGGTCGGCCTTCGCATCCTCGCCGCGGGTTTGTCGCAGTCCGGACAGCGCGCGCACACGGTGTTCGTCGGCACCAGGCGGGCGCCGTAAACAACGGCCAAATCAGGCTCTGGCGCCCGTCGTACAAGCGCTAGATGCTCCTGATACAGGAGCAAAGAGCGCCCGACGGGTCGCCGCTAGTTTCCCGGCAGGGCGCGCCATTGCGCCCGCTCGGCATCCTGGACGGGGGACTGCAGGGTGCGCTCCGGAATTTCCCAAACGACCAGGCTGGGCGGCTTCTGCCGCCACGCGGGATCCTGGAAATAGGCAGCCGCGCCTCCGCAGAAGTTGCCCCCGTCGCGCCCGAAATTGGCCAATGGCGTGCGCAACGACTGCGCAAGGAAGCCGGCAAAACCGGACGTGCGCGAAAACGACGTGCCCAGCAGCACGGTGCGGGCAAGCGGATCGTCGCCGAACAGGCTGGCCTCTTCTTCCTCCGGGTTTTCGCGGAGCAGGAACTGTGCACCCCGTGAAGTCTCCGCCGTAGGCTGCCAGCGGCGGGGCAGCTCGTCCAGGCCAGCCAGGCGGACCAGGTCCCCCGGCCGCAGCGCCTGCGGCGTGCGCACGACGTCGTACTCCTGCACCGGATCTGGCGCCCAGCCGGTGGCTCGCACGGTGTGGGCTACAGCCTCTGCCGCCCGCTGGGCACCGTCTTCGGTCCAATGGGTGTCCGTCCGGAAAAACACCGGCTCGCCCGAGGAAACCATCGCGGCCAAGGGCGCCTCCAGGTCCATGACGGTTACCCCACGGTCGCGCAACAGCGCCTTCCATGCCGCCAGCCGCCCCTGCACCGATGCGCCGCGCCGCAGCCCGCACAGCTGCTGGTGCAGCACCCGGCTCTTGTCCGGAACCACCGCCACGACCAGCTGGATGCCCTGGCGCGCGAGCGCGTGGTGCAGCCGCCCGACGACGTCCCCGCGTTGCTGCAGATGTTGGGCCGCATCTTCCTGAGGTGCCAACTCGTCGGCCAAAAACAGCCACCCCGGGCATCCCTGGCGCACCTGCGGACCCAGGTCATCCCACAGCCACCAGTTCCCGGCACGCGCCGCCTGCGCAGCCAGACGGGGCAGCGGAGCCTGGGCCAGCGCGTGCGCGACATCCTGCATGGCCTGTCCTTCTACGACGGCGGTCCATGTGACAGGCGCAGGCGGCAAGGCCAGTCGGTCAGTGCTCCAGGCGTACAGCGTGCTCGCCAGGCCCGCGGCCAGCGTGGCCACCAGCGAAGCCGCCGCCGCCGCGCAAGCGCCACGCGGGGCGGAAGATTGCGGCGTCGCGGACGGCTGCATGTCAGAACTGAAAATACAAGAACGGCACGGCGCCCCGGCTGGCGATCAGCGCGAACGACAGCGCAAAGGCTGGTACCGGCCACGCCTCCGCCACCACCGCCAGCGCGGTCGCTGCAAAGCGCGCCTCCCACCACGGGCGCAGGGCCGGAAGCACGATGCACACGATGCCGACCAGTGCGGCGGCGACATGGCTCGGGCGTAGCAGGGCGTGCAGCGTGTCGCCCAGTGCCAGGCCGTGAAGGCCGAACTGGCCAGCGTACATGCGCAGCGCCGTGTCCAGGTCCGGGGCGCGGAACAAGGTCCATGCGAGCATGACGAACAGCAGCGTCAGCAGCCGGGACAGCCAGGGTGCCACCGCCAGCCTGCCTGGCCAGGCCCGGCTGGCACACAGTGCCACCCCATGCGCAACACCCCACAGGACGAAGTTCCAGCTGTCGCTGCCGTGCCACAACCCGGCGATGGCCATCGTCAGCAGCAGGTTGCGGTAGGTCCGCAAGGTGCCTTGCCGGTTGCCGCCCATCGGGACATAGAGGTAGTCGCGGATCCACGTCGACAGCGACAGGTGCCAGCGACGCCAGAAGTCCTGGATGCTGCGAGCCCAATAGGGATGGTCGAAGTTCTCTGGAAAATGGAAGCCCAGCATCTGGCCGATGCCGATGGCCATCGCGCTGTAGCCGGCGAAATCGAAGAACAGTTGCAGGGTGTAGGCACTGCAGCCGATCCATGCGTCCGCCAGGGTGGGCGCGGCCTGGGCGAACACGGCGTCGGCAACAGGCGCGAGCGAGTCCGCGACCAGAACCTTCATGCTCATGCCGATCATGAAGCGGCGCGAACCCGCGGCGAACCCTGCCCAGTCGAAGCGGCGATGCGTGATGTCGCGTTGCACCCACTCGTAGCGGATGATGGGCCCCGCAATCAACTGCCCGAACATGGCCTTGTAGGCTGCGAAATCAACGAAACTGCGTTGCGCCTTGACCGTGCCACGCCAGACATCGACTACGTACGAGATCGCCTGCAGGACGATGAACGACAGCCCGATGGGCAGCACCACGCGCTGCCAGGGCAGCGCGCTACCGCCTGCCCGGACCCATGCGTGGCTGGCGGACTCTGCCAGCAGGTTGGCGTATTTGAACCAGCCAAGCGTGCCCGCCAGCAAGACAATCAGCACCAACAACGCAAGACGCCGGGCGCGCCGTGGCAAGGCAGGTGCGCCCAGCACCAGGCCCCCCATCCAGGTCAGCACCGTGAGTCCGATCAGCAGCAACAGGCAAACGGGACTCCACCACCCGTAGAACACCCAACTCGCAATGAGCAAGGTCGCATTGCGCCCGCCACGCGGACTGACTGTGTAGGCGACCAGAAACAGCGGCAGGAACAGCAGCAGGAATTCGAGCGAGGCGAAAACCATCGAGCCACCGAATCAACGCGCGATGGTGTCTTCAGCGAAAACCAGCCGCGGCGCCCCGCTGGCCGCAGGCAGCAAGAACACGCTGTAGCGTTGCCCCGCCTGCAGTTGTCCCAAGGAGAGCGTCTGGCCCACAGGCCTACCGCCACAGGTGGCTTGCACCACGAGAGCCACCGGGTTGACCTGGCGGCGCTGCAGCTGGTCCACGGCGACGTCGGAAAAGATGGCCACAGCCTTGCCTGCCGTCTGCAGGCCTGCGGGCACGCAGGCGCTGTCGAGACTTGCAAACCCCAGCGAAGCGCGCAGCGCGCTGAAATCGTCAGGCGTTTCCGTGAGCACGGTCACAGTGAGCGGCCTCGCAGGGCCGGCCGACCGCAGGACCACGCTCGAGAAGCCCCCCGGCGCGGTCTTCACCGCCACCGCGGCGCGCTGACCCTGTGCCCGAAAACTCCCCTGGATGACCGTATCCGGCCGAATCGAGACGAACTCGCCCACCGGTTTTTCAACAGACAGCGGCAAGCGGGCTTGGCCGCCCTCGGGCACCACCTCCGCCGGGTGGCCCAGGGCGTTGACGAAACGCACGAAGGCAGAGTCGGACGCCGGACCGGTATCGTAGAGCGCCGTCCCGGCGGCGTGCCCGGCACCCGCGGCACTCGCCAGCAGGGCGAGCACCACCAGGCAGCGACATCGCGCACCGGACGCCGGCACCATCGCGAAGGCCGCGCGCATCACTTGCGTCCTGGGGCCGACGCCCCGACCGACTGGGCAATGGCCTTGCCCCAGGCCTTGTACCCCGTGGGCGTGAAGTGCTGTCCGTCAATCGTGCGCCACTGGCCCGGCTTGGAAAACGCCAGGGAGTCGATGTAGCTGCATGGGGCCACGTTGCTGGCCAAAAATTCGGACGTCTGGCGCACCCGCTCGAAGGTCTTGCCGAATTTTCCGCCCTCGCTGCCCCAGGCAGGGCCGACCCAGGTGCACGGCACCCCGGTCGCACCGATGGCCTTGGTGAGCGCGGTCACCTGCTGCCAGGCCCAGGCCCGCGGAAAGGTCGGTTGCTTGTAGTTTCCGAGCGTGTCGCCCATCACGACGATCACCAGGTTCGGCTTTTCCCCCTGGATCAACTGCTGGACCGGCCGGGTCGCGGCTTCCTTGCCGGTGTAGGCGATGGGGCTCTTGCCGTTGCGCTCGGCGCCGCCGCAATCACCCGTCCTGGGGGTCACCCAGTCGCCGGGCGTGGAGCCACATACGCCCACGGTGTGCACGTGGGCGCCCTGCGCCTGGAGTTCATCGTGCAGGCGCCCGATGAGGTAGTTGGGGTTCAGCAGGTGGCTGTCGCCAATGACGAGGATGCTGAGGCCGGCCAGTGTCGCGAGCATGAAATTCCTGGTTGTCAGAGTGGGGGTTGAAGAAACCCGGGGCTAGCGCCCGATTGCCGCGAACGGGTTGTCGGCCGGAAAATCGGCGGCACCAGGCCGAGGCACTACAGGGGTGGCGCCCGCGGGCGTGGAGGTCTGCGCAGCCCATTGGCTTCGCAGCGCGGCCTCTGCCTGGCGCAGCAGCGGCAGGGCCTTGCTGTCGCGCCCCTGCTGCCGGTACAACTGCGCCAGGGCTGTCAGCACCTGGGGATCGCCCGGGGCGATGCCCAGGGCGTGCATGAACAGGCGCTCGGCCGTGCCGTGATCGCCGACAGCCATTGCGACCCCGCCCGCCGCCTGCAGGGTGCCCAGATCGTTCGGCGTCTGCGCCAGGACGCTCCGGTAGAGCGTTAGGGCCTCGGCCGGGTTCCCCGCATCGACATGCAGCCGGGCCAGCGCAGCGAGGACCATCGGATCGTCTGGGGTGCCATTCAGCAGGGGACGCAGGGACTCATAGGCCTGCGCGAGTCTGCCTTGTTGTCGCAACAGGTCGGCCTGCCGCAGCGCATGGCCCCGCTGCAGACTCTCGTACTGCAGGCGTTGAGGTGCACTCAGGTCCATGGAGCGTAGGGTCCGCATGGCATCGACAAAGTCCGCACCCGATTCTTCCAGGCGCAACAGCAGCCCCGCGTATTGCAGCAGCAAGCCTGGCCTGGGCGGACGCTCGCGCCCCAGCGCCTCCCGCAGCAGCGCACGGGCTCGCACTCCGTCGCCGGCATCGGCATACCCTTGTGCGACCGCACTGACCGCATCAGGATCCGCGGCTGCTTGCTCCAGCAAGGGCGCCAGCGCGGCACGCGCCTGCGCCAGGTCACCGCGCTGCGCCAGTTGCCTGGCCCGCGCCAGACCGGCCTGCAGCGACGCACGGCGGTGCAGGGCTTTCATGTCTTCCGTTCGTGCGGACGGTGCGATCCGTCCGCTCAGCTCCAGCGCGCCCGCCCAATCTTGCTGCTCGGCGTGTACCAGCGCGGCGACATAGAGGGCCTCGGCACCGGTGTGATCGCGCAGCAGGGCGTCCGTGACCGCGCGAGCATCGGCCGGCTTGCCGGCGCGCTGGAGCAGCCGGGCCAGCTCGAGCCGCAGCCACGGGTCATCGGGACTTTGCGCCACTGCATCCTCGAAGCGGCTGCGCGCCTGGACGAGGTCCCCCCGGCCGGCGGCCGCACGACCCTCGGCCACGCTGCGCTCGGCCCGCAAGCGGCCAACGTCGATACGCTCGCGCACCGCGGGGTCGAGCCCGTCGATGAGCTGCACAGCCTCGTCCGCCCTGCCTGTCGCGGCCAATGCCGCCACCAGGCCTTGCAGCGCGGCGACGTTGTGCGGCTCGCGCGCCAGCACCGCGCGCCATACGCGCTTGGCATCTTCATAGCTTTGCAGCACCAGATAGGCGTCGCCCAACTCCACTGCGGCCGTGGCCTCGCCCGGATCCAGCCGCAGGGCTTGCTCCAGCAGGTGCACGGCGTCGTCAAGCGCGTCCGAGCGCCGCGCGACGCGTGCACGATCGACGAGGTCCCAGTAGGTGGCAGTGTCGAGCGCCTGCTTCCATTGGGCTGCCTCGCCCCGTTCGGATGCCTGGGCCAGCAATGCCCGCGCCTCTCCATGGGCCTTTTGCTGCAGCCGCACCAGGCCCATTCCACCCAGGGCGCCCGCGTCCTTCGGCCGAAGACGCAGCGCGGCGGAAAAGGCAGGCTCGGCCTCGGCCACGTTTCCGGCCCGCAGCGCAGCAAACCCGGTGTCGAGGTGGTGAAGGAAGGGATCGCGCGCAGGCGCCGTTGCGGCCCTGCCGCGGCCGGCGTCGGAAGTGGGCCGCTTGGCGCGGTATTGCGCACGAATTTCGTCGTCCTCGGGATTCGCCTTGAGGTACTCCTCGAAAAGGGGCGCGGCGGATGGGGGTGGGGGCGCACCGAGCCATGTGAGGACTTCACGCCATTGCTCCGTCGCGTCGCCGCCGACGTCTTGCCGGCGTGACAAGGCGGCCAGTGTGCGGATGCCCTGCGTTCGCGTGTCGTCGCGCAGGATCCACAGCTTGGCCAGTGCCAGGGAAATCTGCGGATCGTCGGGCGAGCGCTTGCGCAGCCGCTCCAGCCCCGCCACCGCCTCGGCCCACCCCTCCTTGGTGTAGCCCAGGACGGAGTAGTACTCGGCCCCCAGCTTGCCCTGCGGCTCCCGGCCCCCGAACATCTTCCGGTAGTGTTTGACGGCTTCCTCGGCGTTTTCCTGGCGCATGAAGATGTGCGCCTGGTCCAGGCTGCTGGCCGCCTCCCTGCCCATCAGGGCGATGTCCTGCTCCAGAAGGGCAACGTCAGGATGCTGAGGATGGGCCTTTTTCAGTTGCGCGAGATACGCTTGTGCCTTCCCGGCGTCTTTGGCCTGGACGGCAAGCCGCCCCAGTCCAACCAGGGCCTCGGGACTTGCCGGATCGGCCTGCAGCAGTTTGTTCCAGGCTTGTGTCGCGCGGGTCGCGTCGCGCTGCTGCCAGTACTGGGCTTGCTCGATCAGTTGCCGCTGCGCAAGGGATTGCGCGAAACCGCTGGTGCTCCCCACGGCCAGAACGGCCGTGGACACCGCAACGCTCAGATATTTCCGGTAGTGCATCCGCTGGTCCGCCGAGGTAGCAATTCGCCCACGGCAGAAAAGCGGTAGCGCCCTTGTGCCCAACCGAGCCCGAACAGGCTCAGGACGATGTCGTAATAGGGGGGTTGGGGCGCGCCCTCCGGCTGCTCGGAGAGCAACTTGTCCAGCCCCTGCTCGACACGCAGGCGCGTCGCCTGAATGAGGGCGGCGGGTGCTTGCGATGCCTGCAGGTAGGGCAGAAATGCCGCATAAAAGCCCAGCGGGGCACTGCCGGTGACCTGCCCGGTGAGGGTGTCTACCGATTCGGGCAGCGCCCCCGTACGGGCCAGGACCGCAGCGAGCCCGCGCAGCGATTGCATGAGGCTGGCGGCAAGGGGATCCGAGGGCGGTGTCATGCCCGCCCAAAGATAGGTCCGGATGGCGTCATAGCTGCCGACGGCACCCTTGTCAGCGTGTGGCTGGAACCCCCAGTGGCCCTGGGCATCGACCCCATAGGCGATCCAGTCCGGCGCCATGCCGTGGGCCTTCGCCGCCTGTTGCATCAGCGCGGCGGTGTTGCTGGCGATGCGGCTCCAGGGCCCCTTGGGCGAGAGGGCAGCAAGACGCCGCAGCACCGGCACCGGCATGTAGCTGGGATTGAACTGCCAGCGGCGCCCGCCCTCGTGCATGAATCCCGTGGTTCCCGGGCGCAACATGGTCCCCAGGCCGGGCACCTCGGAGACTTCCAGGCTCTCGACGGTGGCGAGCAGCGCACGGGCGTCGCGTGCATACGCCGGCTCACTCCACCGGCGCGCGCCTTCGGCCAGTGCATAGGCAAACCACAGGTTGGCGTCGGACGCTGAATTCTCGTCCAGCACCCGCCAGCTGCCGTCCGGCGCCTGACCCCAGAACCAGGCAGGAAGCCGCCCTTGCACGGTGCCGCCGAACAGGTTGGACACACTCCAGCGCCACAGCAGCTCAAACCGCGGCCGATCGTCGGCGACCAAGGCGAAAAACATGCCGTAGGACTGCCCCTCGGAAGAGCTGTGCCTCTGGGGGGTGCTGGCGTCCAGAACCCGCCCATCGGGCTGGACGAATCGCTTGGCGAACATCTGCCAAAGTGGCCATTCGGCGGAGCCGCAGTCGGCGGCCCATGCCGGTGGTACGGCCGCCACGAGGGCGCCCGCGCCCATCCCGCCCAGGAGCAGCCGACGCCGCAGGGACGCGCGCATGCCAGGCCGCGGTGCGCCTGCGTCAGTCGTAGTCATACAGAGAGCGCATGGGCGACAGCGGCAGCGGCAGCGGACGGTCGAACGGCTCGAAGGCATACCGCAGGTACACCCCGCCTGCGACCTGCCGGTAGTCGCGCGCATTGTCGAACCCGAGGTGGCCACCGAGCCACAGTTGCGGTTGCAACTGGTACTCCACTGCGCCGCTGAACCCATAGCCCAGGCCGGTCTTGCGCTGCCCGCTGTAGACCGCCAGCTGGTTCATGGCCCCCACGCCCGTGGCGTCTGCATCGGCGGCCGCCTGCGCAGCCGCCGCCTGGCGTGAGGCGCTGCCAGGGAAGTACGGCGCATCGTCCTCGCGGATGTACTGCAGCCCGATGGAGCCCTTGAGGTGGTAACGCAGCCGGCCGACCCGCTGCTGCCACTCCACCGGCAGCCCCACCGAAACAAACCCTTGGGGGCTGAAATAGCCCCCGTGCCCGAAGGTGAAGTAACGCAGGTTTTTGTCGTACCGCAGCGCCGTCAGGGCCACGCCGGCCGTCAGCTGCTGGTCGTCGTCGCGCAGAAAGTGCCGGTACAGGCCGATCCCTGCCTCGGCCCTGGTGTTGGACTCGACATAGGTGCCGGTCAATCGGTGCAAGCCGCCGTACCCATAGATGCCGATGTCGCCGTTGTCCCATGTCAGGCCGGCGCGCCCCCCGGAGGCCGACACGCCGCCCCATACCACTCCCGAGCGCTGGTCCCGGGCACCTGCGAAGGAAAGCACGCTGTCGCGCACAGGCCGGCGCGACAGCCCGAGGTCCAGGGCCAACGCCTTGCCCAGCGGCTGCCGCAACCGGATCCCTGCGCTCACATCGGATTTGCCGAAACCCAACGGCGTCGTGCCGATGTCGGCCTGCCAGTGACGCGCCTCGTACGCCACGCCGATGCCAAGACCCGCATCGTTTTGCGACCCTGCTCCCCTCACGGGATCCGCCAAGGCACTGACGGGTCCCGCCCCGAACCGGCTCAAGACGTCATAGCTCGTCGCCGGAGTGCCGGCGCTGAGCACCACTGGAACCAGGCGCAGTGCCAGCTTGCCGTCGCCGGCTGCCAGCTTCAGCTCCATTGGCACTTCCGTCGCAGTAAGTTGGCTCATGCCGGCCTCGCCCTGCCGCGACCGCACCTGGGTGCCGATGGAGAACTCGGAACTGCGGTTTTGCTCGATGTCGCGAATGTCGGCTCGCAAATCCGCGAGTTGCGCCTGCACAGACCCGGGTGCGGCCTTCGCCTGCGGTGCGCCTGCACCCGGCACCAGGCTCGACTCGGAGGGTGCGGTTGCCGCCGACCAGCCCGACGCGGGCCGAGCCGGCGCAGTAGCCACGGCCACCTGCGCCGAACGGCCTGGCGCCGCTTGCGCTGGCGACACCCAGGGCTGTACCGCAGGGACTGAGGGCGCCGAGGGCGCCGTGTCCGCCAATGCAGGACCCCGCTGCACCGCAGCCTGCGCCACCGCGGACACGAATGGCGCCGGCGCCCCACTGCGGTTGCCCGGCAGCAGTCCACCGCTTTCCAATGTCGCCAACTGCGCCTTGATGGTGCGGTCGTGGGGTTGCAGCCGCAGAAACGCGCGGTACAGCGGCACCGATGTCTCGTCCGATGCCACCCAGGCGAGCGCCTGGCGCCAGCTTTGCAGCGCCGCGGCCCCGACGGCAGGATCGCGCGCGAGTTGTTGCAGTTGGAGGATGCCCTCGCGCCGCGAGCCGTCGCAGTAGGTGAGGTACTGCGCCAGCGCGAGCCTGGCCTGCGCCATCTTGGGCGCCTCCAGCACCCGCTGCTCGAGGCTCTCGCGCACTTCCTGCCAGGAAGGTCCGCTGGAAGGCCCCGCCGCCTCGCAGCCGTTCTGCCCCCAGGCGGACGACACGGCGGCGCACAGGGCGGCGAGGATGAAACGGGGGCAACGTACGGTCATAAGCGCTAGGAGGCGCTCCACAGGGCGCGCAGCGGTCGCCCGGTAGAGCGGAGGTGAATCAAAAACATGCGTGGCCCCATGCGTCGCCCGCAGGCGTCAACGGGACGCCCTGAGCCGCGCCCTGGCCCGGGCCCGCAAGGCAACATACAGCATAAAAGCCACCAAGGCGGCCGCCCCCACGCCCAGCAGGATCAGCCCCACCGGGTGGCGCGACAACCACCACTGCATCCGCGTCACGGGTCCGAGCTGGCCCACGTAGTAATTGGGCTCGGACACCAGGCTGTCCACCTGCTTGCCGCGGATCACCGCGGTGCTGCCCTGGATGCGTTTGAGCAGGTCCGGGTCGAGCAGCGCGTTCACGCCCTGGCGCAGGCCACTGGCCTCGTTGCTCGTCAGCAGCACCACGCTGCGCCCGCTCTTAAGCGGCGACTCGAAGCCCGCGTAGACGGCATCGCTGCTGGCGCTGGTGTAGACGATCTCGCTGCGGCCGGGCCGGCTGCGGTCCTGATGCTCGGGATCGAACCAGTTGAGAAGCCGCGACGCGTAGTCGGACACGCGAAAGCGCTTGGTGCCATCTTTCAGGCTGAACGGGAGGTGCTCGGCCCATTGCGACAGCAGCGGCGGATTTTTTCCGCTGGCGATCACCAGCAGGTCCCGGTCCTCCAGCCCGTCGAGGCGGTCGCCGCCCAGCACCACGGTGGCGGCGTGTGCAGGGTAGCCGGTCACATTGCCCATCAGACCCATCAGCGTCAGGTACGCGCTCAGGTCGTCCGCCTGCGGGCGCGCCGGCAGCACGATCGCCGACTGTGACAGGTCGGCCATGCGCGTGAAGGGAAAGCCGGTGTTGGCGAACGCCGCCAGGTCGGGCATGGCGATGAAGTGCGAAAAGCCGCGGATGTCGATGGTCGAGTCGGGTTCCACGGTGCCCCGCACGTTGTCCAGCAGCGTGTCCTTGCAAGTCCCCTCCTTGAGCACTTCGTGGAAGTAGTGGAACTGCAGCTGGCTGCGCGCCGGCAGCTTGAACAGTGGCACCTCGAACAGGTCTTCGGCCGGGAGCCGATCGCCTGCCGGCACTGCCTTGGCAAGCCAGCTTTCGATGCGTCCGGGCTTGTCGTGGCTCATGGCGCGCAACGGGAGCGCGCGCAGAAACTGCTCGTTGACGCTCACGTTCAGTGTGGACTTGTCCGCGACCGGGCGCGCTGTGTAACGGTACTTCAGGTGCACTGGCACGTTCGGCTTGCGCCACGCGAACAGATCGGGCGGCACCTGGAAGTTCACCCGGATCAGGTCGGGCGAATAGCCCGCCACGCTCAGCATGCTGTTGTCGACCAGCTCGCCAAATTTCACGGGACGGTCGCTGGGCAGCCAGTTGGGGGCGTCATAGGGTTTGCGCGGCGCCAGTTCCTTGAGTTCGCCGATGGTCGCGCTCGGCCCGGAAAGCGACGGGCCGCCGATCGCAAGCGCCATGGCCGCGCGCTTGAGTTCAGCGCCGTCGCGCCCGCTGATGATGAGCAGCTTGGAGGCAGGATCGGAAGGGTGATCGGCCACGGTGATGGTCGGCCCCGCCGCTGCAGGCGTTTCTGCGCCGGTGATGCCCTGCGCGCCTTGGCCGAGCGACAGCACCACCGCGTGGCCCTTGGCCGGCAGCGGCCCCACCGAGGCCGGAAACGTCGCGCCCCGAAAACCTGCCAGTCCGCCGAACCAGGACGCCACGGTGCCGGCTGCCTCCAGTTGCGCGGCGTCCGGTGTCGCGGTGAAGACGATTGGCATCACCAGTTGGCGCGCGTCGCGCCGGTCGAAAAACGGCTCTGGCAGGAAAGACAGATCGCTCGCAAGCGCCAGGGGATCGACGGACAGCTCCAGCATGCTGTCGTTGCCCACATTGGCCCAGAGACTGGAATGGGCAGGGTCTTCGCAGTCAAGCGTGTAGTGGCCGATCAGTTCCAGGTTGAGCCGGTTGAACTCTCCGATCACCCGGGGGGGAATGTCGATGACGCGCTGCAGGTCCCGGCCCGCGTCTTCGCGGGGCACGTCGATCGTGGCCACCACCTGTTCGTTGACGAGAACGCGAATGTGCGAGATGTCGGGCAGCAGCGCAGGAGAATACGAGTAGTTCAGGTGCAGGCGGGCGCCGGTGACCACCTCATCGCCACGGATGCCGAACTGCACGCCGCTGGCGCCCTGCACGCCGCGCAGCTGCAGCGGGTAGGCAGCGCCGAGCTGACGCAGCGACAGCCGGTAGGTGCGCCCTTGCTCCCCGCCGGCCTGCCTGCTCGCCACGGCCGAATCGGCAAGCGGTTGCCGCTGCACCGGCTGCGCGTGCACGAGCACGGGGCTGCCCACGCTGGCTGCCAACAAGGCCCATGGCGCGAGGGCGCTCGACCAGCGTGCGCTGCGGCGCGCGCTCGCGCGTTGTCTGGCGTCGGAGGATGGATGCATGAACACGATTCCCTGTTTCTCGTCTTTTGGATGCGCCAATGCAGCACTGTCAGGGCGCGGACGTGCGCTCGCCCAGCGCCACGCGACGCCCGCGCAGGATGTTGAAGACGTTGCCCGCCACCTGCCCGATCCCCCGCAGCCCGATGACCATGACGCTCCCAAGCGAACGCAGCGGCTTGTCATGCTGGCGGTTGCCCCAGAACTCCAGCCACACGTCCGCGCGCGCAAACGTCACGCGCGACAAATCCGCCTGCTGCTGCAGGCTGAGTTCGCCGAACTGCAGACCCATGCGTTCGCCGCCGCTGAACGTGACCGTCGCGGGAAAGCTGGCCTCCTCGTCGGAACGGAACAGCGACACTTCCACAGCGCTGCCGATCGGCAGGTCCAGGTTCGGCGGGACGCGCAGGCCGACGCCATGCTGAGAAAAGTCGTCCGTCTCGCACACCAGCGAGCGTCCGTCGGCCAGGCGCAGCGCCGCGGGCAGCGCCACCGTCACGCGCGGCGTGCTGCGGACCTGGCGCGTTTCGCTGGCCACGGCCAGGCTGGCGCTGGTCAAGATGATGTTGTAGGTCGTCCACACCATGTTGATGACCACGGTGGTCAGCACCACCGTGTCCACGGCCACCGTCAGGCGCCAGATGCCGACAAAAAAACCCAGCGCATTGACGATCAGCAACATCAGGTAGGGCCGTGCGATGGACCAGTCGAAGTACGAGTGCTCCACCACACCGCCTTTGGCCGTCACGTTGAACTTGCCCAGCTTCGGGTTGACGACGGCCAGCAGAACCGGGCGCATGATGTACCACGCCAGCACCGACTCATACACCTCGTTCCAGAACGAGTAGCGAAAGCGCCCCTGGATGCGCGAGTTGGTGATGCTGGCATGCGCCAGGTGCGGCAGCGCATAGGCGGTGATCATGGCCGCGGTGGCCTGGAACACGTGTGCACCGAAGAACAGATAGGCCAGCGGCGCGGTGAGGAACACCAGCCGCGGCAAGCCATAGAAGAAGTGCAGCATGGCGTTGAAGTAGCACAGGCGCTGGCCGAACTTCAGGCCGGGCCCCAGCAGCGGATTGTCGATGCGCATGATCTGCGCCATGCCGCGCGCCCAGCGGATGCGTTGGCCGACGTGCGCCGACAGGCTTTCGGTCGCCAGCCCCGCAGCCTGGGGCAACTCCAGATAGGCGGTGTTGTAGCCGCGCCGGCTGAGCTTGAGCGCGGTATGGGCGTCCTCGGTCACGGTTTCGATCGCCACGCCGCCGATCTCCAGCAACGGCGCGCGCTTGATCACGGCGCAGGAGCCGCAGAAGAACGCCGCGTTCCACAGGTCATTGCCGTCCTGCACGATCCCGTAGAACAGCTCGCCTTCGTTGGGCATGACGTGGAAGGTTTCCAGGTTCTTCTCGAAAGGGTCCGGCGAGAAGAAGTGGTGCGGCGTCTGCAGCATCGCCAGCTTGTCGTCGCGAATGAACCAGCCCATGCACACCTGCAGGAACGAGCGCGTGGGGATGTGGTCGCAGTCAAAAATGGCGACGTATTCGGAATCGGTCACCGCAAGCGCTGCGTTGATGTTGCCGGCCTTGGCGTGCGCGTTGTCGCCGCGGCGCAGGTAGCCCACGCCCAGTGCAGCGCAGAAGTCGCGGAACTCGTCGCGCCGGCCGTCGTCCAGCACATAGACATGCAGCCGGTCGGCTGGCCAGTCCATCTGCATGGCGGAAAACACCGTTTGCTTCACGACCTCCAACGGCTCGTTGTAAGTCGGGATGAAGACATCGATGCTGGGCCAGCTGGACACGTCCGAGGGCAACGGCACCGGGCGGCGCTGCAGCGGCCAGGCCGTCTGGAAATATCCGATCAGCAACACCAGGAAGGCATACAGCTCGGCCAGCACCAACCCGAAGCCGAAGAGCGCATCCAGCCAGTTGGTGAAGCCGACGGTATCGGTCACGCGCCAATACATGTACCGCGAGGACGCGGTGATCGACAGCACGATCATGGCCAGCGTGCTCAGGCGCCCGGGCGTGCGGTTGAGCAGCAACGCGGCCGCAAAGCTGCCGGCTGCGAACACCAGCTGGCCTGGGAGGTCCAGCGGCACACTCACCACCAGCGCCAGCAGCGCCGCCGCCACGACCACGGCCGCAGCGCGCGCCACCGGGTGGTGCCACAGCCGCATGTCCGCGGTCTGGCGCACCCTCGCACGCCACTGCGCCTGGAAACTCTGCGGGTCACGGTCGGCGATCTCGTCGGCGACGGTGCGGTGGTCGGTGGCCATGCGGGCTACTCCTGCAACTGCGCTGCGGGGCACGCACGCCCGGCCTGCACCCGCGCCGCAAGGGCGGCAGCGCATTGAAGAATGTCCTGCCGCGCCAGGCTCTGGGGCGCATGGTCGAGCACGCTGACACCCAGGGCCAGCGCTTCGGCCACGGCCTCGTCGCTGTGGATGGCGCCGAGCAACCGCTCGCCCACCGCCTCGCGCAGCACCTGCATCACGTCACGCGCGAGCTGGCGGCCGGAATTGACCTGGTTGAGCACATACAGAACGTCGGCGAAGTCCGGGCGCGGCACGCAGTACGTCTGCACCAGCCGCTGCATGAGCGGCAAGGTGGCATACGAGCCCGCATCGGCCAGCAGCACCACCGTCACCCAGTGCGCCACGGTAAGGGCCTGTTGCCCGTACTGCGTGGGGCCGGGAGGGGTGTCGAGCAGCACGATCGCGTCTTCGGGCAGCTCGAGCGCCCGCAAGTGGCGCTCCAGCCAATCGGGCTGGTCCGCGATCTGTGCCTCCAGGCGCGTCCTGTCTTGCTCGGTCACGGCGCCGAAGGGCAAGACGTACAGACCCGGCTGGAGTTCGACACAGACGTCGCGCCAGGAGGCCCGCCCCAGGGCGGCACGCGACAGGCCGCGCAGATCCTGCGGGTCGAGCCCGAGGTGCATGGCCAACGCATTTTGCGGGTCCAGGTCCAGGGCCAGCACGATGCGACCGGTCTGTCGCGCGAGCGCGACGGCGAGGCTGGCGGTGACAGTGGTCTTGCCCACTCCCCCCTTGGCCGATGCGACAGCGATGATGTTCACGAATTTCCACGCCCGAGCAGACGGGCGAACAGGTTGCGCAAGTTGCCCGCGCGCGGCGGGAGCGCCGCGGGTGCTTGTGCCAGGCGGGCCAGCGGCGACAGGCCATTGCCAGCCAGCGCCTCCGGCAGCGACGACCGCGCCGCGGTTGCGGTTGCGCCGTGGGCCTGAGCGGAATCGCGGGGGGCGGGGGCGGACGGATCGGCCGGTGCCGGACCGGCGTGCGGCTGTGGGGCACCAGGCCGGCGCCACGCCGGGACCGCACCGGCGGCAGGCTCCGGGCCGGTCGATCGAGGCTGTGGCGCAAACAGCGGCGGCGCAGACGGCTGCGCCTTCGGAGGGTTGCGCAGGGCATCGAACAGCGGTGCAGAGGCGCGGGCGGTGTCGCCGGCCTGGGAGGCGCGCGCCGGACTGGACGAGATAGCGGGCCGCGTCTGCGGCGGCTGAACGAGCGCTTCTTCGGACGCCGGCAGGTCGGCCGGTGCGGGATCGCCGAGTGGCGTGGCCGCAGCGGCCGCATCTGCCTGCATTGTCGGACGCGGCGGCGCAGGTGGCACGGGCGTCACAGGTGGTACGCCCTGCCAGCGCAAAGGCGAGGCCGGCAGCGCCTCTCCGGCCTGCACAGGCGGCACCGCTGTGTCGGCCGGCACCTCGTGCACGCGTGCAATCAACGGCCAGCGCTCGCGTGCCTTGTCTGCCTCCCGCGTGCGCGTCAGTTCCTGGTAGCTCTGCGGCTTCCCGCCAAACTGCTCGTACAGATGGGTGATGTCGTCCGGGACCCTTTGCATGCGTGTGCCTTGCTTCATTTGACGGATGGGCAACGGGTCAGCCGGCACCCAGGCGCAGATGGACGCTTCCGACGGCGTCCAACGGCGCGACCACGGCGACCTTGAGCCCCTGCGCGCCTGCAGCGTCCAGCCATTGCTGGTAAGCACCCTGGAGGAAGCCGGCCGCCCAGTTCGCGCCTGCCTCACCGAACGCGGCCGTGAGCGGTGAAAAGCGGTGCTGGATTTCCATCGCTTCGGACGTTTGCCCCAGTTCCACCATCCCCCACTGCAAGGTGTCCCACACGCCGTTGATGGCCTCCTCGAGGGAAGTCAGCGTATCCCCCGCGGCCAGTGGATGCTGCGTCGCAAACCGCGCGCCGATGCGCGCCATCAAGTCCATCAAGTCGTGCGGCGGCAGGGCAGAGACGAACTCCTGGCCGAGCGCAAGCAGAAAGCCACGCCACTGGCGCCCGCATTGCAGCTGCAGGGTGTAAGCAATGTCGGGGGTCAGATGGGTGCGGGGTATCGGGGAAGGGACGGAGAACATGGCACGGGCAGTTGTGACGGATGCGATCAAGCTGTAACCAGTCGCAAACAAATTGTGCTGTTTACTCTAACTAAAATCAACGGACGTGCAATAGTTTGTCTTTATTAATAAAAATTGTTGACATAGGCGGGCAAAAGTACAACGGGCGCCCAAGGCGCCCGTTTCCCTGCTGATCGAGCCCTGCCCCATTCCTGGAGCGAGGGCTGCGAATCAGTGCACCACCATCAGCGTGAACGGCCAGACGTAGGCCTGCAGCGTCACGTACAAGCCCACCAGGCAGGCCAGCGCGATCGAGTGGAAGAACACATAGCGCAGGATGTCGCCTTCGCGGTTGAACCAGCGCGTGGCGGTCGAGGCCACGACGATGGACTGCGCGTCGATCATCTTGCCCATCACGCCGCCCGAGCTGTTGGCCGCGCCCATCAGGTTGGGCGACAGGCCCAGCTGCTCGGCCGCTACCTTCTGCATGCCGCCGAACAGCACGTTGGAGGCGGTATCGGAGCCGGTGAGCGCCACGCCCAGCCAGCCCATCAGCGTGCCGAAGAACGGGTACAGCACCCCCGTATTGGCGAACGCCAGCCCCAGCGTGGTGTCGGTGCCCGAGTAGCGTGTGAGCGTTCCCAGCGCCAGCATCAGCACGATGGTCAAGAGCGAGAACTTGACCAGCCAGATGGTCTTGAAGAACGTGCGCACGATGGCCACCGGGTTGTACTTCATGACAAACGCGCTGACGATGGCCGACAGCAAGATGCCGGTCCCGGTGGCCGAAAGCAGGTTCAGCGTGTAGACCGCGCCCTCCTTGGTGGGTACGGGCACCACCGGCGGCACTTTCTCCACCAGCTGGTGCAAGCCACCCATGGGGAAGGCCGGCGCGAACAGGCTGTTCATCCACGCCTTCACCGAAGGCAGGCCCCAGATGAACACGAACACCGACAGGATGACCCAGGGCGTCCAGGCGGCAATCAAGGCTTGGCGGCTGTGCTGGGTGATGGGCTTGGGCGGCTTGGCCTCGGCGGCGCTCACGTCGTTGCCGCGCAGCGAGGGCGAGGTCCAGACCTTCTTGGGCTGCCACACGCGCAGAAAGCCGACCAGGCAGGCCATCGAGATCAGCGCCGCGATGATGTCCACCAGCTCTGGCCCAATGAAGTTGGACACCAGGTACTGCGGGAGGGCAAACGACAGGCCCGTGACCAGGATGGCCGGCCAGATTTCCATCATGCCCTTGCGACCCGCGAAGGCCCAGATCAGCCAGAACGGCACGATCAGCGAGAACACGGGCAGCTGGCGCCCGATCATGGCGGTGACCTCCATCAGGTCATAGCCGTGCACCTTGGCCAGCGTGATGACCGGCGTGCCCAGGGCGCCGAAGGCCACCGGCGCGGTGTTGGCGATCAGCGACAGGCCCGAGGCCGCCAGGGGCGAGAAGCCCAGCCCGATCAGGATCGCCGCCGTCACCGCCACCGGCGTGCCGAAGCCGGCCGCGCCCTCGAAGAACGCGCCGAAGCAGAACGCGATCAGCAGCAGCTGGATGCGCCGGTCCTCGGTGATGCCCGACAGCGAGTCCTGCAGCACGGCGAAGCTGCCGTTTTGCTCGGTGAGCTGGTGCAAAAAGATGATGTTCAGCACGATCCACCCGATCGGCAGCAGGCCGGTGAAGCCCCCGAACAGCGCCGCGCGGCCCGCCATGTCGGCCGGCATGCCGTAGACGAAGATGGCGACCAGCAGCGCCGTGAGCAGGCCCATGCCGGCGGCGATGTGCGCCTTGATGTGGAAAAAACCCAGCGCCGCGAGCATCACCACCACCGGCAGGGCAGCCAGTGCGGTGGAGATGACCATGTTGCCGAGCGGGTCGTAGATTTGCTGCCAAACCATGAACGTTGTCCCCTGTCGTTGTGCAGATGTGTTGGATGCGAACACGCGCACGGACACGCGGCCGCCTTCGGCCGCACATCTGCACGCGGCTGAGACTGTAGGGAGCGGGCTGGCCGCCTTGCGTGAAAATTCGTGCGGCTCCGGCTGAAGCATTTTCACGCGGCGCAACCGCCGTGCGCGTCGCGGTTTCTACTACCCCCGCCCCGATGGTGGGCGCGCCGGCCCGCCGTGGGCTGCGTCAGTCGTCCTGCGGATCGACTGCGGCGATCACCCCGCCGCCCAGGCAGACGTCGCCGTCGTACAGCACCGCCGACTGCCCCGGCGTGACGGCCCACTGCGCCTGGCCGAAGTGCAGCGCGAAACCCGCCGCGCCGCTGGCCGGCTGCAGCAGGCAGGGCGCGTCGTGCTGGCGGTAGCGCGTCTTGGCGGCCAGGGGGCCGGGCGCGGGCGGGTGGCCGGCGATCCAGCTGGCGTCCTGGGCCGTGAGCCGGTGCGACAGCAGCCACGGGTGGTCGTGCCCCTGCACCACGCGCAGGGTGTTGGTGTCCAGCTCCTTGCGCGCGACGAACCACGGCGCGTGCTCGCCGCCGCCGCGCTGCGCGCCCTTGTCCTTCACCCCGCCGATCCCCAGGCCCTGGCGCTGGCCCAGGGTGTAGAACGACAGCCCCACGTGCTGCCCGAGCCTGCGGCCGCGCTCGTCCAGGATGGGCCCGGGCGCGTGGCGGATGTAGCGGTTCAGAAACTCGCGAAACGGCCGCTCGCCGATGAAGCAGATGCCGGTGGAGTCCTTCTTGCGGGCGTTGGGCAGCCCGATCTCCTCGGCGATGCGGCGCACCTCGCTCTTGTGCAGTTCGCCCACCGGAAACAGCGTGCGCGCCAGCTGCGCCTGGCTCAGGCGGTGCAGGAAGTAGCTCTGGTCCTTGGCCGGGTCGAGCCCCTTGAGCAGCTCGTGCAGGCCGGTGGCGCGGTTGTGGCGCACGCGCGCGTAGTGGCCGGTGGCGATCTTCTCGGCGCCCAACGCAAAAGCATGGTCCAGAAATGCCTTGAACTTGATCTCGGCGTTGCAGAGCACGTCCGGGTTGGGCGTGCGCCCGGCCTGGTACTCGCGCAGGAATTCGGCGAACACCCGGTCCTTGTACTCGGCCGCGAAATTCACGTGCTCGATCTCGATGCCCAGCACGTCGGCGACGCTGGCCGCATCCAGAAAATCCTGGCGCGACGAGCAGTACTCGCTGTCGTCGTCGTCCTCCCAGTTCTTCATGAAGATGCCCACCACTTCGTGCCCCTGGGCCTTGAGCAGGTGGGCGGTGACGGCCGAATCCACGCCGCCGGACAGGCCGACCACGATGCGCTGGCGGGTGCTGGCCATGGCGGCGGCCGCGCTCATCCGGGCGCGGCGCCCGTGGCCGCGGCGGCACCCAGCGCAGTCGGGGCCGCGATGGCCGGCAGGGGGCCGGGCGCCAGCACCGACGGGTCGGTGTGCACCAGCGACAGCGGGTAGCGCTGGCCGGCCAGGTAGTCCTGCACGCACTGCATCACCAGCGGGCTGCGGTGGCGCTCGGGACAGGCGCGCAGCTCGTCGGCCGTCATCCACACCGTGCGCACGATGCCCTCGTCCAGCGCCCGCCAGTCGTGGTGCGTGCCCAGGCGGCCGGCAAAGGCGAAACGCAGGTAGGTCAGGTCGTCGCCGGTGCGCGTCTTGATGAACCGGTTGAGGTACACGCCGACCAGCGCCTCGGGCACGAAGTCGTGCGCGGTCTCCTCCAGCACCTCGCGCGCGCAGGCGTCCTGCGGCGCCTCGCCCGGGTCCAGGTGCCCGGCCGGGTTGTTGAGCTTCAGGCCGTCGGTGGTCCTCTCCTCGACCAGCAGGAAGCGGCCCCCGCGCTCGATGACGGCAGCCACGGTGACATTGGGTTTCCAGCGGTTGGGCATCCCGTGATTATCCCCGCCGCGCCCCGGCCTGCCGCAGACCCGTCTGCGGTGCACTTGCGGCCGCGGGCGCAGTTGCTATCGAATCAGGAGCTGCTCGCGCTTGGTGCACAAGACTTCGAAACAGGAAACGGGCGAAAATCGGCCAGCGGCAAGCGCTGGCAGCTATCAATCCGGTAGTGCCCGCGCCATGTAGCGTGCGCCGTCGCCATAGCTGTGCAGGTGCCGGCGCTGGGCCGCGTCGGGCACCGCCTGCTCGGCGTAGCCCTGGCGCGCCCAATACGGCGCCGAGTCCTGCACCGACACCAGCGCCGTGTGCGCCCAGCCCGCGGCCCGCGCAGCGGCGAAGGCGTGTGCCAGCAGCGTGTGCGCCAGGCCCTGGCCGGCGCAGGCGGGCGCGACGGCCAGGTCGTGCAGATACAGCGTGTCGGGGTGCGGCGCGGGGGCGAAGTCGCCCTGCAGCGGTGTGACGCACCCCAGCCGCGAGCCATAGGCCGCCAAGTAGGCGCAAACCGTGCCATCCGGCGTGGCCAGCACCAGCGAGCACTGCGCCGGGTGCGCCAGCCGCCGGGCAAACACCGCCGCGCCCTCGACGAACGCCGGCCCGTAGCACGCGCGCTGCACCGCCAGCAGGCCCGGCAGGTCATGCGCGGCGAGCGGCCGCGGCAGCCAGCGGCCGCGCGCCCCGGGCGCCGCCGCCGTGAGCGCCACCATCACCGCGGCAGGTCGGGGCGCGGGAGGTAGTCGTCCAGCGACAGGCCTTTTTCCGCCAGCAGCGCCTGCAGCACCGGCGCCAGGCGCCCCAGGCTCTCGTGCACCGCCTCGCGCACCGTGTCCACCACCACCTGCGTGCTGCGCTCGACCTCCAGGTTCAGCAGGTCGCCCGCGCGGCGCTGGCCGAACACCGTGGCGCGGCGCGTCTCGGGGATCAGCCAGACCTCGAACCAGCCGGCGTGCCGGTCCACCTCGGCCACCGTCAGGCTGGCCCCGTCGATGGCGATGTAGCCCTTGGCGAAGACATAGCGCCGGTGCGACTCGGGCACCGCCACGCGCCACACCAGGTTGTTGTCGAACTCGCGCACGCTGTCCAGCCGCGCGGTGCAGTCGATGTGGCCCGACAGCGGGTGGCCGCCGATCTCCGCGCCCTCCTTGGCCGCGCGCTCGACGTTCACCCGCGTGCCCGGCGCGAAACGCCCCAGCGTGGTGACGTTCAGGCTCTGCTGCATCACGTCGAAGCGTGCCTGCACGGGCGAGTCGATGTCGGTCACCGTGAGGCACACGCCGTCCACGGCGACGCTGGCGCCGATGGCCAGGCCCTCGCAGAAGCCGGCGGGAAACTCGAGCGTGAAGGTGCGCAGGCCGGGACGGTCGTCGATGGCGGCGATGCGGGCGGTGGCTTGGACGATGCCGGTGAACATGGCGGGCAACCCGGGGGCGGAAAGCGAAACGGTCGATTCTGCCACCCGGCCCCTGCCTGGCGCGGGCGCGGCGCGGCTCAGCCGGGGGCAGGGGCCGGCGCGGGCGCCTCGTGCGGCTGCGCATCCTGGGCCGCTGCCGGGCGCGGCGGCACCAGGGCGGTGACGCTCTGGCCCGGCTTGGGGTCCAGCTTCACGTCGCTGGAGGCAAAGCGCAGCAGCCCCTTGTCGGTGCGGGTGAACAGCGCGATCGCCTCGCCGCCCCAGGTCTGTTGCAGCTCGCGCCAGCCGTACTGTTCGGTCAGCGTGGTGGTCTTGAGCTGCCAGCCGCTGGCCAGGAGTTGCGCCAGGCGCGCGTGGCTCATGTCGGCGCCGAACAGCGCCTGCGACTGTAGCGGCTGCGCAAAGGCGCTGCGGCCGCTTTCTTCCTCGGGCCCGACGTTGCGCAGGGCGTACACGCGGTCGCGCCCGAATTCCTGCCAGTAGTGCACGCTGGTCAGCGAGTTCATCTCGCGCTGCGGCGACACGGCCAGCAGCTTGCCCAGGCCGGTGTGGTCCAGGTGCTGGCTGGCGTGCTGCGAGGTCAGCGTGCCGAAGTAGGTCGGCAGCCCCGCCATGCGCGCCGCGCGGATGCCCTGCCAGTCGTCGTCGGCCACCAGCACCTGCACATCCTGCTGGTGCAGCGACTGCGCCAGCGCGCGTGCCACCGGGTCGCTGCCGTACACCAGCACGCCGCGCGGGTCGGGCTCGCGCACGCCCAGCGCGCGCGCCAGCGGCGCGGCGCTGACGCTTTGCACCACCACGGTGGCGATGATCAGCATGAACACCAGCGGCACCAGCTGGTCGGCGCCCGCCACGCCCTGCTCCTGCAGCTGCAGCGCGAACAGCGCCGAGATCGACGCGGCGACGATGCCGCGCGGCGCGACCCAGGCCGCCAGCAGCCGCTCGCGCCAGTCCAGGGCGCTGCCGATGGTGGACACCGCCACCGACAGCGGCCGCACCACGAACTGCGCCGCCAGCCACACCAGCAGTCCGCCCAGCAGCGTGCCCGGCGGCAGCGGCCACGGCAGGCGCGCCGCCAGCAGGATGAACAGCATGGACACCAGCAGCACCGTGAGGTTTTCCTTGAAGCGGGTGATGGCCTCGATGTGGATGCCGCGCAGGTTGCCCAGCGTGATGCCCATGGCGGTGACGGCCAGCAGCCCCGACTCGCGCGTCAGCGCGTTGCTGGTGGTGAAGGTGGCCAGCACCAGCGCCAGCGTGGCGTAGCCCTGCAGGTATTCCGGGATGAAGTGGCGGCGCAGCAGCAGCGCCAGGGCCCAGGCCGCGGCCACGCCCAGCAGCGCGCCGCCGGCCAGCGTCAGCCCGAACACCCATAGCGACTGCCCCGGCAGGCCCTGCGCGGCGATCGCCTCGTACACCAGCACCGCCAGCAGCGCGCCCAGCGGGTCGATGACGATGCCCTCCCAGGTCAGCAGGTTGGCCACCTTGGCGGTGGGGCGCACGGTGCGCAGCAGCGGGCCGACCACGGTGGGCCCGGTGACGCAGGCGATGGCGCCGAACAGCAGCGCCATCGGCCAGGGCAGATCGGCCAGCCAGTGCGCCGCCGCCGCCAGCCCGAGCAGCGCCACCAGCGCCCCGTAGGTCACCAGCCGGCGCACGGCGTGGCCGATGCCCTTGAGCTCGGCAAAGCGCAGGTTCAGGCTGCCCTCGAACAGGATCACCGCCACCGCCAGCGAGACCATCGGAAACAGCAGCTCGCCCAGCAGCGCGTCCGGGTCGAGCAGGCCGGTGAGCGGGCCGCTGGCCAGGCCGATGACCAGCAGCGGCAGGATGGCGGGCACGCGCAGGCGCCAGGCCAGCCACTGCGCCAGAAAGCCGATGCCCAGGATCAGCGCCAGCAGCGTGGCGGGTTGGGTGAGGAGGTGGGGCAGGTGCATCTCAGCATTGTGAAAAGGCGCCCGGCGCGGCGCTGTCGGCCGCGGCAGGCAGCGCGGGCCAGCCGGCAGGCTGACCTGCTTTGCGGCTCAGCCGGCCGCCGCCAGCCCCGCGTAGTGTCCGCGCGTGAACGCCTCCTCGAACACCGAGTAGCCCGACCAGTCGGCATGGGCGAAGTGCAGGCGCGCCGTGCGCGGCTGGGGCAGCAGCGCCACGCGCTCTCCATTTGATAGCTGCTCCCGCTTGCCCAACGGGCGCTGCAGGCCGATTTGGCTCAAAAACGCCAGCGCACCCGGCTGCGGGATGGCCATGGCGTGCCCGTAGCGGGTGAGCTCCATGCGCGTGGTGCGCGCGGCCAGGTCGGGGTGCGGCGCCGCCAGCGCTGCCAGGACGTCTGCGGCCCAGTCGGTCCAGGGCGCGCGGGCCAGGCGCTCGCGCGCGCCCGGCACATCGCCCAGGGCCTGGTAGTAGGTCAGCACCGTGGGCGCGGCCAGCAGCGCAGCGCCGGCCAGGCGCTGGTGGCCGGCGTCCACATAGCCCAGGCCACCGGGGTTGGGGTCGGCGTACAGCACGTTGTCCCAGGCCGGCGCGGCGCCGGGCACGTCGGTCAGCGGGGCGTCCAGGTGCAGGTTGGCGACCAGCCAGGGCGCCCACTGCAGGCGCCGCGCCGCGTCGCGCAGGAAGTCCGGCGCGCCGGCCTGCACCACGCGTGCGGCGACGAACGCGGGCAGCGCCACGATGCACTGCGCCGCCTGCCAGCGCTCGACGCGGCCGCTGGCATGGTCCAGCGCATCCACCTCGACGCCGTGGCGACCCTCGGCGATGCGCAGCACCGCGCGGCCGGTGAAGAGCTGGCCGGCCTGCGCCAGCGGCGCGGCCAGGCGCTGGGTCAGCCAGCCGTTGCCCTCGGGCCAGGTGAGCACCCCGCCGTCGCCTTCGCTGCCGTGCGCGGGGTCGTCGTCGCCGGGCGCGTGAAAGCCGTGCCGGCTGGCGAAATAGTGGATGCCGGCCCAGGCCGACACGCGCGCCGCCCCGGCGCCGTAGTCGTCGCGGCAGCAGTAGTCCAGGTACCAGCGCAGGTAGGCGT
>DAMCAL010000013.1:0-3969 GCA_032059585.1 Burkholderiaceae bacterium
CAGTACGTGCGCAACCACCCCGGCGAGGTCTGCCCCGCCAAGTGGGAAGAGGGCGACAAGACCCTGGCCCCGTCGCTGGACCTGGTCGGCAAGATCTGAAGCGGCACGCACACCTGACCGCCACAGCCGCATGAACGGCTGACACCAGACGCCCGGGTGCCTGGCGCCCGGGCATTTTTTTGCCCAACAACAACATCCTCAGGAGTTTCCCGAATGCTCGATGCCAACCTCCAAGCCCAACTGAAAGCCTATCTGGAGCGCCTGCAGCGCCCCGTGGAGCTGGTGGCCACGCTGGACGACAGCGCCACCGCGCGCGAGTTGCGCGAGCTCCTGAACCAGATCGCCTCCCTGTCGGACAAAGTGACCGTGGTAGAGGCGAACGACGTGCCGGTGAGGAAGCCGTCGTTCCTGATCACCAACCCTGGTCTGGACACCGGCGTGCGTTTTGCCGGCGTGCCCCTGGGCCATGAATTCACCTCGCTGGTGCTGGCGCTGCTGCAGGTCGGCGGCCACCCGAGCAAGGAAGCGGCCGACCTGCTGGAGCAGGTGAAGAGCCTGCAAGGCGAGCACCACTTTGAGACGTACTACTCGCTGTCGTGCCACAACTGCCCGGACGTGGTGCAGGCGCTCAACCTGATGAGCGTGCTCAACCCCAACATCACGCACACGGCCATCGACGGCGGCGTGTTCCAGCAGGAGATCAAGGACCGCGAGGTCATGGGCGTGCCCACCGTGTTCCTGAACGGCGAGCGCTTCGGCCAGGGCCGCATGGAGCTGGCCGAGATCGTCGGCAAGATCGACTCCGGAGCCGCCGCGCGCGACGCGCAAAAGCTCAATGCCAAGGAAGCGTTCGACGTGCTGATCGTCGGCGGCGGCCCCGCCGGCGCGGCGGCTGCCGTGTACGCCGCGCGCAAGGGCATCCGCACCGGTGTGGCCTCCGAGCGCTTCGGCGGCCAGGTGCTGGACACCGTGGACATCGAGAACTACATCTCCATCCAGAAGACCGAAGGCCCGCAGTTCGCCGCCGCGATGGAGCGCCACGTGCGCGACTACGAAGTCGACATCATGAACCTGCAGACCGCGAAGGCGCTGAAACCGGCGGCCGAGGAGGGTGGTCTGATCGAGGTCGAGCTGGACAACGGCGCCACCTTGCGCAGCCGCACCGTCATCCTGTCCACCGGCGCGCGCTGGCGCAGCATGGGCGTGCCGGGTGAGGAGCAGTACCGCACCAAGGGCGTGACGTATTGCCCGCACTGCGACGGCCCGCTGTTCAAGGGCAAGCGCGTCGCGGTGATCGGCGGCGGCAACTCAGGCATCGAGGCGGCCATCGACCTGGCCGGCGTGGTGGCGCACGTGACGGTGCTCGAGTTCGCCCCCGAGCTGAAGGCCGACGCGGTGCTGCAGCGCAAGCTGCGCAGCATGCCCAATGTGGACGTGATCGTGAACGCGCAGACCACCGAGGTGCTGGGCGACGGCAGCCGCGTGAACGGCCTGGCCTACAAGGACCGCACCACGGACGAATCCAGGCAACTCGCGCTGGAGGGCATCTTCGTGCAGATCGGCCTGCTGCCCAACACCGACTGGCTCCAGGGCACGGTGGAGTTGTCGCGCTTTGGCGAGATCGTGGTCGACGCACGCAACCATACCAACGTGCCGGGCGTGTTCGCGGCCGGCGACTGCACCACGGTGCCGTATAAGCAGATCGTGATCGCGGCGGGCGAGGGCTCGAAGGCGGCACTCAGCGCCTTCGACCACCTGATTCGCACGACGGCGCCGGCCTGAGGGCCCATGCCCGCTGCCCGGAGCGCTCCCGCGCCCCTTGGGGCATGCGCCCCAGCCCCTGGTCCGCCACGGCCCGGGGCTTTTTTTGTGCACGCATTCGGGCCGCCGGGTCACGGCCGCGCGCGGCCTTCTCGGCCCTGCAGGTCGGTGATCAAGTGCTCCATCTCGGCGATCTCGCGCCTTTGCGTGTCGATGATGCCGTCGGCCAGCTGGCGCACGCGCGGGTCGGTGATGCGCGCCCGCTCGCTCGTCAGGATGGCGATAGAGTGGTGCGGGATCATGGCCTGCATCCACGCCACATCGCCCACCGTGGCCTGGCTGCGCACCAGCGCCAGGCCCGCGCCCATCAGCGCGACGCCGCCGACCACGATGGCGAGGTTCGCCTTGCGGCTGGTGTACATGTGGCGCATGAAAAACAGCATCACCAGCGCCATGGAGCCGGCCATGATCATGGTCATGAACAGCCGGGTCTGGCTGAAGCGCACATGGCTGAACTGGTAGGTGTTCAGGTACATCAGGCCGTACATCAGCACCAAGGCCACGGCGATCATCAGGACAAAACGGCGGTAGGGGTGGGACGACATGGAGACAATCCTTTCGTGCGGACGCAGTCGGTGTGCCGGAGGGTGCCTCGTCGCTGCACCCACCGCATGCGCTGGCGCCCCGTGTAGGGAAGCGGTGCCCTGATTGTTCAGGCCCCCGCGCGTGCCGGTGGGGGGGTGGCGTGGGCTGGACGGAAAAGGCAGGCCAGGCGGGCACCGGCATCACGCCGGGTCGGGCGCCACGGTGCGCCAGGCCGCTTCCTGCAGGTGCAGCGGCAGTTCGTGCGCCAGCGCCGTGTGCTCGCGCGCGTGGTGGTGCTCCAGCACGTGGCGCAGCGCGTGCGCGGCGTCCACCAGTGCCAGGATGGTCTGCCGCCGGCCGCGCTCGTCCTGTCCGTCCCGCCCCTCAATCGGCGGCTGTGCTGCCGCGGCGCGCACCTTGTCCAGGTATTCGTCGGCCAGCAAGGCGATGCGGTCGTGCTCCACCCGGTACACCCGCGCCGCCCAGCGCGCGCCTTGCGGGAGGTGCGGCAGCAGGTGGGTGTTCTCGATCTCGATGTGCTCGGCCAGCGCCGCGCGCCAGTCCGCCAGGCGTGCGAGGGCACTCGCGAAATCACCGCCGATCACATCCAGCAGGTGGGCGTGCAGTTGCGCGTCCAGCCGCGCGTGTTGGCGCTCGAAATGACAGGTCGGCGTGGGCGGGTCGGAGTCAGCGGTTGGCATGGCGCAAAAAGAGGGCTGGGACAAGGCGCCGGTGTACCAGATACGGCGCCGCCCGCCCAGGCCAGGGCACTGCCGGTTGGCCGGCCGCTACTGAATCAATAGCTGCGTGTGCTTGCGGCACAGGCGCCAGGGGGCAGAAAGAGTAAAAAAACCGCTTGGCGTGGCCGTGCGGGCTTCAGCGTGCGCCCAGGTCCAGCCCATGCTCGCCCATTTGGCCCCAGCTCTGGATACGGCTGGCGCGTACCTTGATCAGCAGCACGTCCTTGTCCTCGGGACCTTCAGGGAACCACTCCTCCAGTTCCTTGCGCCAGAGCTTTTTCTTCAATTCCATATCCTCGACGATCTCGCCCTGGCCCCAGACCGAGATGAAGTTGACGGCCTGGGTGTCGACAAACACCAGTTGCACGCGCGCGTCCTGCCGGATTTCCCGCACCTTGGCGGTGCCGGCGCTGGTGAAAAACCAGTTGTCGCCGTCGTATTCGACCTCGCCGTTGTTCGACATGGGCCGCGTGCTCACCCCCTGCGGGCCGACGGTCTGCATCATGCAGAAGTCGATCTG
Organism: Burkholderiaceae bacterium; assembly: GCA_032059585.1. GTDB lineage: Bacteria > Pseudomonadota > Gammaproteobacteria > Burkholderiales > Burkholderiaceae_C > Melaminivora. The sequence goes on from DAMCAL010000013.1 coordinate 3,607, forward strand.
ACCCATCGCCTTCGCGACGTCCTTGAATTCCTGGCTGCGCTTCATGTGTGCTCCTGTCAGTGGAAAGGCAAGTCGCAAGTCTCGCGCAGCGGTGCGCCACCCTGTTGCCGTTATTTTCTGGCACGCATGTCGTGCAATGTCGCGTCGAAGGGTGCGCCAGCGTGTGTTAGTGCCTGCGCAGTCGCCACTTCATCGCGCCCCAGGTCTGCGGGGCCGGGGTGGCAGATCACCCGGCGGGTGAAGGCCACCGGCAGCGGTGCGGCCTGACCGGGCATGTCCTGGACGCGCTTGTGCGCGCTGACCCTGCTGGTGAGCATCGTGCCGTTCTAGAATAGCGCCTGGCCAGCTTTTGGGTGGTGTTTT
>DAMCAL010000013.1:3979-4629 GCA_032059585.1 Burkholderiaceae bacterium
AGGGTTTTCAGCTCACCCGCTTGCTGGTCCCGGTGCTGGGCGCCCACTTTGCCCGCGGCCAGAGGCCGATGCTGGACGGCGCCAGGTACACCGGGCCGCTGCTGTCCATGGCGCAAGGCGCGTCGCGTCGTGTGGCAGCGCGGAGGGGGATCAAGGCGTCGGGCCTGCTGGGCGCGGGGGTGGGGTGCCGACTGATCTTCACCTCGCAGCCGGCCGTGGCCCCCTGCTCCCAGCGCGGACGGCACTGCCGAGAGCGCGCCCCTCCCCAGGGCGCGGCGCGGCCTGGCTGCCGCCCCATGTTGCTCGCGCGGTTGCAGCGGCGCGCTCAGCGCTCGCTGCACGTCTCGATGATGGTGCCTGCCGAGCCATCGGCTTGCAGCGGCGACAGCATGCCGGAGGGGCCCTTGGTCCACCACTGCATTCCGTCGCCCACGTAGCGGGCCCCGCTGCCCGACATGGCGATGTGCATCCCGTAGGAGGCGCCCTGGTATTGCACGGTGGCGGTGTCGGTGGAAGGGTAGACGGCGGTGATGGTCTTGCCGCTGTCGCAGCGGTAGACATACGGCGAGCCACCCGGGGTGTCAGCGCTCGAGCGTGGGGGCTGCGGCGGTGCGCCGCTCGAGCAGGCGGCCACGAGGCAGGCGCAGCAC
>DAMCAL010000013.1:4639-33177 GCA_032059585.1 Burkholderiaceae bacterium
AGCACAGGGGGGCGAGCAGGGCAAAAGGTTTCATCGGGCATCCTCCGGGACAGGTGCGGTGGCACAGGAACGCCATCGCCATGGAATCATTAGACACGGAAATTTTGCCGCGCCAACGGTGTCCAGATCCCCGGACTATGCTGGGCCGTGCCTCGGCTGCCGTCGAGCGTCCTGCGGATGGACATCCTCCCGGCCCGGCCGCTGTCACCCCACTTCCTGCCTTCGACAAAAATCCTGCCCAAGCCATGTCCAGCCCCCCTCAGCCTCCTTCCGCACCCGCCACCCCGGCCTTCCGGCATGTGGCAGACGCCGTCACCCACATCAACGCGCTGGCGCTGCCCGACGCCATCGCCTGGAGCGCGCAGCTCGACCGCCGCACGCTGACCGGCGTGCTGCAAAGCGCCGAACTGCACCGCAGCACCGCGCTGGTCTGCGCCGTCGTCCAGGCCGGCAGGGCCGACGTGCTGCAAGGCATGGCCGACGACCGGCTGTCCGACCGGCTGGCCAAGCTGCCCGCGCAGGACCGCGGCGCCGCGCTGCAACTGCTTGAGCCGGCGATGCGGGCGTCGGTTGAGCGCCTGATGGCCTATCCCGACGGCACCGCGGGCAGCATCATGACGACGCAGTTCGTCCAGGTGCCGCAGGACTGGAGCGTGGCCCAGACACTGGCCCATGTCCGCCAGCCCGTCCACGAGCACAGCAACATCTACGCCATCTACGTGGTGGACGGGCAGCAGCGCCTGCGCTTCGTACTGTCGCTGCGCGAACTGGTGTTCGCAGAAGCCGGCCAATCCCTTCCCCAGTTGTGGAATGGCAGTGCGCCCATCGCCACCCACGCTCTGGCCCCGCGGGAAGAGGTGGCGCACCTCATCCGTCTGCACGACTTTGTCGCCTTGCCGGTGGTGGACGAGGCGCAGCGTGTCATCGGTGTCGTCACGGTGGACGACGTGATCGACGCACTGATCGAAGAGGCCCAGGAAGACATGAACCGTTTCGGCGGCGGCGAAACCATGGGCGCGCCGTACCTGGAGGTGGGCTTCCTGTCCATGCTGCGCAAGCGCGGCGGCTGGCTGGCGATCTTGTTCCTGGGCGAGATGCTCACCGCCAGCGCCATGCAGCACTACGAGATGGCGCTGGAAAAGGCCGTGGTGCTGGCGATGTTCATTCCGCTGATCATGAGCTCGGGCGGCAACTCCGGCTCACAGGCCACCTCCCTGCTGATCCGCGGCCTGGCCTTGGGCGAGGTGCGCCTGCGCGACTGGTGGCGCGTGCTGCTGCGCGAACTGCCGACCAGTCTGGTGCTGGGCGCCGGCCTGGGCGCCATCGGCTTCGCCCGCATCGTCCTGTGGCAGCACCTTGGCTTCTACGACTATGGCGAGCACTTCCTGTTGATCGGCTTCACCATCTGGGCGTCGCTGGTGGGCATCGTGTGCTTTGGCTCCAGCATCGGCTCGATGCTGCCGTTCGTGCTGCAGCGCATCGGGCTCGACCCGGCCAGCGCCTCGGCGCCGCTGGTGGCGACGCTGGTGGATGTGCTGGGGCTGGTGATCTACTTTTCGGTGGCGGCGGCGCTCCTGGCAGGCACGCTGCTCTGACGGCCAGCGACACGTGAACGCGCGCGGGGCGACCACACCGGGCGCCGGAGCCATTCCACTGCGTGCGCTGGGCGGCTCGGGCGAGGCCGAGCGATACCGGGGCCGCTTCTTGCGCGGCTGACGCTGGACGCCCAAAAAAACCATAGCTGCTGGCGCTTGCTGCACAAGGGCTAGAGGCCGAAAAGACTTCAAAAGTCTGACGCATTTTCCCGGGAAGGCGGACCGGGCGCTGGCTCCACGCTGGCGTGCATGCCGGCGCCCGCCTGTGGCTCACGCGCCCTCGCGCGCCGCGCCGCGCTTCGCGCTGGGACCGGCCTCGCGCAGCGGCGGCCACCCTGTTGAAACCCGCCGTGATTCGCCTGCCGCGCATCGGCTCCATTTCGCGGAATGTCGGGTTTTGTGCGATAGCCGCCCATTTCGGCATTTTCGGTCGCTGCGAAGGCGGTCTGCAGAGCCTCCGAGCGTTGACCCCGAACCGAGCTGGGGGAGACCATGCTGGTTCACCGGATCGACCTCGCCTGCATCGATACCGAGCTGCCCGGCGGTACCTCGGTCACAGGCGCGGCGATCGCGAAGGCCAGGTCGCGCGGCGCGGATGCGGGACCGCCGATCCGCCTTCAACTCCTATTAGGAAGAGGACGTAACGAATGAGCGATGAGATCCTGACCAGCCTCGACGCCGAGCACAAGGTGCTGGAAATCTGCATGAACCGGCCCGAGCGCAAGAACGCGCTCAGCCATGCCATGTACCTCGAGCTGGCAGAGCTGCTGCGCGAGCACGGCCCCGGCGGCACGTGCAGCGCGATCGTTCTGACCGGGGCGCAGGGCTGCTTCACCGCGGGTGCGGACATCAAGGATTTCCAGGCCAAGCGCGGGCCGGGCGACTCGCCCGCGGTGGTCTTCCTGCGCGCCTTGAGCCAGGTCGAGGTTCCGCTGGTGGCCGCGGTCGAGGGCTACGCGATCGGCATCGGCACAACCATGCTGCAGCACTGTGACTTCGTGTACGCCAGCACGGCTGCCAAGTTCCGCCTGCCCTTCATCGCGCTCGGCCTGTGTCCGGAAGGCGGCTCGTCGCTGCTGCTCGAGCGCATCGTCGGCCTGCGCAAGTCCCGCGAATGGTTGCTGACGTGCAAGGTGTTCGGCGCTCAGGAGGCCTTCGACGCGGGCTTTTTGAGTGGTCTGGTGGAGCCCGGACAGGCACTGGAGCGCGCGCGCCAGACCGCGCGCGACCTGGCCCAGCTGCCTGCCGAGTCGGTGCGCCTGACCAAGCAGATGCTGACGCGCACCTCCCGTGACGAGCTGAAGGATGCGTTCGACAACGAGGTCGCGATGTACGCGAAGTGCCTGGCCTCCGAGAGCACGCAAGCACTCATCCAGGGCATGCGATCGAAGTGAGCGCAGCCGGCGGAGCCGGTCCGCATGTCCCGCTGCACCGGGCTGAACGCCCGTCATGCCCTCCGTGGCGCGGGCCCACCGTTGCCGGCAGTCAAGCGCAACAGGAAACACCAAGAGATGAGTAACGCAATCACAGTGGAAAAGATCGGATCGACGGCCGTTGTTTCGTTCAATCGCGGCGAGCGCCGCAACGCCTTGTCGCTGAAGATCATGCAGGAGCTGACGCGGCTGGCCGAGAGTTTCAAGGACCGCGCGGACATCTCCTGCGTCGTCCTCACGGGCACCTCGACCGAGTTCTCGGCAGGGGTCGACCTGAAGGACGAGGACCGCTGGAACGTCGATGGCCTGAGCCTGGACGAACTGCGTGTCGTCGCTTCCTGGGGCCCGCGCATGTGCAAGGCGTGGGAAGACATGCCGCAGCTGACGATCGCCGCGGTCGAGGGGCTGAACATCGGCGGCGGCGTCGCGCTGACCGTGAGCTGCGACTGGCGCGTGCTGGCCAAGAGCGGCTACTTCAAGGTGCCCGAAGCGCAGATCGGCCTGCCGCTGGGGTGGCAGACCATCCCACGCCTGACCAGCCTGGTCGGGCCCAGCCGTGCCAAGCAAATCATCCTGTTCGGCGACCGCATCGACAGCCAGACCGCGCTCGACTGGGGCCTTGTGGATTGGGTGGTGCAGGACGGCACCGCCAGGCAGGAGGCGCTGGCGCTGGCCGAAAGGGTGTGCCGCACGACCGGCGTGATCGTGAAGATGACCAAGCAAGGCGTCAACGCGCACAGCAATGCGCTGAGCCACGTGGCCAGCTACATGGATATCGACCAACTGCTGATGTACAGCCAGGGCGGCGAGGCGAAATCGGTGCGCCAGCGCTTCCAGTCGGCCGCCCCGAACGCGCAGGCGCACGCCGCGCAGGGTTGACCGCAGGCGGTGCCAGACGGCCCGCCGCATGAATTAAGGAAATGCAATGTTGAAGAGTGTGGACAGAGTGTTGGTGGCCGTGACAAGCCTCGACGATGCCGAACGCAACTACCGCGAGGTGCTGGGCGCGTCGCCCATCGCGGATTTCGACAGCCGCCACCTGAACGCCAAGGTCCGCCGCATGGCGCTGGGCACCAGCGAGGTCGAGTTGTGCATGGCGCAGGGCGAGGGGCCCGTGCAGGCGCGGCTGCAAAGCCATGGCGAAGGCCTCGTCTTCGGCGGCGTGACCACTCCCGACCCGGCGACCTTTCAGCGCCATCTGGCCGAGCACAAGGTGCGCTGCGTCGAGGACGACGGCCGGCTGTATCTGGACAGCGCAGACCTGTACGGCCTGCCGCTGGTGGTCAGCGCGGCGCCTGCCACGCCGGTCGCACGCGCGCCGGGCCCCATCGAATTCCTGTACGAATTGACCATGGTCCTGCGCTCGAGCTGGAAGGAAGTGACCGATGCCTACCTCGATCGCCTGGGGCTGGAGCGCGGCCACCTGGTCGACATGACGTTCAAGCGCTTCGGCTACGAAGGCGTTCTGATGATGTTCGGCCGTGAACACCTGGACCGCATCGAACTGGCGGAAGCCCACGATCCGGCGTTCCCGATGGGCCGCTTCTCGGCCAAGCGCGGCGACGCCTTCTACATGTGCTACGTGCAGACCGACAACCTCGCCGACGTCATCGAACGTCTTGAACGCCACCAACACCGCTGGACCCGCCGCACCGACACCCCCGTCGAGCAAGACGGCCTGTGGATCCACCCCAGCGCCCTGAACGGCGTGCTGATGGGTGTGTCGCGCACGTCGCTCGCCTGGGGCTGGTCGGGCCAGCCTGAACGGGTCCAGCCTTTGCCAGGAGAGTCCTCATGATCCAAGAATTTCTTCGCCACTACATCGCCGGCGCGTGGCAGCCATCGTCGGGCAGCGATTGCATCGACATCGCCGACCCGGCGACAGGCGCCCAGGTGGCTCGTGTCACCTGTGGCGCCGAGGGCGATGCACTGGCCGCCGCGTCCGCAGCCAAAGATGCGTTCGCGAGCTGGAGCGAGTTGCCGCTCGAGCGCCGTACGGAATTCGTGCGCAAGTTCGGTTCGGCGCTGGCCAGCCGCAAGGATGCGCTGGCCAACACCATCGCCAGCGAGGTGGGCACGCCGCTCAAGATCTCGCAGATCGTGCAGGTCGATTCGCCCATCCGCAATGTCGAGCACTTCATCCAGGCGGCTTCGGAGCTGGACTGGGAGCGCCAGATCGGCAACTCGCGCGTGGTTCGCGAGCCGATCGGTGTCGTCGCCTGCATCACGCCCTGGAACTTTCCACTGCACCAGATCGTGCTCAAGGTGGTGCCCGCACTGCTCGGCGGCAACACGGTGGTGCTCAAGCCGAGCGAGATGGTGCCTGGCACCAACCAGCTGATCTGCGAGGCCCTGCACGAAGCAGGCTTCCCGGCCGGGGTCGTGAACGTGGTCAACGGCACCGGTCCGATCGTCGGCGCATGCCTGGCCACGACCGACCTGGTCGACATGGTGAGCTTCACAGGCTCGACCGAGGCCGGCAAGGCCGTGACCGCGATGGCGGCGGGCACGGTGAAGAAGGTGACGACTGAACTGGGCGGCAAGTCGCCGTCGCTGGTGCTGCCCGGCGCCGACCTGACGCGCGCCGTCAAGGCCACCCTGGGGTCATGCATGTTGAACAACGGCCAGACCTGCAGCGCGCTGACACGCCTGTTGGTGCCGGCGGACCAGCGCGAGGAAGCCGAATCGATCCTGCGCCAGGAAATGGCCAAGCTCACCGTGGGCCCTGCGCTGGCCGAGGGTACGCGGGTCGGCCCGCTGGTTTCGCGCCGCCAGCGCGAACGCGCGCAGCAGCTGATCAGCGATGGCGTGGCGCAGGGTGCGGTGGCGATCAACGAGGGGGCGCAGGCCCCTGCGGGGGGCCACTACATCAGCCCTCAGGCGTTCCGCGTGGAACGGGACAACCCGTTGGCGCGCACCGAAGTGTTCGGCCCCGTGCTGGCAGTGCTGACCTACGACGGGGTGGACGATGGCGTGGCGCTGGCCAACGACTCGATTTACGGATTGGCGGCAGCGGTCTGGGGCGAGCCTGAGCAGGCGCTGGCAGCAGCGCGCCGGATTCGCGCCGGACAGGTCGATGTCAACGGCGCGCGGTTCAACGCGCTCGCTCCCTTCGGCGGCTTCAAGCAAAGCGGTGTGGGACGCGAAGCAGGTTCCATCGGGCTGGAAGAGTTCCTCGAATTCAAGTCGATTCAGACCGCGTGATCTTGTGGGGCAGCCAGAACGCCGTCCGGCGGGCGGCTGCCAGCAAAAACGGAGTATTTCGTGAATAGCAAGAATGAAGCAGTGAGCTGGAAGCAGGACGGCGAGGTGCTGGTCGTCACGATCGACAACCCGCCGGTCAACGCTCTGTCGGCTGCGGTCCGCCGCGGGCTCATGGCTGCCATGGATGCGGCCCAGTCCGCACCTGCGGTTCGCGCCGTGGTGATCACGGGTGCGGGCAAGCATTTCATGGCGGGGGCCGACATCCGTGAGTTTGGCCTGCCGCTTGAGCAGCCCAGCGGCTCCGCCGTGGTGCAGCGTCTGGAGAGCAGTGACAAGCTGGTGGTCGCGGCATTGCACGGCGCGGTGCTGGGCGGCGGTCTGGAGCTGGCGCTGGGGGCGCATTACCGCGTCGTGGCCGGATCGGCCAAGCTCGGGCTGCCGGAAGTCAACCTGGGTTTGTTGCCGGGCGGAGGTGGCACGCAGCGGGCGCCGCGGCTTGTCGGCGCCGGCCCCGCGCTCGACCTGATGCTGTCGGGCCGCCATATCGGGGCGCAGGAGGCGCTCACGATCGGCCTGGTCGATCGTGTTTCCGAGCAAACCGACGCGCGGAGTGTCGGCCTGGCCTACGCCCGTGAACTGCTGGCTGCGAACGCGCTTGTGCGCCGCAGCCGCGACGCTGGCGCGCTGGCCGACCGGCAGGCGAGTCTGGCGCAAGTCGAAGCTGCCCGCGAGCGTTTCGCACGCAAGAACCGTGGCCTGCTGGCTCCTGAAAAAATCATCGAAGCGGTGGTGGCTGCCATCGAACAACCCTTCGACGCGGGCAAAGCGCTGGAGAGCGAACTGTTCGCCCAATGCGTTGACAGCCCGCAGCGCGCCGGCCTAGTGCATGCCTTTTTCGCCGAGCGCGAAGTGGCCAAGATTCCGGAAGCGGGCGGCGCGACGCCGCGCCGCATCGACGCCGTCGCGGTGGTCGGTGGCGGCACGATGGGCGCCGGGATTGCCGTATCGGTCCTGGACGCGGGCCTCCATGTGACCATGGTCGAGCGCGAAGCCAAGTCGCTCGCGACGGGCCGCGCCAATGTCGAGAAGGTCTACGACGGCCTGATCGGCAAAGGACGCATGACCGCGGCTGACAAGGCGTCCGTCCTTGCGCGCTATGCCGGTACCACGTCCTATGACGACATCGGCCAGGTCGATCTGGTGATCGAGGCGGTGTTCGAGGACATGGCCGTCAAGCACGCCGTGTTCGCCGAGCTGGACCGCGTGTGCAAGCCGGGCGCCATCTTGGCGACCAACACGTCCACGCTCGACATCAACGCCATCGCTGCTGCCACGTCGCGGCCGCAGGACGTGATCGGGCTGCACTTCTTCAGTCCGGCCAACGTGATGCGCTTGCTGGAGATCGTGGTGCCGGATGCAGCCAGCACCGAGGTGGTGGCCACCGCGTTCGACTTTGCCGAGCGCCTGCGCAAGGTCGCGGTGCGGGCCGGCGTGTGCGACGGCTTCATCGGCAACCGCATCCTGGCGGTGTACCGCCAGGTAGTGGACTTTCTCATGGAAGACGGTGCATCGCCATATGAAATCGACGAGGCCGTGCGTGCCTTCGGCTACCCCATGGGCCCCCTGCAGGTCGCCGACCTGGCGGGAGGCGACATCGGCTGGGCCACACGCAAGCGCCGTGCGGCGACCCGGGACCCGAACGCCCGCTACGTCCGGATCGCCGATCGCATTTGCGAAAACGGATGGTTCGGTCAGAAAACCGGACGCGGCTTCTACCTGTATCCGCAAGGAAGCCGTACCGGTCAGCCGGACCCGGAAGTGCTGCGCATCGTGGACGAGGAGCGGGCGCGTGCAGGCGTGACGCCGCGCAGCTTCAGCGGCGACGAAATCATGCGCCGCTACATGGCGGCAATGGTCAATGAAGGGGCGAACGTGATCCAGGAAGGGATCGCCCTGCGACCGCTGGATGTCGACGCCGTGTTCCTGTTTGGCTATGGCTTTCCGCGCCACCGCGGCGGCCCGATGAAGTGGGCCGACATGACCGGCCTCGACAAGGTGCTGGCCGACATCGAGGAGTTCGCCACGGAAGACCCGGTGTTCTGGAAGCCGTCGCCGCTGCTGAGGCAGCTGGTCGCAGACAACAAGACCTTCGACAGCCTGAACCACGCCCGTTAGCCAGCCCATGCCGGGACAGCCGGCTCACCCGCCACCCTGGCGTCGCAGACATGCGCCGCCGCTGCGCCCTCCTTGTCCCAACGGCTTGAGCCAGGCAGAGACCGCGATAGACAACGAAGCAAGGAAACCGAAAGCCATGAGAGAAGCCGTCATCCTATCCACCGCTCGCACGCCCTTGACCAAGTCGCACCGGGGCGAGTTCAACATCACGCCAGGCGCGCAGCTCGCAGCGTTTTCCATTGAGGCCGCAGTGGCGAGATCGGGGCTGGACCCGGCGCTGATCGAAGATCTGGTTCTGGGGTGCGGCTACCCAGAAGGCACGACCGGCAAGAACATCGGTCGGCAGGCCGCGGTGCGCGCGGGCCTGCCACTCACGGTGGCCGGCGTGACGGTGAACCGCTTCTGCGCCTCCGGCCTGCAAGCCATTGCGATGGCTGCTGGCCGCATCATCGCCGAGGGGGTGCCGGCCATGATCGCGGGCGGTGTGGAGAGCATCTCGGCCATCCGGCGCGAAAACACGCTGCCCTCCGATATCGATCCCTGGTTCCATGCGCACAAGCCAGCGCTGCACATGACCATGATCGAAACCGCAGACGTGGTGGCGCGTCGCTACGACATCAGCCGCGAAGACCAGGACAGGTTCGCGCTCGAAAGCCAGCGGCGCACCGCGGCGGCCCAGCAAAACGGGCTGTTCGACGACGAGATCGTCGCATGCAAGACCACGATGGCAGAGAAGAACAAAGAGACCGGGGAGGTCACCCGTCGCGAGGTGGTCGCCACCCGGGACAACTGCAACCGCCCCTCGACCACCCTCGAAGGGCTGGCGCAACTGGAGCCAGTGAATGGCCCGGACCAGTTCGTCACCGCGGGCAACGCTTCCCAGCTGTCCGACGGCTCGTCTGCCTGCGTGATGGTCGAAGCGAAGGAGGCCGAGCGCCTGGGGCTGGAGCCCCTCGGCGCTTTCCGTGGGTTTGCGGTGGCCGGCTGCGAGCCGGACGAGATGGGCATCGGGCCGGTGTTCGCCGTCCCCCGCCTGCTCGAGCGGGCCGGACTGACGGTGGACGACATCGGTCTGTGGGAGTTGAACGAGGCGTTCGCGTCCCAGGCGTTGTACTGCCAGCGCCGACTCGGCATTCCGTCCGAGCGTCTCAACGTCAACGGGGGTGCCATCGCCATCGGGCATCCGTTCGGCATGACAGGTGCTCGCCTGGCCGGCCATGTGCTGCTGGAGGGCAAGCGTCGGGGGGTCAAGTTTGCCGTGGTGACCATGTGCGTCGGTGGTGGCATGGGTGCAGCCGGCCTGTTCGAGATTTTCTGAGGCCCGATATGGATCTGAACTTCACGCCCGAGGAAATCTCCTTCCGCGACGAGGTGCGCGCCTTCTTCGCTGCCAGGCTCCCGGCCGCGCTCCGAGACAAGGTGCGCAAGGGCCAGCACCCGAGCAAGGCCGAACTGCAGAGCTGGTGGGGTGTGCTGAACCAGCAGGGCTGGCTGGCGCCCCACTGGCCGAAGGAACACGGCGGCACCGGCTGGAATGTGGTGCAGCGCTTCATTTACGACACCGAGAGCGCACTGGCGGATGCGCCGAGCAATGCACCGTTCGGCGTCAGCCTGCTCGGGCCGGTGCTGATCAGGTTCGGCACCGAGTCACAGAAAAAGCACTGGCTGCCGCGCATTCTGGACGGTTCGGACTGGTGGAGCCAGGGCTACTCCGAGCCGGGGGCCGGCTCGGACCTGGCCGCGCTGAAGGCGTCCGCCGTGCGGGCCACCGATGCGCAGGGTGAGCACTACATCGTCAATGGCCAGAAGACCTGGACCAGCTACGCCCAGCACTCGAACATGATGTTCTGCCTGGTGCGCACGACGCAGGGCAAGAAGAAGCAGGAGGGCATCACCTTCCTGCTGATCGACATGAACACGCCCGGCATCGAGGTGCGCCCGATTATCACGCTCGACGGTGCGCACGAGGTCAACGAGGTGTTCTTCACCGACGTGCGCGTGCCCGCCGAGAACCTTGTCGGCGAGGAGGACCGCGGCTGGGATTGCGCGAAATACCTGCTGACGTTCGAGCGCACCACCGCAGCGCGCGTCGGCCTCGCCTCGGCCGAGCTTGCGCGGCTCAAGAGCGTCGCGGCGCAGCGCCGCAAGAACGGTCGGCCATGGGCGCAGGACCCGCTGTTTGCCGCGAGGCTGGCCCGCGTCGAGATCGCCCTGGAAAACATGAAGACCACCAACCTGCGGGTGGTCGCCTCGGTCGCCAGCGGTGGCGCCCCGGGGGTGGAGAGTTCGATCCTCAAGCTCTGCGGCAGCCAGATCCGCCAGGAAATCTCGTCGCTCGCGCGCGCCGTGATGGGCGTGCATGCGCGCGCCTTCATCGCAGACACCATGGAAGACGTGGATCTGCCGGTGCCGTTCGCGTCCACGGACATCACGTTGGATGCGGCGCACTACTTCAACAAGCGGAAGCTGTCCATTTTCGGCGGCTCCGACGAGATCCAGAAAAACATCATCGCCAAGATGATTCTCGGCCTGTAGGAGAGCGCCCGATGAACTTTCAACACACCGAAGACCGGCGCATGCTGGCCGACAGCGTCAACCGTTTCATCGCCGAGCAGTACCCGGTCGAGAAGCGCGATCCGATGGTGCCTTCCTCCACGGGTTTCGACCTGCGGATCTGGCAGGAGTTTGCCGACCTGGGGATGATCGGGGCGCTGTTCAGCGAGACGGACGGCGGGTTTGGCGGCTCCGGCTTTGATATCGCCGTGGTGTTCGAGGCCGTGGGCAAGGGCCTGGTCGTCGAACCCTTGCTGGGTGCCCTGATGGCCGGCCAGACCATTGCACGCGCTGGGAGCGACGCGCAGAAGGGGCTGTTGGCCCGCATCGTCGACGGCAGCGTGATCGCCGCGCTCGCGCACGACGAAGCGGACGCGGGCCATGACCCTGCACGCGTGCACCTGCATGCCGAGCGCTCCGGCACGGGCTGGCGGCTGCAGGGCGTCAAGGCGGCCGTTCCGCAGGCCGAGCAGGCGAGCCACTTCGTGGTCAGCGCACGCACCTCCAATGCCGAAGACGATCCGCACGGGATCTCGCTGTTCCTCGTGCCTGCCGGCACGCCGGGGCTGACGGTGCGCGGCTGCGCAGCCATCGACGGTGGACGCGTCGGCGAGGTGACGCTGGACGGCGTGCAGTTGCCGGAGGACGCGCTGCTGGGCCCCGAGAACGGTGGGTACGAAGCGCTGCAGGCAGCGCTGGAGTACGGCCTGCTGGCCCTGGCTGCCGAAAGCCTGGGTGCCATGGAGGTGGCAAAGGCCGCCACGCTGGACTACCTGGCCGTGCGCAAGCAGTTTGGGGTCGCCATCGGCAGCTTCCAGGCGCTGCAGCACCGCATGGCCAACCTGCTGCTGGAAATCGAACAGGCACGCTCGGCCGTCATCAATGCCGCGGCAGCGCTCGACGGCGCGGCCGACGCGCGTGTCCGCCAGCGTGTGCTGGCGGCCGCCAAGTACACGGTGGGCCAGGTGGGCCAGCTGGTGGCGGAGGAGGCAGTCCAGATGCACGGCGGTATCGGCATGACCTGGGAGCTGCCCCTGGCCCACTATGCCAAGCGGCTGGTGATGATCGAACACCAATTGGGCGACCGGGACCACCACCTGCAGCGCTACATCGCACTGGGAAGGGAAGGGGCATGACCACCATGGCTCCTGCCGCTGCCGGCCTGCCGCTGTCGGGCGTGCGCGTGCTTGATCTCTCGCGCGTGCTCGCCGGGCCATGGTGCACCATGGCGCTGGCGGACCTGGGCGCCGAGGTGATCAAGGTGGAGCACCCCACGCGCGGCGACGATACCCGGGATTGGGGGCTGCGCATCGGCGATACCGAGACCGCGTACTTCAACTGCGCCAACCGCAACAAGCGCTCCATCACGCTCGACCTGCAGACCGCGCAGGGCCGCCGGATCGCCCGCGAGCTGGCCCTGCAGTGCGATGTCGTGGTGCAGAACTTCAAGTTCGGCGGCGTCGAGAAGATGGGGCTGGACTACGACAGCCTGTGCGCGGACCACCCGGAGCTCATCTACTGCTCGATTTCCGGCTACGACCGTGCCGGGCCGGAAGCAGCCCGACCCGGATACGACGTCGCCGTGCAGGGAGAAGCGGGCCTGGTGGCGCTCAACGGCGAAGCCGAAACGCCACTCAAGATCGGTGTGGCCGTGGCCGACCTGTTCACTGGCATGTACGCGGGGCAGGCGGTGCTGGCCGCGCTCTACGAGCGCCACCGTACCGGCCTTGGCCGCCATGTCGAGCTGGCGCTTTTCGACTGCGCGGTGATGATCACCTCGTACTACGGTCTGGAGGCGCTGCGGCTGGGGGTGAATCCCGAGCGGTTCGGCAACGTCCATCCGTCCATCATTCCCTACGGCGTGTACGACGCCGCCGACGGCCAGTTGTCCATCGCCGTCGGCAACAACGCGCAGTTCGCGCGCTTTTGCGCCGAGGTGATCGACCGCCCCGATCTCGGCCAGGACGAGCGCTTCAAGACCAACCTGGCACGCCGTGAGCACCGCCACGCCCTGACCGTCGAGGTCAACCGGGAGGTGAAGGCCCGCACCCGGGCCGAGCTGATCGAGAAGCTGAACCGCGCGGGCATTCCGTGCGGCGAGGTGCTCGGCCTGCACGAGGCGCTCACGTCGCCGCGCGTCGTCGAAGGGGGCCTGGTGACGTCGCAGCCCCATGCCAAGGCCGGCAAGGTCGACGTATTCGCTGCTCCCTACCGTTTCGATGGTGCGCGCATGCCCGTCAACGGCGCGCCGCCGGAGCTGGGCGAGGGCACCCGCGAAGTCCTGAACAGCCTGCTCGGGCTGTCCGAAGCGCAGTTGAACCAGTTGCAGTCAGAGGGCGTGATCTGACCTGTGCCCCGCATGGCCCGCCCACGCCCTGTTTTTGAAGAAAGTACCGTGTCAGTGTTCCATCCTCCTTTTGCTTCGCCTCCGTCGATCCGCAGCCTGGCCGACATCGAGCGGCTGGAGGCGGTCGCCCTCGACACGGCCGTGCCCGTGAAGACCACCTACGAGATCTTCTGCAATTCCGCCCATGCGTTCGGCGACAAGACCGCGCTGGCGTTCCTGCACTCCGCCGACCCAGAGGACGAGCCGGTGCGCTGGTCCTATCGCGAACTGCTGGCCGGCATCCACCAGACGGCCAATGCGCTGCACCGGCTGGGCGTCGGGTCCAAGGACACGATCGCGGTGCTGCTGCCCGCGTGCCTTGACTACCACCTCGCCTTGTGGGGAGGCGAGGCGGCCGGCGTGGTGCAGCCGCTCAATCCGATGCTGAGCGACGAGAAGATGGCCTCGCTGATGAATGCGGCGCACGCGAAAGTGCTGATCGCCTGGGGGTCGGACGACGAAGGTGGCATGTGGTCGCAGGCCATGCGCATGCGCGAGGCGGTGCCGACGTTGACCACGGTGCTGCGCGTCGCGCCGCTGGACGAGGCCGCGGAGCAGGCTCCAGCGCTGCCCGAAGGCGTTCTGAACTTTGCCGCGCTGCGCGCCGCCGAGCGCGACGACCGCCTCGAGAGCGGACGGGTGATTGCCGGCACCGACATCGCGGCGCTGTTTCACACCGGCGGCACCACGGGCGCGCCGAAGCTGGCGCGCCACAGCCACCAGGCACAGGTCTTCTCCGCGTGGGCATTCGTGACCATGCAAGGCATCCGGGACACCGACGTGTCCATCAACGGATACCCGCTGTTTCACGTCGCTGGCGCCGTGCCTGGTTCGCTGGCGTCGCTGTCGGCCGGGGTGACGGTGGTGATTCCCACCACCTCGCTGCTGCGCAACCGCGACGTGATGCGCAACTACTGGCGGCTTGTGGACCGTTACAAGGTCACGTCGCTGTCGGCGGTGCCGACGGTGCTGGCGGCGCTGGCAAACGTGCCGCTGGACGGGGCCGACATCTCCACCATCCGGCACTGCCGCACCGGAGCTGCCGTGCTGGCGCCCGAGCTGGCGGCACGCTTCAAGCGCCTGTTTGGCCTGCACGTGCACGAGACCCTGGGCATGACCGAGATGGCGGGTGTCTCCACCATCACCCCGCCGGGCGTGGAAGGGCCGGCCGGCTGCGTCGGTTTCCGCGTGCCGTATTCGCGCCTGCGCATCGTCGCCGTGGACGACAGCGGCAGGGCCACCGACCGCGACCTGCCCACCGGCGAGACCGGGATGATCCTGTTCAAGTCGCCCAACGTCTTCTCGGGGTTTCTCGACCCGCAGGACAACGCCGAGGCCTTCACCCAAGACGGGTGGCTTGCCACCGGCGACCTGGGCTGGCTAGACAGCCTGGGCCGCCTGAACATCTCGGGCCGGTCCAAGGATTTGATCATCCGCAGCGGGCACAACATCGATCCGAAGGTGATCGAAGACGCACTGAGTGCCCACCCCGCAGTGCAGCTGTGCGCGGCCGTCGGTGCACCGGACGCCTATGCGGGAGAGCTGCCGGTGGGCTTCGTCACGCTCGTGCCCGGCGCGTCCGTCGAGGCGCAGGAGCTCGTGGCCTTCACGGCCGAGCGTGTCGACGAGGGGCCGTCCAAGCCGAAGGCGGTCTACGTCATCGACGACATGCCGCTGACCAATGTCGGAAAGATCTTCAAGCCCGAGCTTCGCGTGCGGGCCGCGGTCGAGGTCGTGCGCGCCCTGGTGCGGCAACTCGCTGACCGGTTCGGCCTGGACCCAGAGCAAACGCCGCTGGTCAAAGCCGGCGCGGAAGGTGTCGTGCACGTGGTCTTCGATGCACTGAGTGAAGGCTGGGACCAGTCGGACTTTTGCCTTCTGCTGAAACAGGAAGTCGGCAAATTGCCGTGGAAATCGGAGTTTCGTTCCCGATGAGTGCGTGCTTAAACAGCGTTCACGCCAAGCCCTTCGGGCAGCGTTGACCGCTTCTCGAGCGCCGCGCAAAAGCCAACAGAGATATCAACCCCAAGGAGACAACCATGCGCATCCGAACTTTTCTACAACCGTTGACCCTTTGCGCGCTGACCGCGGTGGCAACGTCGGCAGTGGCAGTCAGCCCCCAAGGTTATCCCACCAAGCCGATCCGGATGGTGGTGCCGTTTCCGCCGGGGGGTGGCACGGACACGATGGCGCGCATGTTCGCCGAGAAGATGTCCGCGGACCTGGGCCAGCCCATCGTGGTGGAAAACAAGTCAGGCGCGGCCACCATCATCGGCACCGACTTCGTCGCAAAGGCGCCAGCAGACGGGTACACGATGTGGTTCGGACCTTCCACGTCCTTCGTGACCAACCGATTCTTCTATCCCAGCCTGCCGTACAACCCGCAGACCGACTTGAAGCTGATCTACAAGGTTGCGGAGGTTCCACAGGTTCTCGTGGTCAACCCATCGGTTGACGCAAAGAACGCAAAGGAACTGTTGGCATACGTCAGCAAGAACAGGGGAAAGGTCAACTACGGGTCATACGGCATCGGCTCGTACCCCCACCTCGCGGGCGCCTACATGAGCCACGCCCAGAACGCCGACATGAACCATGTGGCATACAAGGGCGAAGCTCCCCTGTTGCTGGACCTGCTCAGCAATAACGTGCAGATGACCACCTCCAGCTTCATGGGGGCGAAGCCGCACGTTGCTGCGGGAAAGCTCACTGCTATCGGCGTCACGGGCGAGCGTCGCGTGCCAGCCATGGCCGACGTTCCCACCCTCAAGGAGCAAGGCCTTGCCGACGATGCCTACCGGGTCGTGGGCTGGGTGGGCATGGCGCTGCCAGCGGCCGTACCCGGCCCTGTCGTGGACCGCATCCACGCGTCCATTGTCAAGGCCGCCAACGCTCCGGATTTGAGGAAGCGGGCCGCTGAAATGGGTTACGACGTCATTCCGGACAGCTCCGCCGAGGCGTTCCAGGCCGCATTCGATCGCGACCTGCCCGTGTGGAAAAAGCTCGTGGCGCAGTCAGGAGCACGGCTGGAATGAGCTGCCGCCTCGCCTACCACGGATTACCGACCGACGGTTCGCATGGCTTCTTTCCGGCCATCGGCAGTGACCGGGCCGCGATGGCTGGATCGGCCAGCGGACCCCGCCTCTCGCCCCACCTTTGATAACCAGGAGACCACCATGACCACACGTTTCACCATCCGTCGCACCCTTCTTGGCGCATTGGCCGCCGGCACCGTGCTCGCCGCTGCACCAGCCATGGCACAGAATTTTCCCACCAAGCCGCTTCACATCGTCGTTCCCTTCTCCCCCGGCGGCGGCACCGACGCTGTGGCGCGGGTGTTCGGCGACAAGATGTCCGAGCTGCTGGGTCAGCCTGTCGTGGTCGACAACAAGCCCGGCGCCGGTTCCATCATCGGCGCGACCGCGGTCGCGAAGGCGCCCGCAGACGGCTACACGATGCTTCTGGCAGCCAGTAATGTCTTCACGACCAACCAGTTCATCTATCCCAAGATGAGTTACCAACCGCAGCGAGATTTCCAGCTGGTATACCAAGTGGCGAGGATCCCGCAGGTGTTCGTGGTGACGTCCAAGATTCCGGCGAAGAATGCCGCGGAGTTCATGGATTACCTGAAGGCCAACAAGAGCACCGTTGCCTACGGCTCGTACGGCATCGGCTCGTACCCCCACCTTGCCGGCGCCTATCTGAGCAACAAGTTCGACGCCGACATGACACACGTGGCGTACAAGGGCGAAGCACCCATCCTGCAGGACATGCTCTCGGGCAACCTGCAGATGACGGTCGCCAGCGCCATGGGGGTCAAGCCCTTTGTCGAGGACGGACGTTTCCGGGCACTCGGCGTCACCGGCAGCGACCGCATTGGCGTTCTGCCCGACGTGCCGACCATGAAAGAGCAAGGTTTCGCTGAAGACGCCTACCGCTCGCTTGGCTGGTTGGGGATCGCAGTGCCAGCGGCTACGCCCAAGCCGATCGTGGACCGGCTGAACGAGACGATCAGCAAGATTGCGCAGATGCCGGATGTGAAGAAGCGGCTGGATGCCATGGGTTTCGTCGTGGTGACAGACAGCTCGCCCGACGCCGTCACGGCAATCACCCAGCGTGACCTGCCGATCTGGAAAGGGATGTTGGAAACGTCCGGCGCCAAGTTCCAGTAAGCCGCTTTCGCGCTTGCTGAAGGCGCTGGCGGAGTCGTTGTCAATCGCGAGCGGGCCGGGCCGCAGGCCGGTCCGAGCCGGCTCGCGCGTGGCCGGCCTCGCCGAGAGAAAAAATGAGGAACGCATGACCGATCGAACTTGGCGCACTGCCATTTCTGACGCGGACGCTGAAAGCGTGCGTATCGCTGGCTACAGCGTGGCCGACATGATGGGCAAGCTCGACTTTGCCGGCGCGCTGTTCGTGCTCTTTCAGCAGCGAGTCCCCACAGGTGCACAGGCCCGGCTCCTGAATGCCGTGCTGATCGCCCCGATCGACCACGGGCTGGTGGTGCCCTCGGCCATCTCCCGCATGGTCGCGGCCTCGGGCGTGCCTCTGCAGGCAAGCGTCGCCGCCGGCATCCTGTCCTTTGGCGATGTGCACGGCGGTGCCGGCGAGCAGGCGTCCCGCCACCTCCAGGAGCTGGTCGAAGATGCGCGCCAACGTGGCATCTCGAACGCGGAGCGCGCGCGCGAGTTGGTCGCTGCGGCGCGGCGGGACAAGCAGCGCATTGAAGGCTTCGGGCATCCGTTGCACCCGCAACGCGACACGCGCGTCGAAGCGATGGTCGCCCTGGCGCAGCAGTTGGCGCTGGTCGGCCCCCACCTGGAGATGTCGCTGGCCATCGAGCGTGAGATGGAAGCCCAGTCCGGCCGCCGCATTCCGCTGAATATCGATGGGGCCATGGCCGGCATCCTCATGGACCTCGGCTTCGACTGGCGACTCGCTCGGGTGTTCGTTTTCCTGCCGCGCGCGGCCGGGATCTCGGCGCACGCCGTCGAGGAAACGGTGCGCGAAAAGGGATGGCGAGTCGCTGCCAAGCCTGAAGACGTCTGGTACGACGGCCCGGCCCCGCGCGATTTTCCGCAAGAGACCTGAGCGAACACGAGCCACACGCTATTTCCCGCCTCTTCGAGGCTGCCCGCCTCGCGGGCGCGACACGACGGGACGCAGCCCGCGCCGCGCGACGGTCCGCCCGGCAGATCCGGTAGCCGTCCCCACACAGGATCGAATGACCATGCTGGCTTTCAGTAAAGACGACGAAGCGTTCCGCACCGAGCTGCGTAGCTGGTTGCAGGACAACTATGAGCTGTTCAAGGCAAGCTGTTCGAAGCAGCCGTTCAATCCGCACGATTTGCTCACGCGCCGCGAATGGGAGGACAGGCTGTGCGCGGCTGGCTGGTCGGCGTTCACATGGCCGCAAGCGTATGGCGGGCGCGGTCTCCCTCTGAGCAGGCAGGTCGTTTTCTTGCAGGAATACGCGAAATTCGATTGCCCGCAGCCAGCCAACGGGATCGGCCACAGCATTCTCGCGCCAACCCTGTTGCACTTTGGCAGCGAAGCGCAGAAGCTGCGCTTCCTGCCGCGGGTCGCATCGAACCAGGACGTGTGGTGCCAAGGCTATTCCGAGCCTGGCGCAGGCTCTGATCTTGCGGCGCTGAAGACGCGTGCGCGTCGCGAAGACGGCCACTACCTGCTGAACGGGCACAAGGTCTGGACCACCGGAGGCCACGTGGCCGACTGGTGTTTCGTGCTGGCACGCACCGACCCTGATGCGCGGCCCCACGCCGGCATCAGCTTCTTGCTGGTGGACCTGAAGAGCCCGGGAGTACGCGTCGAACAGATTCGGCAGATCAATGGCGAAGACGAGTTCTGCGAGATCTTCTTCGAGGATGTCCGGGTCCCGGCTGAAAACCTGGTCGGCCCGGAAAACGAAGGTTGGCGCGTCGCCATGAGCGCAGCGAACTTCGAACGCAGCACCTACTACGTCCCCCATCAGATTCGGCTCGCGGAAGACTTGAAGCGTGTCTGGGCACTGTTTCAGCACACCGCTGCCGATGCCGCACCGGAGACGCGAGCGGCGTGGCGCGCGCGGCTGGCGCGGCTGGCGGTTCAGATCAATGGGTTGCGGCTGATTGTCGAGCGTGGCCTGGAGCAATCGATGCAGGGCTTGCCTCCAGGGCCGGAGAGTTCGTACACGAAGTTGTTGGGAAGCGAAGCGCTGCAAAGTCTCTACGACTGTGCGCTCGACCTGCTGGGCGACCGTGCAAAGCTCAGCCCCGTGGGCGATCCGCGCGAACCTGAGACCAACTGGATCCGGCAATTTCTGTGGTCCCGTTGCATGACGATCGCGGCAGGGGCGTCGGAAATCCACCGCAACATCATTGCCGAGCGCACGCTCGGCCTGCCCCGCTAGGGAGGGTGCCCATGTTGACCATGTCGAATCCCGAGCACCGCCTTTTGTCCGAGTCCTTTCACGCGTTCCTGGACAAGCGATGCGACGCACGCTGGGTCCGCTCCGCGCCGCAGTGGAGCGAAGATTCCAGGCGAAAGATCTGGGCCGAGGTTGCCGAGTTGGGCTGGACCGGCCTGCTGTTTCCCGACGAGGTGGGAGGGCTCGGCCTTTCGCTGCAGGAAGCGGTGCTCCTCGCTGAAGCAGCCGGCGCCCATTTGTTTCCGCTGGCCCTTGGCGAAACCGCCGTGTTGGGCGCGCTGGTGCAGGCCGCTGCTCCGCAGTTGCCACTTCCCGTGGCCGCCCTTGTGGCGGGAGACGCGGCGCTGGGTTGGCTCGATGTGCCGACCTGCGGTGCCGCCCGCCTTCTCGACCATGCCGCGCAATGCTCGCATGTACTGTTCACTTTTCGCCGCGCGGACGGATCGATGAACCTGGCCGTGGTGCCGGTTGGTCAGTTGACGCTTGCCGAGCGTCCAGCTCTGGACCCCGCGTGCACACTGGCCGAATGGCAGCCTTCGCCTGCGCAGCGCGAAGAGCTGATCGCGGGCGCCATCCAGGTTTCTGCGGCGCGGACCAGGCGCATCGATGCGGGCTGGCGCCTGTACAGGCTTGCAGACGTGCTAGGAACCGCGCATGCAGGCTTTCGGCTTACGCGCGACTATGTGCGAGAGCGCAGCCAGTTCGGCGTGCCTATCGGCAGCTTTCAAGCGGTCAAGCACCGCCTTGCCGATACAGCAATCGCGCTTGATGTGGCGACGCTTGCCGTCGCAGAGGCGGCCGGCGCGCTGACCGTAACCGGACCGGACGGACCAGGCTGTCTATCGCTCGACTTTGCCCAGGTAGCGGTGGCAGACGCCGCCGCCCGGGTGCGCACCGACAGCATCCAGTTGCATGGCGCCATCGGCTACACGTGGGAGTACGACGCCCACTTGTTCCAAAAGCGCATCATTCGCCTGAGCACCGACCTGCGAGCCGACGGTCCATTGCAACGCATCGCCGAATCGGCCTTGGATGAGGTGACGGCATGAAGCAGTCGCAGCGACCGCTCTATTCACACGCTGACCTGCGTCGCCTGATCGAGCCTGACAGCATCGCCGTGGTCGGGGTCTCGGCCAATCCGAAGGGGTTCGGAAGCCGTACGGTAGCGGGTCTCGATCGCTTTGCGGGCGAACTCTATTTGGTCAACGCGAAATACCAGCAGCTGGATGGCCGCCCCTGCTATCCGTCGCTGTCCGCGCTTCCCCAGGTGCCGGACTGTGTGGTCATCGCCACGCCTGCCGCTGCGGTCGAGCCCATCTTCGAGGAATGCGCTGCGCTGGGCGTGGGCGGCGTCGTGCTTTATGCATCCGGCTTCGCCGAGACTGGCAAGCCCCACGATGTGAGCGCGCAGGCGACGCTGGCCGAGCTTGCCGCTGCTGCCGGCGTGCGCCTGCTCGGGCCCAATTGCATCGGCTTCTTGAACACGCACGGAAGCCGCTCGTTGACTTTCATGGGCGACCTGGCGATAGCCGAGCCTTCTGGTCCGGCGGTCGGTATCGTGAGCCAGTCAGGCGCGCTTGGCCTCGGATTGGGTCAGGCCGCTAAGCGGGGCACACAGATCAGCCACATCCTGAATGCCGGGAACTCGTGCGACGTCGATGTCGCCGACCTGGTCAACTACCTGGTTGACGATGCCCATTGCGCGGCGATCGCCTGCGTCTTCGAAGGTATGGCGCAACCGGAACGGTTCATGGATGCGGCCGAGCGTGCGCTTGCTGCCAACAAACCCCTGGTGGTGTTCAAGGTTGCCACCAGTGCGCAGGGCGCGGCATCGGCAATGTCGCATACCGGCTCGCTGGCGGGTTTGAACGAAGCTTACGACGCCGCGTTTCGGCGGCATGGCGTGGTCGTGGTCGACCAGCTGGAGGCGCTGGTCGAAACCGCGTCGTTTTTCGCCAAGGCGCCACCCCCGAGTGCGCCTGGTGCTGCTGTCGTCGCAGCGTCGGGTGGCCTGGCCATCATCGGCGCTGACGCGGCCGAGGCGCATGGGATCGCGCTGCCGCCACCGAGCGCCGAAGTAGCCGCGATTTTGGCCCGGCATGTGCCGCACTTCGGGTCAGCCACCAACCCCTGCGACGTCACCGCCCAGGTCACCAACAATCCGCAATCGCTGCTGGCCTGTGCGCGCGCGTTCCTCGAAAGCCCGGACTGCGGCGCCTTGGTGTTTCCCATCCACTACGCTTACGAGGCCATCCCGGCACGCGTCGAACTGGTCGGACAGCTTGCACGCGAGTGCGGCAAGCCGGTATGTCTGGTGTGGGGCAACGGCTGGGTCGCCGGGCCGGGCTTCGACGAGGCCGAGCGGTCGCCCCACGCAGCACTGTTCGGTTCCATGGACCGGTGTTTCAAGACGCTTGCCGCCTGGCATGCCCGGGAAGAGCGCCGGCAGCGCGGACCGCGTCGTCTGGATCGACTGGTAACGGCCGCGGCGCGTCAGCACGCGGGGCAACTGATCGATGCGGCCCCTTACACCACGCTGACCGAGCGGGAGACGAAGGCGGTACTGAGCGCTTACGGCCTTCCCGTGAACCGGGAAATTCTGGTGCAGGGCGCGGCCGACGCGGTGGCGGCTGCGCGAGAGTGCGGTTTTCCCGTGGCGCTCAAGGCCGAGTCCCCGGACATCGCACACAAGACCGAGGCTGGGGTGATCCGCCTCCACGTGGCCGATGCCGCTTCGGTCGAACGGGCGTTCGACGAGATCATGCTCAACGTCGCTGCGCTGCACCCGCCGCCGCGCCTCAATGGTGTGTTGGTACAGCCGATGGCCACCGCAGGGCTGGAGCTGGTGGTCGGCGCGCGGGTCGACCCGCTCTTCGGCCCCCTGGTGCTGGTCGGTTTCGGGGGAGTGCTCGTGGAGCTTCTCAAGGACACGGTCATCGATCTGGCGCCCGTGACCCAGACCGAGGCACACGTGATGCTGATGCGGCTCAAGGCGGCCGCGTTGTTCGAGGGGTTTCGGGGTGCGCCGGCGGTGGATCTTGATGGGTTGGCCGAGATCGTCTGCCGGGTGTCGGAGTTGGCGGCAGACCATGCGGACCGCCTCACCGAGCTCGACGTCAACCCACTGATCTGCACGGCAGATGGAATCGTCGCCGTCGATGCGTTGCTGGTTCGCCGGGAGGCTGCCGCATGAACGCCGTACGCCTGCGGCAGGTGTGCTTTGCCGCGCCAGAGTTGGCCCCGGCAGAGCAGTTGCTTGGCGAAATCCTGGGCGTCAGGGTCGTTCACCGCGCGCCCGAGCTGAACGCCGAATTCGGTCTCGAGAATGCGGTCTTTGCCGTCAATGGCAGCTTCATCGAGATCGTGGCGCCGCTTCGGCAGGACAGTGCGGTGGCGCGTTTTCTGAGGGCCGGGCGCCGACAGGCGCTGTATATCGTCATCGTCGACTGCACGGACCTGCAGCGGCACCGTCGGCAGGCGCAGCACATGGGCATTCGCATCGCACATGAAGCGGTGTATCCAAACGCGCGCAATATTCAGCTGCATCCGGCCGACATGGGCTGGGTGATGCTCGAGATCGACCAGCACGCGAAAGGTCGCGAGCCGCGGTTTGGCCATTTCGAGTGGGCGGGAACCGGGTGGCACATGCATGTACGCACCGATGTCACGGTGGACCTGATGGCGGTGGAGTTGGCTGCGAGCAATGCACTCCCACAGGCCGAGCGGTGGGCTGGCGTGCTCGGCCGCGTAGCTCAGCGCATTCCCGGCGGCGCACGCATCGCCCTCGACTACGGCGCACTGTGTTTCCGCGATGCCCACGAGCGGGACGGACCCGGCGATGGCGCGACCGTCGTGCAATTGTCAGTACGGGACCCCGCGGAGGTGCTGGCCCATGCCGATCACCTTGGCTGTCGGACCGTAGCCGACGCGTTTGAATTTTGCGGGGTATGGCTGCGCCTGGTCGCAGCGCCGGCGCAGCCCTCCGCACCCGTTGAAAGGAGATCGGGATGACGGCTTTCCCTACAGAACTGATTGGTGTGCAGCAGCAGGGCGGCGTGGTGGTTCTGACGTTGAACAACCCGCGGCGACTGAACGCACTGTCCACGGAGATGCGCGACGCACTCAACGACCTTCTGGCAGCTGCCGTTGAAGACCCGGACGTGCGCGCGATTGTGCTGACCGGCGCGGGCGGGTCGTTTTGTGCGGGCGGCGACGTCTCGGCGATGGGCGAATCGCGCACCGTGCTGGAGTCACGCGCCCGCATGGCGGCTTACCATGGCATCGTGCGAATGCTGGCGGCCGGCCCGAAGCCGGTGATCGCCGCCGTGGAAGGCCATGCGTTCGGACTGGGGCTGTCGATGGCGATCGCCTGCGACCACGTCGTGGCGGCCCGCGACGCCCGGTTCGGCACTGCGTTCGCTCGCATCGGCCTGGTGCCGGACGTGGGAATGTACTGGAGCCTCCCGCGGCGAGTCGGCACCACCAAGGCCAAGGAGCTGATTGCGCTGGCGACCGAGGTGGACGGGCTGACCGCAGAGCGTATCGGGCTGGTCAACCAGGCGGTTGAGCCAGGAACTGCGCTGGCCACCGCCCTGGAGGTGGCGACGCGGTACGCGCAGACCGCACCCTTGGCCTTCGCGCTCACCAAAGCGGCCTTTGCCGACGGCAGCGTGGACAGCCTGGACGCAGCCTTGCGCGCCGAAATCAACACGGTCCCGTTGGTAGCGCGCTCTCGCGATCACCAGGAAGCCGTACGTGCGTTCAAGGAGAAGCGCCCGATCGTTTTTTCAGGGCGAGACTGAAGGTACAACCGGTGTCTTGGCGCATCGCGCTGCGACACTGCGGGCAGTGCACTTCAACCCTCGCTGCCAAACCACAGAAGGCGCCCGGAAACGATGATGACTTTTGCATGGACTAGAACGGAGCGCACGGGGAGCGCAGATCACCGGAGCTCCCCGGCGCCAGCGACAAGGGAGGCGCCCGGTGCGGCGCCGCCTGCTGACTGCGAGGACATAAGTCAACTGAGGAACGCTTACGGCATTACCAGAAACGAGATGAGACTTTCATGAAACACATCGACTTACGCGACTTTGCGGCGGGCGTGGCACTGGTGGCATTCGGCACCTTCGTCGCGCTGTATGCATCCTCTCACTACCAGATCGGGCAAGCCTCCCGCATGGGCCCTGGCTACTTTCCCACCGCGCTCGGATGGGTGCTTGCCGGCCTGGGCGTCGTCATCATCCTTTTCTCCTTTCGCAAAACGGTCCATGCGATCACGCCGCCGCCTTTTGCCGTTCGGCCGCTGCTCGCCGTCCTGGCTGCAGTGCTGTTGTTCGGGCTGTTGATTCACCGCGTCGGGTTGATTCCCACCGCCTTCATCTGTGTGGTCGTGACGGCATCGGCAAGCAAGGCTTTCAAACTCCGGTCGGCCCTGATGCTTGGCGCTTTCCTCGCAGTGCTTTCGTGGCTGATTTTCTCGCTGGGCCTGCAAATGACGCTGCCGGCTTTCACGTTCCAAGGATGAGCGATGGACCTCTTTAGTGCTTTTGCCGCCAACCTGTCGATGGGGATCAACGAAGCGATCACGCTGAGTAACCTCTGGTACTGTTTCCTCGGCGTATTTCTCGGCTGCCTGGTCGGCGTGCTTCCGGGCCTGGGAGCCCTGATTGCGATCTCGCTGCTACTGCCGATCACGTACCACCTGCCGACCTCCGGCGCCCTGATCATGCTGGCCGGGGTTTATTTTGGTGCGGACTATGGGGGTGGAACCTGTTCCATCTTGCTGGGGGTTCCAGGACATCCGGCGGCGGCGGTGACGGTGCTCGACGGTTACCCGATGGCCAAACAGGGGCGCGGCGGCGTAGCCCTGTTCATGAAGTGCATTGCCTCTTTTTGGGGCTCGGCGGTCGGCATCCTGCTGCTGATGCTGTTTGCCCCGATGCTCTCGGAACTGGGGTTGAACTTCGGCCCTTCGGAGTACTGCGCGCTGATGCTGCTCGGCCTGGTGGCTGCTTCGACGGTGGGCCAGGGCTCCCCGATCAAAGGGGTGGCCATGATGGTGTTCGGCCTCATTCTCGGCGTGGTCGGCACGGACGTGAACACGGGCGTCCAGCGCTTCAACTTCGACTTCACCGACATGGCCGATGGTCTGAGTCTGGTGGCTGTGGCGATGGGCCTGTTCGCCATCACCGAGGTGATCACCAGCGCGAACTCCACCCGCGTCTCGCCGAGCAACCAGCGCTATCGGCTGCGCGACCAGATGCCGACCCGCGAGGATTGGCGCCGCTCGATCCCCCCGATGCTGCGCGGTTCGGCACTCGGCTCGTTCTTCGGCACGCTGCCGGGAACCAGTGGCGGCATGGCCACGTTCCTGTCGTATGCGATGGAAAAGCGCGTTTCCAAGCATCCGGAGCAGTTCGGTAAGGGCGCGATCGAAGGCATCGCGGGGCCCGAGGCGTGCAACAACGCCGGCGTGGGTTCTTCCTTCATCCCGACACTGACGCTGGGCATTCCGGGCGACGCCATCATGGCGCTGCTGTTGGGTGCGCTCATGATCCAGGGGATTCAGCCGGGTCCGCAGGTGCTGACCAGCCACCCGGAGCTGTTCTGGGGCCTGATCGTCAGCTTCTGGATCGGCAATATCTTCCTGGTGATTCTGAACGTGCCGCTGATCGGCATGTGGGTGCGCCTGCTGACGATTCCCTATTCGTTCATGTTTCCCGCGATCGTGCTGTTCACCTGTATCGGGGTCTACAGCACCAACAACAACGTCTTCGACATCTTCATCCTTCTGGGAGTCGGCCTGGTTGGCTACTTCATGCTGCAGGTGCGTTTCGAAGTGGTGCCGATCATCTTGGGCTTGGTGCTGGGACCCATGCTGGAGGAGAACTTCCGGCGAACGCTGCTGTTGTCCCGGGGCGACTTCGGTGTCTTCATCGAACGGCCCATCACGGCCGGTGCCCTGGCCGTCTGCGTTCTGCTGATCGTCTGGTCCATGTGGGGATTCTTGCGTCGCCGTAGCAAGTCCGAGGCTCAGCCAGCACCCGCCACGGCCGGAGGCTGACGCGCTAGCAGGGGAGGGCGGCCCCTGCGAACTTCTCAGTCTGAAGAAGTGGCCCCTGGGCCACTCTTCAAAGGCTTTCCCTTCGGCTTCGGGTGCGGATCTCCAATCAGGTAAAGCTGCTTGGCCGCCCCCTGCATTTTTTCCAGATACAACTCGACCAACTGCTCTGCAGGAACGTATTTGGCATTCGCGGTGATGCTCAGGGCCATCGGTGTCTGAATGCCGCGAACCCGCACGGGAATGGCGATCGCCGTGAGGCCAAGCTCGTACTCCTGGTCAACGGTCGCGTATCCGTCGATGCGGATCTGCTGAAGCATGTGAAAAAGTTGGTCTTTGTCCGTCACCGTGAATTCGGTGTACGGCTCAAGCCTTACCGAATCGAAATAGAGCCGCAGTTCGGCGTCCGGCAGATTGGAAAGCAAGACCCGCCCGACCGAGGTGCAGTGCGCGGGCAGTCGGCTGCCCAGGCCGATCGGTTTTTCGATCAGCTTCCTGCTTTGCACGCGTGACAGGTAGACGACTTCGCGAGCTTCCATGATCGCGAGGGAACAATTGGTGAACACACTCGCCGAAAGCTTTTCCAGGTACACATGGCTCTTCTCCACGATGTGCGAGGAGGAAAAATAGGCGTGTCCCAGATTCAAGACGCCGGAGGTGAGCCGATACGTCTTGTCGAACTTTTCCACCATGCCGATCTGCACCAGCGTATGCAAGCATCGACGCACCACTGCGCGGTCGAGTTCCGTGATGCGAGCCAGTTCGGCGATGCGCATCGGCCGTTTGCGGTCGGAGAAGGCCGCGAGCACGAAAAGCCCGCGGGCAAGAGAAGTCATGAAATCAGGATCGTTGCCCAAACGATTGACTTCCAGGGCGCTTCTAATGTCAGACAGCATGTTCCACTGAGACGTTGAGCCGTCCTGTATCAAAGATGGTCGAGCCTGCCCAGTGCAACCGACCGCAGGTGCTGACGCAGCCGTTGGCGCGTGCGCAGGAAACGAAGACCACGGACCAAAGCGGCTTTTTGCTCATGAGGCAACCTGTCCCATGCGGCATCTGCTGCGCCGGTGCCATGGCTTTCTGCGATTGTCGAATGGCCCCGGATGGTGAAAAAGAAAAAGCCGCCCGAAGGCGGCTCTCTCGCGACAGGCTTGCAAAGCTTACGCTGTCGCCAGTTCGATCCCCTTGAATTCCCCGCTGGCAATGCGCTTTTGCCATTCCGCCGGGCCGGTGATGTGCGCGCTGGTGCCGCCAGCGTCCACCGCCACGGTGACGGGCATGTCCACCACGTCGAATTCGTAGATGGCCTCCATGCCCAAATCCTCGAAGCCCACCACGCGGGCATGCTTGATCGCCTTGCTCACGAGATACGCCGCGCCACCCACTGCCATCAGGTAGGCGCTGCGGTTGTCCTTGATGGCCTCGATGGCCACCGGGCCGCGCTCGGACTTGCCGATCATGGCGATCAGGCCGGTCTGCTCCAGCATCATGCGGGTGAACTTGTCCATGCGCGTGGCCGTGGTCGGGCCGGCCGGGCCGACGACCTCGTCGCGCACGGGATCGACCGGGCCGACGTAGTAGATCACGCGGTTGGTGAAGTCCACGGGCAGCGGCTCCCCCTTGGCCAACATGTCCTGGATGCGTTTGTGCGCGGCGTCGCGGCCGGTGAGCATCTTGCCGTTCAGCAGCAGCGTCTGGCCGGGCTTCCAGC